>JAFQKD010000144.1 GCA_017397075.1 Oscillospiraceae bacterium | reverse complement strand
GCGAAGTGCAGTGTGAGATCACTCTGGAAAACGTGGGCGAAGAAAAGACGCTGCAGATTTCCGTCAGCACTGCGGAAATGAAGACAGGACTTCCCGCAGCCTTTAAGGAAATCTCCGTTACCGCGCCCAAAGGGGTCAGCGTGCAGAAATTCAGCTTCACCGTGCCGGGGCATAAGCTGTGGGAGCTGGATTGCCCCGTGCTTTACATTTGCAGTATCGCCCTTGACGGCGCACAGCAGAAAACCATCCGTATCGGTTTCCGCGAGCTGGAAATGCGCAACGGATTCTTCTTCCTCAACGGTAAGCGCTTCTTCCTCAAGTGTACGCATTTTAATATGCAGACCTTCTCCGTTATCGGCATAAAGGCCATGGGATTTAACAGTGTCCGCTGCCTTACCCATGTGGCAGAGCCGGAGCTTCTGGATATGTGCGACGAGATGGGACTTCTGGTCATCGAATCCCCGCTTTCTTCCTGGGGCATGATTGATCATGCCAAAACCAAGGAAATGATCTTCTCCTGCATGGACCGCATGATCCTCCGCGACCGGAACCATCCCTGCATCATGGGCTGGTACGTGTTTAACGAGCTTGGCATGTTCGGCGCACCCCACCGCATTGACCCTGACCGGGATTATACCGAGGTAGATGTGTTCTGGGCAGGTGTGGATTACATCCACCGTCTGCGTGAGCTGGATATGGACAGAGCGGTGCTGCTTTCCAGCGGCAGATGGGATAACCAGATCATGGTGGGAAGCGTCTCCGCTCCCGGAGACAAGGACTGGAGCTATCAGTGGGGCGCTGAAGGTGACCCCAACTATGTGCGCAAGCCTCACGGCAGAAACACCACCAATACCTTCACCGACCTTGACGGCATGGGTGATATCCACCCCTATGCCCGTATGCCCATGGATCGGGAGACACGCAACTGGTTCCGCACCCTTGGCCACGATACGGCACCGGTGTTCATTTCCGAAATGGGCAACGGCAGCCATATGAATCCCATTCGGGATAAGCTGGATGCGGAAGAGGCCGGTGTCAGCCGGGAGAGCATCTATTACAAAGCAAATGTCCGTCAGGCCGAAGCACTGGAGGAGTTCCTTGCAGATAACGGCTTTGACCACCTGTTCCCCTTTGCGGAAAGCTTTGTGGAAGAGACCTACCGCATGAACGAGCGTCAGCGGGAAGAGGTTTTTGATGTGATCCGGGCAAACCCCATGTTCTGCGGCTACAGCCTCACAAGCTGGGGTACAAGCAACGAAGGTACCCTGGAGGGTAAACTCGTCCTGAAGCCGGGGACGGCTTACGCGCTGCAGACCGGCTGGGCGCCGCTTCGCTGGGCAATTTTCCCGGAGGAACGCACCGTCTACGCCGATAAGCCCTTCAAACTGGAAGCAGTGCTCTGCAATGAGGATGCTCTTGCTCCCGGAGATTACGCTGCCGAGATCCGCATCCACGGAAAACAGGGGCACGCATGGAAGCACCCCTTCACCGCAAGCTATCCTGCTGAGGGATACGGCAATATGCCGCCTCTTGCAGCCGTGGTCCTTGATGAACAGGTTACCCTGCCCGCCGGGGATTACACCGTGCAGGTGAAGCTTCTGGAAAAGGCAGGGCCCTACGGCGGAAAGATTCCGCTGAAGGCGGTGAAACTCTGCGGCTGCGGAGTCAGCGGAAAGAAGGCCGCAGTCTGGGGCCTTTCCGAAGAGGCAAAAGCACTTCTCGAAGAATACGGTGCTGAGCTTACGGATATCCGCGATGCGGATACCGATGCAAAGCTGCTTCTCATCGGCTCGGTGCAGAACATGGCAGAATACTGGGAAAAGACTTGCGCCATCGCGGAAAACGGCGGCACGGTGGTCTTCGTCAGCGCAGATCCCCTCTGCGGTGTGGCAAAAGAGTCCGGCACACAGATGAGTGATATGCCCACGGCGCGTTTTGCCATGGAGCGGGAGGATGTAAATCCGTATCTCACCGCCATTGCCGGGGATATGGCACGCTGCGCCACCAATCACGACTGGCTCTATCACCGGGATACCGTCATTATTGACCATCCCATGTTTAAGAATGTTGCTCCCGCAGGCATCATCGATATGGAGACCTGGGGAGATGTGTGCCCCGCACGGATGTTTGTGGATATGAGAAAACCGGACGCTGTTCTTTCTGCAAGCATTGCCATCCGCTGTCAGGTGGAAGGCGACATTGCCAGAAGTCAGGCGCTGTGTGAATACAGCAGGGGCGAAGGCCGCTTCGTGGTAAACGGCTTCAAGGTTTGCGAGAATATCGGCAGGCACCCCTTTGCAGATCAACTGCTGTTGAACTTTGTCAGCGTTTACGGCGAATAAACCCGTCGAAAAAGCCGCCGCAGGAATTTCCTGCGGCGGCTTTTGTGCGCTTTTACATGGCGGCAATGGCGATCTCTTCATTTTCCACGGAAACGCGGACGGTGGTGATATGGAGGGCGTAATTGTCGATGATGACAGAGGCGATCTTATCCTCGATATCCTTCTGAATGGTGCGGCGGAGGTTCCGCGCACCGTAGGTGACGGAATAGGACTTCTTCACCAGATAGTCGATAACGGTGTCCTCCCACTCAAGGGCGATATCCCGGTCGGCCATGGTGTCCTTAAGCTCTGAGAGCATGAGGGCGGCGATGGAACGGAAATGCTCCTCGGTAAGGCGGTTGAAGCAGATGATCTCATCCACACGGTTAATGAACTCGGGACGGAGGAAGTCGGAAAGGGACTTCATGGCCTTTTCCTTGGACTGCTCACTGACGCTGCGGTTAAAGCCTACGGCGCCGTCCTTCCTGTCGCTTCCGGCGTTGGTGGTCATGATGATCACCGTGTTTTCAAAGTTTACCGTTCTGCCCTGCGCATCGGTAATGCGTCCGTCGTCAAGGATCTGCAGCAGGATGTTCAGCACATCGGGATGAGCCTTTTCGATCTCGTCAAAGAGCACCACGCTGTAGGGCTTGCGGCGGATCTTCTCGGTAAGCTGACCGGCTTCGTCATAGCCGACATATCCCGGAGGAGAGCCGATGATGCGGGAAACGCTGAATTTCTCCATGAATTCGGACATATCCAGACGGATGAGGGATTCGGGGGCGTTGAAAAGGTCTTCCGCAAGACGCTTTACCAGCTCCGTTTTGCCAACGCCCGTGGAACCAACAAAGATAAAGCTGCAGGGCTTCCGCTTGGGGGAGATGCCCACGCGGTTTCGCTTGATGGCGGCGCAAACGGCCTCCACCGCCTCATCCTGTCCCACGAGATGAGCCTTGAGACGGGCGGAGAGATCCGCAAGACGCTTATGCTCATCCTCACAGATGGAGCTTGCGGGGATCTTTGTCCAAAGCTCGATGATGCGGGCAAGATTATCCAGAGTAAGCTCCGGCGCGGCATCGCTTTCGATCTCCCGCAGACGGTCGGTGATCTGCATTTCCCGGCTGCGAAGCTGGGCAAGGCGCTCGTAATCGCCGTTGCTCTCCGCTGCAGAGAAGATAAGATCCCGTTCCTTTGCGATATCGTCCATTTCCTTGCGAAGCTGGGCAGCCTCTGCAAGAGACTGGTTCTTCAGGTTTACATCGGAACAAGCCTCATCAATGAGGTCGATAGCCTTATCGGGAAGGAAACGGTCGGTAATGTACCGCTCGGAAAGGATGACAGCCTGACGGCACATCTCCTCCGGAATGCGGACGGCATGGAACTGCTCATAGTAATGGGCAATGCCCTTCATGATCTCAATGGACTGGGAAACGGTGGGCTCGTTTACCGTTACCGGCTGGAAACGGCGCTCCAGAGCGGAGTCCTTTTCGATATGCTTGCGGTACTCGGTAAAGGTGGTGGCGCCGATGACCTGAATTTCCCCGCGGGAAAGCGCGGGCTTCAGGATATTTGCAGCGTTCATGCTGCCCTCGGCATCACCCGCACCCACGAGATTATGCACCTCGTCGATGACAAGGATAATGTTCCCCAGCTTCTTGATCTCGTCCACAAGACCCTTCATGCGGCTTTCAAACT
>JAFQKD010000143.1 GCA_017397075.1 Oscillospiraceae bacterium | reverse complement strand
TGGAAAAGCGCAGCAGCGCCGATTACTATCTGGATAACCGCACCCGTACCCCTGCGTTTCTGTTTCAGTATACCCTCAGCGGCACAGGCACCGTCATCCTGAACGGAAAGCGGCACACCATATCCCGAGGACAGGCTTTTTTCCTCCGTTTCCCCGAAGATACGGTCTACTGCTTTGATGAGGCGGAAAATGAAGCGCCCTGGCATTTCATCTGGATTCTCTATACGGATAAAACTTACGAAAGCTATTACTCCGCCATTACCCAGCGTTCGGGAAACATTCTTGAGCTTGCAGAGAACAGCCGAAGCATCACTGCCCTTGCGGAGCTTTACCGTGCCGCCCGGGAGGATCACATCCGCACCCCTTTTGATGCGCAGAGTCTGTTCACCCAATTTCTGTGCATGCTCTGCAACGACTGTATATATCCCGAAACCAAGCACTCCGCCCTTGTGCAGAAGGCTTTGCACATTCTGGAGACGGAATACGCCGCTCTCGACGGTATTGACCGGCTTTCCCAAAGGCTCTGCGTGACCCACAGCCATCTGACGCGGGTGTTCACCGAGGAAACCGGCTCCACCCCCCTTGCCTGTCTCACCCGGATCCGGCTGCAGCACGCGGTGAATCTCCTCAGCAGAACAAACGATTCCGTGGAGCAGATCGCCCGAAGCTGCGGCTTTTCCTGCGGCAACTATTTTGCCAAGACCTTTCGCAGGCACATGGGGCTTTCTCCTCTCGCCTACCGCAACAGCACCTGCAACATTGCTTACGAGAATATCCGCATATAAAAAACACAGCGTCGCTGCCTTGCAGTGACGCTGTGTGCATATTCCGCTCTTTCAGGTCTCCTCTTCCGCCGCTTTTGTGAGCGTGCGCTTTGTCCAGCCGCCCCGGAAATAATAGATCATAAAGGCCGTGCCGGTGATGACCCACGTTACCGGATAGCTGAGCATGATGGTGTCGATCGTATGGTGTGCGGGCACCACCGTATAGAGCCAGACAAGCCGCAGGGCGCAAATGCCCACAAGGTTCAGCACCATGGGAATCAGCGCATCGCCGGAGCCTCTCAGCGCACCGGAAAACACTTCAATGAGCACCCAGAACACATAGCAGGGCACGCAGAACCACATGATCCTGTAGCCGATACGGATGACCTCCGAATCCTGGTTGAAGAGTCCCAGCAGAAATTCGCCGAAGCTCATCAGGATCAGCGTAATGACCACCGTGATGGCAATTCCCGCAAAAAGGCAGGTCTTGATGCCCTGTTTTGCCCGTTTCAGCTGCTTTGCCCCGATATTCTGTCCCACAAAGGTGAGCACCGTTGTGCCGAGAGCACCCATGAGCATCCAGAAAATACTGTCCACCTTGCCCGCAGCCGTGTTTCCCGCCACGGTATCCGTCCCCAGAACGTTTATGGACGCCATGAGAAGCAGATTTGAAATGCTGTAGGTGGAGGATTGAATGGCTGCCGGAAGACCGATGCGCAGGATACCGCCAAGGTCGGAACCGCTGATGCGAAGATCCCGCACGCGGAAGCGGTATGCCTCATTCAGCTTTCCCAGTGCGCACAGCACCAGCACAGCACTGACACACTGGGCGAGCACTGTGGCAATGGCAACGCCGAGGACTTCCATGCGGAAAATCACCACAAACAGAAGATCCAGCACGGTGTTGGTGATACAGCAGATCACAAGATAAATGAGCGGTCTTCGGGAATCTCCCAATGCCCGAAGAATGCCGCTGCCGATGTTGTAAAGCAAGCTGGGGATCACGCCGATGAAGATCACCGTTGTGTACTGCATGGAGTACTCCATGGTATCCTCCGGGGTGTTCATCAGCCGAAGCCCGGGCTCTGCCACAAAAAGCCCCACAACAGTGAGGAGCGCACCCCCCAGAATGCTGAACAGCAGCGAGGTATGCAGCGCACTTTTCAGCTCTGAATGCTGCTTGCCGCCGTAAAGCTGGGCAATGATGACCGTTGCGCCGGAGGCGAGACCGTTAAAAAAGCCCACCAGCAGATTGATGACCTGCGAAGCGCTGCCGCCGACGGCCGCAAGGGCCTTTTTGCCCACGAAGTTTCCCACCACAAGGGCGTCCACCGTATTATACAACTGCTGGAAAAACACACCCAGCAGGATAGGCAGGAAAAACTGCAGAAGCCTTTTCCAAATCGGCCCCTGGGTCAGATCGATTTGTTTTCCCATAGTTTCCTTTCCAAAAATCCGGCGGAGAAACCGGTGGTTCCTCCGCCGCAAAAATCAGATTCAGAGACGTGCGCCGTTGGCCTTCAGCCACTGAGCACTGCGCACAAGGCAGTTCACAGAACCGCACTCGGCATCCACGGCATTGTCCTGCTCAACATAGGCATACTTCACGCCGATCTCTTCGGCAGCAGCCATGATCGCCTTGTAGTCCATGGCGCCGTCGCCGATGCTGGTCATGGCAATGTTGGGATAATCGCAGATCTGCAGATCCTTGAAGTGGATGACCTCCATACGGCCCTTCAGACGGCGGATAGTCTCCAGCACGTTCTGACCGCCGACCTGCGCCCAGAAGCAGTCAAGCTCCATCTGCAGTGCGTTGGAGGAGTTCTCCACCAGCACATCATACCCCACCTTACCGTCGGGCAGACGCTTGAACTCAAAGTGGTGAGAGTGATAAATGAAGTGCATACCGGCCTTTTCCAGCTTTTCCGCAACTGCGGTTGCCCGCTTTGCAAACTCCAGATAGCCTTCGCTGCTCTCCCGATACTGGGCGGGCAGACCGCCGATGCCGGGATATTTGCAGCCCATGATCTCATGGCGGCGGATAACCCCTTCGATATCCTGCTCCATCTCCTCAAAGCCGATATGGGTGGAAGTGCAGGTGACCTCTGCAAGATCGCAGGCTCTGCGGATCTCTTCTGCGGAAATATCTTTTCCCACGCCGGAGATCTGGCAGGTATTGTAGCCGCCGGCCTTCAGCTCCTTCAGCGCGGCAAGCAGTCCCTCATAGGTCTGGCACCTGTCGCGAACGGAATACATCTGCGCGCCAACCTGATAACTGGTCATGGAAAACACTCCTTTAATTATATTTATTTTCTGTATTATATCCCTGTCGAACTTTCCCGTCAAGGAGCAGTGAAAAAAGCGTAATAATTTGCAATCCCTTCCCGATTCTGATTGACAAGCCGCCCTGCCATGGTGTATGTTGAGCAGAGAATCATCTCCGAAGGAGGCTTCGTCATGAATTGCTTCTGGTATCAAAACAGTTACCGCAGAAACCTTGTGGACATGCATATTGAGGACTGGGATGAAGCGTTTCTGTCTCAGTTCGATGTGGAGGACTATGTCCGAAATCTGCAGCAGGCAAAGCTGCAGACCCCCATGCTCTATCTGCAGGCCCATACGGGTCACTGCTACTGGCCCACAAAAAGCGGGCATATGCACAATGCCTTCAAGGGCAGAGAGGATATGATGCGCCGTCTTGCGGACAGGTGCCGTGCGCTTGGCATGACTGTTGTGGGCTACTACAGTCTCATTTTCAATACCTACGAGGAAGACCGCCATCCGGAATGGGCACTGCGAAACAAGGATGGCCTTTCCGCCCGGGACAGAAAGCAGCGCAAAGGGCTCTGCTGCCCCAACAATCCCGGCTACCGCGCCTTTACCGAAGAGCAGATCCGGGAAATCTCGGAATACTTCACCCTTGACGGTATGTTCTACGATATGCTGTTCTGGCCGGGCTTCTGCTACTGCAGCCACTGCCGTGACCGCTGGCAGCGGGAGACGGGACTTACGGAGATGCCCACGGAAGAAAACTGGTATGATGAGACGTGGCAGCTCTGGGTGCGGAAACATCAGGAATGGATGGGCGAATTTGCCATGTGGGCAAGAAACACCACCCATAAGTACCTCCCCGGCATCCCCATTGAGCAGAACTACGCCTCTGGCGTTGCGGGGGACTGGCACAACGCCGCAACAGAGCTTGTAAACGAAGCCTGCGATTATACCGGCGGTGATCTCTACGGCGATCTGTACAACCACTCCTTCACCGCAAAATATTATCGGGGCATCACAAAACACCAGCCCTTTGAATACATGACCTGCCGCTGCGATTCGGATCTCACTCAGCACACGGTGACCAAATCCGAGGAGCGGCTCACCACCGAGGTGCTGCTCACCGCCGCACATCACGGGGCGACGCTGGTCATCGACGCCATTGATCCCGTGGGTACGCTGGACAGCCGCCTGTATGACAGGCTTGGCCGTGTCTTTGAAAAACAGATCCCCTATGAGCCCTACTTTAAGGGCGACCTTGTTTCCGATGTGGGGGTCTATTACTGCACCCGGGGACGGTATGACCGGGATAATTCCGGCTTCACTGCAAAGGAATGCGCGGTGGGTGCCGTGCGCACTATGATCCAGAAGCACGTGGCGGTAAACGTCCTCAGCGAGGGATACCCCGGGGATTTCTCCGAATTTCCCTTTGTGATGGTTCCCGGCGCCGCAGGCATGACGGAAAAAGAGCGGCAGAGACTGATCGACTATGTGAAAAACGGCGGCACGCTGTATTTCTCCGGTGCGGGTGACGAAATCCTTCTCCGTGAGCTTACCGGCGGCATTTTCCGCGGCATGACAAAGGAGACCCGCACGTATCTTGCCCCCGCAAAAGCGTACGAATCCCTGTTCGGCTGGTTCAACGCAAAATATCCCATGCCTTACAGCTATAAGCTCCCCTTAGTGACCTTCCCGGACGCCGTGAAAACCGCAGCATACATCACCCTCCCCTACACAGACCCACAGGAGCAGCGGTATGCCTCCATTCACTCCAATCCTCCCGGCATCCCCATGGAGCATCCCGCCCTTGTGTTTGCCGATTGCGGCAAAGGCCGGGTGATCTGGTGCGCCGCAAATCCCGAAACGGATGACCGCCCCGCCTACAAGGCGCTACTCATGGCGCTGACGGAAACGGCGCTTACCGGAAAGGGCTTCACTGTTTCCTCCACTGCGTCCAAGCAGGTAGAGCTTGTGACCTTCCGCACAGAGGACGGCTTCCTTCTTAGCGCGGCTGACCTTCTCTGCGACGAGGAAATGCTCCCCATCCCCGGCTTTACGGTATCTCTCCGCTGCGATGACCCCAAAGCACTGCACCGTCTGCCGGATAAGACAGCGCTGCCCTTCAGCTGGGAAAAGGGCGTTCTCACCTTTACCGTTCCCACACTCACCCAATTTGATATGTTCGAAGTGATTTTATAAGGAGGCATTCTCATGTGGACTGACGCACACATTCATCTTTACGACACCCGCCGTACCACCGTTACCTGGCCGGAAATGGCAAGTCCCTTCCCCAAATCCGTTTACGTTCCGGATTTTCTGGAGATTGCAGAGCCCTGCGGCATTTCCCGCATGGTCTCTGTGGAATGCACCGTGGGCGGCCCCGAAGAGGTGGATAACTGGACGCTGACCCTGACCCGGCATGACCCCGCTGTTGCCGCCGTCATTGCCTGCGCAGACATGACAAGTCCCGATTTTGAAGCGGTGCACAACCGTTTTCTGGAATTCCCCAAATACCGGGGCATCCGTGTGAACAGCATTTCCGAGGAAAAGCTCCCCATGTTCCGGGAAAATCTTGCCGTCATGGCAAAGACCCGTGCCCATGTGGTGGATATTCTCTCCGACCCCAAGGGCATCCTCACCATGCTTCCCGCCATGGAAGAGGCCAAGGACGTGACCTTCGTGCTGAACCACGTTCCTGGCTGCATTGCCGGTGCGGCAGACCAGAGCCAGGAGATTCATGACTTCCTCTGGAAGGTGGCAACCCTCCCCAACGTAAATATGAAGGTCTCCAGCTTTATCACAAAATCCCCCGTAAAGCCCGCTTCGGATAACTGGGAGGACTATGCCTCCATTTTCAGCGCCTGTATGCACGCCTTCGGCACAGCGCGGCTTCTTTACGGCTCCGACTGGCCGGTGCTGGAAATGAAGGGACAGTATGAAAACGCAGTAAAGGTCATTACTGACTGGGGGCTGCACTGGGGTCTCGATTTCCTTGACGATCTCATGGGCAACAACTGCGAGCGTGTGTACGAGGCGGACATGGAGGGCGTATGAAAAAGCTTTCGCTGAACAAAGCCTCCGCCTCCATCCCCCGCTGGGCAGTGCTGGAGCGCAGTCTGCTGAAGACCCTTGGCGAGGCTGTGGATATCATCCCGGAAAAGTATCTGAACCCGGACTACACCTCCAAATGGCCCCAGCTGCCTCCGGAAGAGTTCAAGGTAGGCTCAGCGGACGATGTGTATGAAAGCTTCCATTCCTGGCCTCTTGCCTATGTGCTGGGCGGGGACAAGAAGTTTCTCTCCATGGCAAAGCGCGCTTTTGAGGCAGTGACGGAGCAGCTTTCCCGCTATCCAAGCCCCAAAGGTGACTTTCCATGCATCGAGGATGACTTTTTCACCATGTTCGACTGGATGCACATCGGCGAGAGCATGGAGTTTTTCTACAACCTGAACCTTGCCGATCCCGAAGACGAGAAGAACAAGGCCCGCGCTGTTCGTTTCGCGGGCTACTATCTCAACGAAGGGGAAAACATCGCCGAGCCAAACTACGATTTCGAGCATCACATCATCCGCTCCACCGCAACGGGAAGCCGCGGCGCCTGCTTCACCGATCCCGAAAACGCCTCCTTCGGCTACCGGAACCCCTGCTGGCTGGATTTCTACAACATTCCCTTCTTCGATGTGGAAGGCGTAAAATACCACGATGATCTCTCCGATGCGGAAAATGCCCGAAAAATGGGTGTTGCCATTGCAAAACGTCAGGAAAGATGCGATGCTCCCGCAAATCTGCTTTCCACCTCCCTTATGACCAACGCCTATCTCCACACGGGGGACGAAAAATTCAAAACCTGGGTACTGGACTATGTGGACGCATGGCGTGAGCGCACAGCGCGAAACGGCGGCGTCATCCCCGATAATGTGGGTCCGAACGGCATCGTCGGGGAGCTCATGGAGGGAAAATGGTACGGCGGCTACTACGGTTGGTGCTTCCCCCACGGTTTTTCCTTCATTGCCGAGGGCATCACCATCGCCGGGCAGAACCAGTGTCTCCTGACCGGAGACACCTCCAAAATGGCATGGGTGCGGGAGCAAACGGAAAAGCTTCTTGCCTACGGTGTGGAGCAGGACGGCGCCGTCTATGTGCCCTACAAGTATGCAGACCCCGGCAGCGACATTCAGTACCGTCAGCTGAAGTGGGAGGTCTTCTGCGAGCCGAACAGCGGTTACCGTCCCGACTTTGTGAAGCACCCGCAGGTGGACGGCCGCTTCGAGTTTCAGGCTCTTGATCCCCGCCATCTCGCGCAGGCATGGCACATTACCTTCGATCCCCGGGAGCTGGAGATCCTCAAAAAGACCTCCATCCCCGGAAAGGACACCCTTTCCATGCTGAACCCCGGTGTCATCACCAAAACCGAAGGCTTCCCCGATGCCTATTCCTCCTACACCTCCGCCACCAAATACCTTGGCGGGCAGGATCGTGCCCTTACCGGCTACCATGCGGGACTTTACCCCGACTATCCCGAGGACAAGCTGCAGTATGACCTTGACCTTGTGTTCTATCAGCTGAAAAAGCTGCGGGAGGATACCCAGCCTGTGGAAAACTACGGCGATGACTATCTGCAGCTGCGGAACCCCGTGGTCACCGAGGGTCTTGTGCATCTCACCATGGGCTGCCCTCTGCCCCAGTATAACGGCGGCATCCTTATGGCAAGCCTGTTCTACTTTGATCCCGCGGAAAACCGTCCCGGTCTGCCCCAGGATGTGGCAGCGCTTGTGAGCGGGGTATCCAGGGACAGCATCACCGTAACACTGGTAAACACAAGTCCCCTGAAGGACCGCACCGTCATCCTGCAGGGCGGCGCTTACGGCGAGCACAGCTTCACCAAGGCGGAAGTCACCCTTGCGGACGGCAGCACCTTCACGGAAGATCTCTCCGGCAGCCGTTTTGCCGCTGAACTTTGCCCCGGAAGCGTCACCACCCTGAAGCTTTCCGTGAACCGCTTTGCAAACGATCCCAGATATCACACCGCAAAAGCGTGACCCATGCACAAGGGCGTGCTGCAGAAGCTGCAGCACGCCCTTGTGTCTGTTCTGAAAATCTCAGGTTTCCGCATCTCATCACATCTAAGTGCATGATACAGGAACAGTCATAGCCATCGTCTGTTCCCCAAGCCTGTCACATTCTCCGGGCTTCCAGCATCTGCATGTACTGCGCCGGGGAAAGTCCGTACTGCTTTTTGAACAGCCGGGAAAAATATGCCGGGTCCTCGAAGCCCACCTTCGCCCCCACGGCGGCGACGCTGTCCACCCGCTCTTCCAGAAGCACAGCAGCCTTCCCCAGCCGGACGGAATTGATGTAGTTATGCGGGGATGTGTGAAAATGATTCTGAAACAGTCTGTACAGGCTGGCTACTGAGCAGATAGCCGTCTCCGCCAGCGTTTCCGCCGTGATGGGTTCTGCAAAGTGCTCATCCACAAACCGGCGCAGATGTGCAGGCGTATCCTCAAATGCACAGGGCTTTTTCTTTGCTTCGGACAAGAGCAGCTCTGTCAGCTCATAACAGGCAGCATACCTTGCGCAGACGGACACACCGGAGCTGATGGCCTCCATCCAACGCGACAGCAGCGCCTCCCGTGCAGGAGAAATCCGTCTGGGCAACTCATAAACCTCCTCCAGTGCAAACATCCCGTTGAGCACCACGTTCATGAACACCCACCGAGCCTGCATGTACCCGCCGTCTCCGTTGTGGTGCACGATATCCTGCCGCACGCCTGCCGGCGCCACAAACGCTCCGCCCTCTCCGGTAAAAAACGGTGTCTCTTCATCCAGACCGATTTCGTAGCTTCCGTGCACCGACTGCACCACGGAGAGCACCGGCAATGTCTTTCTGTGATGCATGCCTTCCACATCACTGCAAAGGCCATGGGCGGTGATATTCCGGATCTCGATGGTGGTAATCTCCATGTTTATCTCCTGATATGAGAAAATAATACAAGGAAAGTATAGTATTTTATATATCATTTTGCAAGGATTCTGATAAAATATGTCAAGAGGTGATATGCATGATCTTCCCCACCGCAGCAGCACTCCCCCGCCCCATCCGTCTGCCGGAAGCTGTACGGGCATGGGCATGGGAGTCTCTCCACGGAAAATACGGCGACGAAGCTGTTTCTCACGGCTTTGTGACTATGGATGACATCCCCGGCTTTGCATCCCTCTCCCCTTTGGAGAAGCAGGATCTTGCCATTACCCGCATTGCCGAAACCGCCCCTTTGCGCCTCTGCCCGGAGGAGCTGGTCTGCGGCGCGGCAACTCTCGGTTACGGCATCCGCCATGTGATCCCGGCGTGCTTTCATGGCGAGCCGCTGCAAAGCTCCGTAAGCCACCTGACCATCCGTTTTGACCGGGTGCTGAAGGAAGGTCTCGTCTCCTATGAGGAAGAGATCGCCCAGCGGCTTTGCGATCCCTCGCTTACCGAAAAGCAGACGGCCTTTCTCCGCAGCCTGCAGAATGTGATCGAGGCCATCCGCATCTGGCACGGAAGGTATCTCGCCCTCACCAAGGATACCCGTCCGGATCTGCACAGGCTGCTTACCCGGGTGCCGTTTCAGCCTGCCCGTTCCTTCCATGAAGCGGTGCAGTGCCTGTGGTTTATCTTCGCCTTTACCCGTCTGTGCGGCAACTGGCCCGGTATCGGGCGGATCGACTGGCTTCTGGGGGACTATCTCAAGGGCGATCTGGCAAGCGGCGCACTGACTTTGGCGGATGCGCGAAAGATCCTCGCTTCCTTTTTCATCAAGGGCTGTGAGTGGATCCAGTCCGATACCCCTGTGGGAAGCGGCGATGCACAGCATTACCAGAACATCGTCCTTGCCGGTCTTGACTCCGCGGGAAACGAGGTAGCAAACGAGGTCACCGGCCTCGTCCTCGATATCGTGGAGGAGCTTTCCATCTCCGATTTCCCCATTACCGTGCGGCTGAACCGCAATACTCCTCCTGCGCTGAAGCGGAGAATCGCGGAGGTCATGCGCCATGGCGGCGGCATCGTTGCCGTTTATAATGAGGAGCTGATCCTCCGTGCTTTTGCCCGGCAGGGTTATTCCCCCGAGGAAGCGCGGATGTTTGCCAACGACGGCTGCTGGGAGGTACAGATCCCGGGCAGAACCAACTTCCTCTATATGTGCATCGACTCTCTGCGGACTCTTTGCCGTGCCATCGGCATTGACGGGGAGAGAGCACCGAATTTCGCCTCCGCAGAGGAGGTCTACGCCGCTTTCCATCGGGAGTTAAAGAAGGACGTGGATGCGTTTTATGACACCTACATCCGCGGGGAGTATTCCTGCGCAGACGGTGTATGGCAGGCAGACAGAGCCTATCCCGCCTCCGTGGTAAGCCTCTTTGAGGATGGCTGCATTCAAAGCGCCCGTGCGTATACGGATCTGGGTCCTGTGTACTTTCTCCGCTCCGCCCATATCGGCGGCGCACCGGATGCGGCAAATTCCCTGCTGGCTATCCAAAAGCTTGTCTTCGACGAGAAGAAAGTCACCCTTTCGGAGCTTGTCGGCATCCTGCAGAATAACTGGGAAGGGCATGAAGAGCTGCGGCAGTATATCCGCAGCGCCTGCGTATATTACGGCAACGACAGCGACGAGGCCGACCTTTGGCACAGCCGCATTCTGAATGATTTCGCGGCACTTGTCACTGCCAGAGACGCCGCAGAAAGCTGTCCCGTCCGCTTTATCCCCGGCGTCAGCACCTTCGGCAGACAGATCGACTGGCTCCCCTTCCGCTGCGCGACCCCCTTCGGGGCAAAACAGGGGGAGATCCTCTCCGGCAACGATTCCCCCACTCCCGGCACAGACACACAGGGCGCCACTGCCGTCATC
This sequence comes from Oscillospiraceae bacterium, assembly GCA_017397075.1. Classification (GTDB taxonomy): domain Bacteria; phylum Bacillota; class Clostridia; order Oscillospirales; family Oscillospiraceae; genus RGIG1893. The sequence goes on along the minus strand of JAFQKD010000143.1, from coordinate 1,393 downwards.
AAATCCCACTGCAAAGCCGATCTGGAAAAGCAGTTCAGCGGCGCTGCGCTGGATATAAAGCTCTACCCCGCCTCGCTAAACGGGGAGCAGGGCATCACCGCCCTTGTTGGACTTATGGACGGATTTCTGCAGCTTGGCGGCTTTTTCCTGCAGCTGGATACGGTGGACGTGAATACCCTTCTGGAAGCACGGAAAAATCCCGAACAGTACAAAACGCTTTCCGTCCGGGTTTCCGGGTGGAACGCAAGGTTTGTCACCCTGAACGAAAAATGGCAGGACATGGTCATTCAGCGTACTGCCCAGAATCCGGGATAAAGCACAAAACGCAGCTGTCGATTTTTCGACAGCTGCGTTATTTTTCCGCCAAATTGATCACACACTTTTTCTGCCTCAGGGCATATTCCACGAACCGGGCAGCACCGCCCCAATCGTGGGCAACATAACAAACGAGAAAATCCGCGTGAAGAACCATCCAGCGGTTTCTGCGGCTCAGCGCAAAACGCACGGGGCCAAGCTCTGCGGCCTCCGGAAAAAGTGTTTTATGCTCACCCGATTTCCTTTCGGGATGATAGGCCAGCACCTCATACCATTCGATTTTGGGGTACCTCTCCTGCATCTTGTTCAGCACCCGCTGAACCGTCCTGTCAAACTCCCCCTGACCGCCCACATAAAACAGTGTCACACCGTGCTCCCGGATCAGTTCCTCCACCGTCTGCAAAAGCATCGGCTCGATCCGCTGCGGGCATTGCCTGTGTCCGAAGAATGTACAGCATTTCATGTTCCGTCCGCACCTCCTTATCGGCTATGCATAGCCTAATAGTAGCATGCATAGCCTATATTGTGCAACAGAATTGTTTACCCTTAAGGCAGAACAATTCAAGAGGTGCAATATGGATACACTTTCTGCCGTGCGCAATCGGATTCTAAAGCTCTGTGGCGAACATGAGATCAGCATCAATAGACTTGCAACGCTGTCCGCATTGCCTCCATCCAGTATCAAAAACATTTTGTATGGCAAAAGCCAAAATCCCAAGCTTTTGACGATCAAAATGATTTGCGACGGACTCGGTATCACTCTCGGTGAGTTCTTCTCAACACCGGAATTTGACTCTCTCGAGCAGGAAATTCAGTAGGCAGGACAGCCCGTATAACGGGCAGCCTGCGTGCCTGTATCCCCGCAGCCAAATTCTGTTCGCAGCAGGACGTTTATTGGCCCCCTCTGACGAGGGGGCTGTCGAGCGATTGTGCGAGACTGGGGGAGAGAAATTGCTTTAACCTTTTCTCTCCCTCCGTCTTTTGCTTCGCAAAATCCACCTCCCTCGTCAGAGGGAGGCTCCCAATGTACAAACCATATTCTGTCGCTCCTCCTTGTGGGATATATCGCATATTATAG
>JAFQKD010000142.1 GCA_017397075.1 Oscillospiraceae bacterium | reverse complement strand
GAATTCAACCGCCGGGCAGGGACGAACATGACCCGGGAGGATCTGATCGGCCGCATTTTCTCCGGTAAGCCGGAGGATGAACGGTACCGGCAGATCTATCTGGATACCCAGCGGGACGGCATAGTCTCTGCGGTGAAGGCTATGCGGGAAGGGATCGACAGTGTTGACCCCGCCATTCAGGGAGCGATCTCCATTGCCGCAAACTACTGCGAGTTCACCGAGGATATTGCCGATGCCTTTGCGGGGAAAGGGAATCCCCGTATCGCCCGGTTCAATAACGGTGCCTACGGTGCGGCAGGTGCCAGATTTTTCACCAAAAATGCCGCCCGCGCAGCCATGCAGCGGGAAACTCTGCGGGGGAAGATCGATGTGTTCCTTGCGGAGACGGATACCTGTCCCCATAACCGATATGCCACAGGCGCTGCCCTTCTTCATGCACAGATGACTTCATCCATTCTGGAAGGGGCAAAGGGTGCAAAGCACTGGATCACTCAGGCGGGGGTGGATCTTTCCGCAGGAAAAGCCTATCGGGCGATCCTGGCAAAGCATGCCGGGTTCTACGATGCGCTGATGAAGCTTTCCGATTCTCTCGCTCCTGTGGGATGCAGGATCCCGCTTTCCGCAAAGCGGGATTATGAGCTGGATGTTCCCGGGTTCAACGCAAAACTCATCAGTCCCTGGGCGACCTGCGTTTTGGAACGGTTCGGTTTCCCGCTGTATTTTGCCCGGGAAGGAGAGGGCGCGGTGTTCCTGGACGAGGACAAGATCTGCGGCTTTTCCGATGCGGAGCTTTCCGCCATGCTTTCCGGCACGGTATTCCTGTCCTCAAAAGGCGCAAAGCAGCTCATCGACCGCGGACTTGGGGGACTTCTCGGCATCGAAGTTCGGGAATGGACGGGAAAGCTTTATAATCAGGAGCGCATCCGCATCACGGGTACTACCGTAAGGCGGCAGATGGAAAGCCGGGAGCTTGTGCCTCTCAGCGAGGATGTGGAGGTGCTTTCCATGGCACTTTCCACTGCAAACGGCATTGGGGAAGAAGTTCTTTTCCCGGCAGTGACGCTGTATCAAAATGCCCTTGGCGGCACGGCGGTGGTTTTCTGCGGTACACCGGATACCGGTTTCGGCTATAACCAGAGCGCGGCATTTCTGAACGGTGCAAGAAAAAAGCAAATCGGGGATATTTTGAGACGCACCGGAAATCTCCCTGTGTATTACGCCGGCGATTCGGAGGTGTATCTTCGCGGGGGGAAGCTTCCCGACGGGAGACTGATGTGCGTGTTTTTCAACATCGGTCTCGATCAGCTTTTTGAGATCCCCATCGTCACGGAAAAACCTGTGGAAAAGCTGGAAATGCTCACCCCGGAGGGAGAAAGCGTTCCCTGTCCCTTCCGCGTGGAGGAGGGAAGCCTCATTGCGGAGACCCCGGCATATACCCTTATGCCTGTAGTATTGTTCCTGTCGTGAAAAACATGCCCTGCGGATAACCCGCAGGGCATGTTTCAGTCTTCAAAGCTCCATGTGCGGCGCCACCGGGCAGTTTCTCCCGGGGCGATGGAAACGGTCTGGTAATACTCGGCGCTGATGCAGTGCTCCGGTGCCCAGACGTCGATGCGGGTGGGGGTGAAGTCCGTTTCCTCCGTCATGGCCACGGGGGAACCCTCAAGGGAGAGCTTCCAGTACCGGGGAGCATCGGGAAGGATGGTTTCGCCTCTGTGGTACAGCACCAGACCCTCCAGATCCTTCTGCCAGACAATGTCCGTGCCCTCCGCACGGAGTACGCCTTCTGCGGCATCCCCTGTGGTCTGGGAGCGGACGCGGCCGTTTTCATATTCCGCCGTAAGAGCGTTGCAGGGCATGGAAAGGCGGTAGCCTTTTTGGGCGTATTCCCCCGCAAGGGAGACAAAATTATGCTGATACTCCTTGAGAAGGCAGGACTTTTCCCCGGTGTTTGTGACAAAATAGTCCAGAATAAGCCGGTTATCCTCCAAAGTAAACCGCTTTTCGATATCAATGCCCCAGCCGTTCTGCACGGTGCAGTGCTGGCGGAAAAGAGCGGTGTTTCCGGAAAGCTCCGCCGTTACCGGGAAAGGCTTTTCCTCGTACCGCCGCCACATATTGTAGGGCAGGTTATCCTCGGGCTGCTGCAGAAGACCCACCCCCGGCTTTACAAACCACTCGCCCGCCTTTGCCTCCTCCGCAGGACCGTCCAGCACGAATTCTCCGCAGAGCCCCACGCCGTTTGTGGTTTTGCGGTGGGAAAGCACCTGCTCCGGCACACAGAATTCGTACTTGCCGTCAAGGATGACCCCGGTGACGATGGCGGTGCTGTCAAACCTCTGGGTATCGATCCTGCCGCATTCCGCAAAGGTGACCGAGAGACGTGCGTTTTCAAGCTTCATGGAAAAACCTCCCCGTGGTTTTTTCCCGAATATAGCACGAAACGGCAGTTTCTGCAACCTGTATTTTCGGTTGACAGCGGAGATGGCGTTTGCTAAAATGGGGAAAATTCAGCGGGAGGATTTTTTTATGAACACCAACCGATTCTCCGAAGATCTCCACAGACCGGGGTATCACTTTGTTGCCCCCGGGGAATACGCTGTGCCCGGCGACCCCAACGGCGCTTTTTTTGCCGACGGCGTATACCATCTCATGTTCCTCTATCAGGTGCGGGAGACCGAGGGCTTCCACTGGGGGCATCTTGTCAGCACCGATCTTCTGAACTGGAAGCGGCTGCCTGATGCACTTACCGTGCATGAAGGTGACGGCGGTTGTTTTTCCGGCGGTGCGTTTCTGGATGATGACGGCACGGCCTATCTCACCTTCTGGAAGTTTGCGGCGAAGGACCCGGAAAAGGACCGCAGCGGCATCGCCATGGCGAAAGCCCGCCCGCCCTATGAGGTGTGGGAGCGGATGGAGCCCATTGCCATAAACGCAAGCTACTGGGGCGTTCGGGATGAGGTCATAAACGGAGAAACGATCCATCTGGGCAATGCCGACCCCTCCAACATCTGGAAGCAGAACGGCATTTACTATATGCAGACGGGAAATCTCTGCGTGCTGAACGAGTTCGGCAGAGAAGAGAACTCCCCGGAAATGTATCAGGGGGACTGGACGGAGCTTTACCGCTCAAAGGATCTGGTAAACTGGGAATTTGTCCACCGGTTTTATGCCCATGAGGAGCGGGGGGATGATCTTCCCGACCGCACCGAGGACGATATGTGCCCCAGCTTCCTGCCTCTGTACGATGCCCCCTCCGGCGGTAAGCCTACGGATAAGTGGCTGCAGCTGTGCATTGCGCATAACAAGGGCTGCCGCTACTATGTGGGCACGGTGGAGGGTGAGACCTTCCATCCCGAGATCCATGAGCGCATGAGCTGGAAGGATAACGCTTTCTTTGCCCCGGAGGCGCTTATCGATGACAAAAACCGGCACATCATGTGGGCATGGCTGCGGGATGAGGATTTCGAGCGGCAGGATGAGACCTACGGCTGGAACGGCATTTACAGCTTCCCCAGAGTGCTCTGGTGGGATGAAAAGCGGTACTGCCTGCGGATGGCCCCTGCGGAAGAGCTGGATGCTCTTCAGGGTGAGCATCAGGTTTTCGATTCCCTGCAGGACGGCATCGTCCCGGTGAAAAACGGCACCTCCTTCCGCATGAAGGCAAAATGGAGCGCCGGAACTGAGGGCGTTTTCGGCTTCCGGGTGAAGGAAAGCGCCGACGGGAGAGAATATACGGAGATCCTTGTTGACCGGGAAAACGGGAAGCTTGTGATGGATCTGACGAAGAGCGGCTATAACGGAGAGTGGGACATCCGGGAGGAGGCGCCGCTGAAGCTGGAAAAGGGCGAGGATGTGGAGCTGGACATCTTCGTGGACGGTTGTGTCGTGGAGGTGTACTGCAATGCATTGCAGGCCATCTGCCGCAGAGCCTATCCCACGGATCCCGCGTCCTGCGGTGTGCGGCTTGCCCCGGATTCCGCAGCGCCGACGGCTTTGGAGGTCTGGGAAATGAGAAAAACCACCATCGAGTAAAAAATTATTTGTTCCTGCGGTTTTGCGCCGCAGGAACATTTTTTTGTATATACTTTGCGGATTTAAATCCAAAACACTTTAAATCACTTAGGATTTAAATACCAAAATCATAATTGCAATTTCAAACATGAAAGTGTAATATTAGGAGAAAATATTGCAAAATCAGCAAAAATAAATTGCATATACTGTTGACAAACGGATGATAAAGGCGTATAGTTGGCATCGTCAGATCCCGAAAAGGGGAAGAAAGGAAGTAACAAATCATGAAGAAACTCGTTGCTATGCTGATGGCGGCCATGCTGCTTCTCAGCCTTGCTGCCTGCGGCGCACCTGCCGACGACGATGCTGCAGCCGATGCTGCTGACGATACTGCCGCCGACACTGCGGATGATACTGCCGATGCTGCCGATGATGCTGCTGCGGACGACAAGTTCGTTGTGGGCGTCTGCCAGCTGATGCCTCATGAGGCTCTGGATGCTGCAACACAGGGCTTTGTGGATGCTCTGGAAGAGGCTCTCGGCAAAGAAAATGTGGATATCCGCGTGGAAGTCGCCGCCGGTGATACGGCCACCTGCGCTCCCATCGTAAATGCCTTCGTGGCTGACGGTGTGGATCTCATCATGGCAAACGCCACCCCCGCTCTGCAGGCTGCTGCTGCGGCTACCTCCGATATCCCGATCCTCGGCACCTCTGTTACCGAGTACGGCGTTGCTCTTGACATTGCAGACTTTAACGGCACTGTCGGCGGCAACATCTCCGGCACCTCCGACCTTGCTCCTTTGGATCAGCAGGCTGCCATGCTGAATGAATGGTTCCCCGATGCTGAGACTGTGGGACTTCTCTACTGCTCTGCTGAGGCAAACTCCCAGTATCAGGTGGATACCGTGCAGACCGAGCTGGAAGCGCTTGGCTACACCTGCACCCAGTACCCCGTTGCCGATTCCAACGAGATTCAGGCCGTTGCCCAGAAGGCAGCCGATGAATCCGACGTGATCTACATCCCCACCGATAACACCATCGCCGGCGCCACCGGCATCGTGGACGCCATCTGCCAGCCTGCCGGGGTCCCGGTCATTGCCGGTGAAGAAGGCATCTGCAAGGGCTGCGGTGTTGCCACCCTCACCATCAGCTACTACGATCTGGGCGTCACCACCGGCGGCATGGCAGCCGCCATCCTGACCGGTGAGGCGGATATCTCTGCCATGGAGATCGCCTACGCAGAGAACTTCACCTCCAAGTACAACGAAGCCATCTGCACCGCGCTGGAGCTTCCCGTTCCCGAAGGCTACGAAGCTATCGCAGCGGAGTAAAACACGTCCGAAGTGAACAGGAGGGCGGGACGCTCTGTGTCCCGCCCTTCCCTGACAGCTTGATCACGAATATTCAGGAGGGAGTTTTCTATGGCAGGCTTGCTGAACGCCCTGCCCGGTGCTGTTGCACAGGGCCTTGTCTGGGGGATCATGGCCATAGGTGTATACATTACTTATAAGCTGCTGGACATTGCGGATCTTACGGTGGACGGCTCTTTCTGCACGGGAGGCGCGGTCTGCGCCATGCTGCTGGTTGCCGGCTGGAATGTATGGGCAGCCATGCTGATGGCGCTGATCGCCGGGCTTCTGGCAGGGCTTGTTACCGGCTTTTTCCATACCACGCTGAAGATCCCCGCCATCCTTTCCGGCATTCTGACCCAGCTCGGTCTGTGGTCGGTAAACCTTGCCATCATGAACATGAAGGCAAATCAGGCGCTGAACGTGAACAATTACGAGATGTTCGTCTCTCTGCGGTATCTGCAGGATGTGCAGAAGGGGATCCGTCCCTTCTGGCAGCACCCGGTATTCACCGTGGGAATCTTTACGCTGGTGCTCATCGGGGTGCTCTACTGGTTCTTCGGCACGGAGCTCGGTTCTTCCATCCGTGCGACCGGCGTAAATGCCCATATGGCTCGGGCGCAGGGCATCAATACCGACAGAAATAAGGTTCTCGGCCTTATGCTCTCCAACGGGCTTGTGGCGCTTTCCGGTGCGCTTCTTGCCCAGTATCAGAGCTTTGCGGATATCAATATGGGCCGCGGCGCCATCGTGATCGGTCTTGCCGCCATCATCATCGGCGATGTGATCTTCTCCCGGATTTTCCGCAACTTCGGGCTGAAGCTTCTTGCGGTGAGCATCGGCGCCATCATCTACTATGTGGTCATCCAGTCTGTCATCAGTCTTCTGGACATCAACTCCAACTACCTGAAGCTGATCTCCGCGCTGATCGTGGCAGTGTTCCTTGCCGTGCCGAATCTTCGGGGACATGTTCACAGACACGGACACAGGGAGGCGCACCATGCTTAAGATTGAGAATATCACCAAGGTATTTAACCCCGGTACCGTAAACGAAAACGTTGCGCTCAACAGGCTCAGCCTTCATTTGAAGCCGGGCGAGTTCATTACCGTCATCGGCGGAAACGGCGCGGGAAAGAGCACCATGCTCAACTGCGTTTCCGGTGCGCTGCGTGTGGATGAGGGACGCATCCTTATTGACGGGGTAAACGTCACGGGACTTCCCGAACACAAGCGGGCAAAATATATCGGCCGCGTGTTTCAGGATCCCATGATGGGCACGGCTGCCACCATGCAGATCGAGGAGAACCTTGCCCTTGCCCTTCGCAGAGGCGGAAGACGGGGACTTCTTCCCGGTATTACCCGTCGGGAGCGGGAGATCTACCGGGAGAAGCTCAAGATTCTGGATCTGGGTCTGGAAGACCGGATGAGCGCCAAGGTTGGCCTGCTTTCCGGCGGACAGAGACAGGCGCTGACTCTGCTCATGGCAACGCTGCAGAAGCCGAAGCTGCTGCTTCTGGATGAGCACACCGCCGCTCTTGATCCCAAGACTGCGGCAAAGGTGCTGGATGCCACGGAACGCATCATTCAGCAGGATGAGCTTACCACCCTCATGATCACCCACAATATGCGTGATGCCATCCGTTACGGCAACCGGCTCATCATGATGTATGCCGGACGGATCGTTGTGGATGTGTCGGGGGAAGAGAAAAAGCATCTTACCGTGGAGCAGCTTCTGGAGCTCTTCAGCAGGACCAGCGGTTCAAACGAAGTCAGTGACAAGCTGATCTTGTCATAAAAAATGCCCTCTGCGGTATCGCAGAGGGCATTTTTGCGCGAATTACAGTGTCAGATCCTTCAGATGGAAGAACAGATTGTAGTTTGCGTCGTGGCAGGCATGGGCGCTGCCGTAGGATGCGCGGACGGTGACATACAGGTCGTTCCCCTCCAGAATGGTGGCGGGGTACTGGAAACCTACGTTCTCCGGGTCTTCTGTGTCCCTGTTTACCACGGAGCGCAGGAAGCGGAAATTTTCCATATCCTCGGAGTAAAATACGGAAAGCACGTTTCGGTTGATGCCCGCGTGGAACTTCATGGAGTTTTCCGTCACGTGGTTTGTGACCAGAAGGTAGCCGTTTTTCCAGGGCAGAACCTTGAACATGGAGTTTGATACGGGGGCATTGACGATCTTCGCAAATTCCAGCGGTGCTTCCGGGTCATTCTCGTTCACCTTCAGCTGCAGGAATGCGCCAAGCCGCCAACGCAGATAGTTATAGATGTTCCCGTCGGGGCCGCGAAGAACATTCCCCTCCATGGTGTCAAGCTGTCTGCCGTCTTTGGCCTGCCAGCCGCCGGGGAAGGACATGACCCAGTCCTGCACAGGCTCGGCTGCGGCCTTTTTCCATTCGCCCGCAAAGGGCATAAGCTCGGAACGCACCCAGTTTTCCGGTACCATGAGGTCGTCGTTTTCATCGATGGAGAGGACGGCGGGCAGATGGCTGGTTTTCCAGCAGCCGTATTCCGTGGAGGTGTAGAGCCTGCCGCCGATATTGTTCACCATCATGGGCGCTCTGTGGCAGCCGCCGTTGTCGCACAGCACACTGGAGCCGTAGAACAGGGTGACGGGGTTTTCCCAGGTCTCCCCATCGTCACGGGAACAGGAGATCTGGAGATTACCGTACTCGGTGGTGAGACCGAGAATGTAGATCACGCCGCGGTGCCGGAAGAGGCTTGCCCAGTAGAAGGGGTAAAGGTCGGTAAGATACCGCCAGGTTTTGCCGTTATCCTCGGACTTGAAGAGGAGCACCAGATTCTGGGGCATCATGCCGCCGAAAACATCCATGCCCGCAATGAGCCTTCCGCTTTCGCAGCGGACGATGGAGGGGCTGCAGAGGTATTTGCCGCTGAAGCTGTACTGATCGTCGTCCTTGTGGAGATAGTTGATGACCGTGGCGCCCTCCGGATTTTCCGCCGTGCGGAGAAGGCGCACATTGCTGCGCTCGCCTGCCGCGGATTCCAGATAAAACTCGTAGTCGGTGTCCCGCAGGAGACCCTCAATGCGGACGACGGCATCGGTAACGGGGAGGGCAATTTTTTCCTCACTGCCCCGAAGACCGTAGTACAGGGTGTGGCTGCCGTCACAGTAAGCATCCAGCCATTCAAATTCAAAACCCTCCGCAAAGGGAGCAAGGCGGCAGATGAAGGGCTTTTTCAGGTCCTCCCTGCGGTTTGGGGGACAGTAGGGTCTGTGATAAATGCGGTTTGAGCCTCTCATGCATCTTCTCCTCTCACCTGATTCAATGTGGCAAGGGTGGATTTGCCCACCCGCAGCACGTAATCATAATCGGCGCCGGCGGAGATCATGTTGAT
>JAFQKD010000141.1 GCA_017397075.1 Oscillospiraceae bacterium | reverse complement strand
TTTCCGCTGCCCCGCATCCAAAAGATGAGGTAGCTTTTGAACAGGTCTTCCGTCCCCCGAAGCCATCTGCCCTCACGGAAATGGAAGCCTGCGGCGGCGTTAATGGAGTTATATGCCCCCGCCCATGGCACATCCGGCAAAAATTCCGTCACGATCTGCCCTTCCGGGGTGGTGCGGATATGCTTGCGGAAGGTCCAGTACCGAAAGTCGAAAATCTCCTCCAGCACAGGCTCCGGGCATTCCAGAAGAGGCGCATGGTCTTCCAGCCATCGGGCAGCCTCGCTGTTTGCGATATCACCGAATTTCCGCTCTTCATCCGCCGCGTTGAACTTCGCCGCAGAGGTACTCAGTCTTGTCATATAAATTCCTCCGCATCGGTATCCCACCAGAAGGCAAACCATGTGAGACTGCCGTTCTTCGCCGTGAGCTCATGCCATGCATTGGGGGGAATGGTGACCACGTCGCCCTTTTCCAGAACGGTTTCCTCCCCGTCAATGGAAATGACGCCCGTTCCCTCTTCAATGACGTAAATCTCCACTGTGGGATGCCGGTGTCCCTCCATGGTCCCACCCTCATCCATGTAACCATAGGCGTGACCGAATGGTGCGGTAAGCCCCTCGGGAAGCACCGCATCGGCAAGAATGGTGCCGCCGTGGGCAGGAAATGCGGTCTCCTTGTTAAACCGCTTCACCTGAAGCACGTCCTCGGGCACATTCCGTCCCTCGGGGATGACCTCCCACCAATAGGCAGCCCAGAGATAAGGTCCCCCGTCCCGGCAGACCTGTGTGTGCCACACATTTGCGGGGATCACCACGATGTCTCCCGCAGAGACATCCCGGCTGAGTCCGCCCACAATAACGGTGCCGCTGCCCTGCAGAATGTGATAGATCTCATCCGTGGGATGGGCATGGCCCGCCATGGCATGCCAGTTTTCCAGATAGCCGTAGAAATGACGGAAGGGCGCTTTTGTCCCCTCCGGGAGCACATTTGCGCCCAGAATTGTGCCTTCATGCGCCTGAACTGCTGTTTTTTCCGAGAAACGCGCAACGGATATCATGATGATTCCTCCCGCAGATCGAATTTGATAAAACCATTATGCCCCAAGGAAAATCTTCTGTCAATCCCGTTCGGAAACGGGTTTGGATCATCTTGCTCAGCCTGCTGTTGACAAGGCAAATCTCCCCTTGATATAATTTCTTCGGGGTGATTGCAAATGGCAGAACTGACCGTAAAGCAGATCGGCTCTCACATCCTTCTCACGCTGGAAAACGATGCGCTGACGGAGAAGGAACGGGAAAAGATCCTTTCCATGGGCGGCGAAGACGAACAGGAGGAGCTGAAAGCCCTGCTGGAAGAAGCACAGGCCGCCGCTCGGCCCAAAATGGTCTTTCAGGTTTCCTCTATTGATGAAAAGGGCGATGATTTTGTCATCATCGAGGGCATCAAGGTGGTGTCTCCTCTGATGCGGAAGAATTTCGACAAGGTGAACCGGGTGTTCCCCTTCGTTGCCTCCTGCGGAACGGAGCTGGAGAAGTGGGCAGAGGGGTACAGGGATGACTTCCTTGCCGAGTTCTGGTGCGAAGAGATCCGCAAAATGTACCTGACCCACATCCACATTGCCGCCCGTCCCTGGATGCAGGAGACCTACGGGCTTACGGGACATTTTGCCTCCATGAACCCCGGCTCCATTCAGGACTGGCCTCTTTCCGGGCAGCTGCAGCTTTTCGGCATGCTGGACAGGGAAAAGGTTCTTGAGGAAGTGGGCGTGAAGCTTACCGACAGTATGCTCATGCTCCCCTCCAAGTCCAACAGCGGCATCATTTTTGAAAGCGGCAAGGCTTACGAAAACTGCTCCCGCTGCCCCATCCTCAAGTGTCCCGGCCGCCGTGCGGACCCTGACCCCGATGTAGAGACCCGGTAAAGGCATATTTCGCACAACTTTTTGGATACTTCTCCGTTTCGACGGGAAATTCTCTTGCAAACAGGCGGATTTCTGTATATAATGGTATGCGGATATCATTTGCCTCAGGAGGATCGATATGGGCAAGGCGATTGTCTTTACCAGCGGAAAAGGCGGCACCGGGAAAACCACGGCCGTTGCTGCGATCGCATCCTGCCTTGCTGCCATCGGGCACAGCGCCCTGTGCATCGACTGCGATCTGGGTCTGGGAAACCTTGACCTTTCTCTGGGGATCGAAGGTGCCGCCGCCACCAATTTCGGCGATGTGCTCAGCGGGCGCATTCCCCTTGCGGATGCGGTATATCCCCATCCCCGTATCCCCAATCTCTCCTATCTGGCAGCGCCTGTATCCGTCACTGCGGAGGAGATCGCCCTTCCCGCCATGAAGCAGCTTGTGGAAGAGGCAAAAACCCGCTATGAATTTGTGCTTCTGGATTCTGCCGCCGGCATCGGCTCTGCCTTCCGGCTGGCAAAGGGTCTTGCGGACATGGCGGTCATCGTGACCACATGGGATGCTTCCGCCCTGCGGGACGGGCAGCGTGCCGCCGCCATGCTTTTTGAGGAAGAGCTGGGAGAGATCCGGCTGCTCCTCAACCGGATCCGCCCCCGTCTTCTGCGGGACAGCGTCATCACCGTGGACGACCTTGTGGATGCGGTAGGTGCACAGCTTCTCGGCGTTGTGCCGGAGGATGCGGCAGTCCCCGCCTCCGTCCGTGAGGAGCTTGCCCTTGCCCTTTACGGAAGCACCGGCGCTTCCCGCGCGTTCCTGCGCATTGCCAAGCGCCTTGCCGGGGAGCATATTCCTTTGGGAAAAGTCTGAGTTTCTCAGGTTTTACAACATAGATATTATCTTGACGAAAGGTGGATTTCTGGATGAATATTGCACTCATGGCCCACGACGGAAAGAAAGAGCTTATGGTACAGTTCTGCATCGCTTATTGCGGGATCCTTGCAGGACACTCTGTGTGTGCCACCAGTACCACCGGCCGTCTTGTTGCCGAGGCAACGGGACTGAACATCTTCCGTTATATGTCCTGCCGTCAGGGGGGACATCAGCAGATCGCTGCCCGCGCCGCCTATAACGAGCTTGACCTTGTGATCTTCTTCGAGGATCCCTCCGATGAGGCAGGCTATGAGGAATGCGCCACCATCGGCCGCATCTGCGACAAGCACAGCATCCCCTTTGCCACGAACGTCGCCACCGCCGAGGTCCTCATCCACGGTCTGAAGAACGGCTATCTGGATTGGCGCGATATCGTAAACCCGAAACGATAAACCTTCGATCACCGCATTGACCGGGCATGAGTACCCGCAGTGCCGCCGCACAAGAGAAAGACGCCATGGCTGGAAGCGTCTGCGGAGGGCAGCGGAGAAGGACGGCCCGTGAGCGGAGGCGGAAACGCCTGCGGACCCCGCCGCACCAACCGGGAGAAAAGGACGGCTGGGCCGTCAAAATTGGGTGGCACCACGAAGCGAAAAAATGCTCTCGTCCCATGTGACGGGAGCATTATATTTTCTTACAGATTTTTACCGATGAAAGGATAACAAACGATGGAACGAGTAAAACCCCGTACTCTGTCCGGTTTTATGGAGCTTCTGCCCGAGCGGCAGGCCCGCTTTACGCGGATGGAGAACATTCTGCGCGAGACCTACTCCCTCTACGGCTTTACGCCGCTGGATACCCCCGTCATGGAAGCCTCCGAGGTACTGCTTGCCAAGGGCGGCGGTGAGACAGAAAAGCAGATCTACCGCTTCACCAAGGGCGACAGCGACCTGTCCCTGCGCTTTGACCTGACCGTGCCGCTGGCAAAGTACGTTGCCCAGCACTACGGCGAGCTCACCTTCCCCTTCCGCCGCTATCAGATCGGCAAGGTCTACCGGGGCGAGCGTGCACAGCGCGGCCGCTTCCGTGAGTTCATGCAGTGCGATATCGACATCATCGGCGACGGCAAGCTGGACATCATGAACGATGCCGAGATCCCCGGCATCATCTACCGCGCCTTTACCGCAATGGGTCTTAAGCGCTTTGTCATCCGCGTAAACAACCGCAAGGTCCTCAACGGTCTCTTTGAGATCCTTGAGCTTGGCGAAAAGGCCGGAGACGTGATGCGCACCATCGACAAGTTGGAAAAGATCGGCGAGGACGGCGTGCGGGCCATCCTTACCGAGGATTTCGGCGTCCCCGCAGAGACCTGCGATGAGCTTCTCTCCGTCATTGCCGATAAGGATCCCGCCGCGGCGCTCTCCCGCTTCACCGGCAGAAACGAAAAGTTTGACGAGGGCGTAGGCGAGCTTTCCACCGTTATGCGGTACATGAAGGACTTCGGCGTACCTGAGGATGCCTTCTGCATCGACCTCACCATCGCCCGTGGTCTGGATTACTACACCGGCACCGTGTATGAAACCATGCTGCTGGATCACCCCGAGATCGGCTCCATCTGCTCCGGCGGACGGTACGACAACCTTGCCGAGTACTACACCGACAAGAAGCTCCCCGGCGTGGGCATCTCCATCGGTCTTACCCGCCTGTTCTACGTGCTGGACGAGCAGGGTTACCTCAGCGGCGATCTGCTCACCGCTCCCGCAGACGTTCTGGTGCTCCCCATGACTGAGGACATGAGCGCCGCCGTCTCCCTTTCCACCGCTCTGCGCGCCGCAGGTATCCGCACCCAGCTTTACGGCGAGCAGAAGAAGTTCAAGGCCAAGCTTTCCTATGCCGACAAGCTGCGCATTCCCTATGTGCTGCTCCTTGGCGAAGACGAGCTTGCGGCAGGTCTTGTTTCCGTGAAGAATATGCGCACCGGCGAGCAGGATAAGGTTCCCATGGACAGTGTCATGGAATTTTTGCAGAACGGTCTTGCCCCCCTGCGGGAGGGCGCACCGGTAAGCGAGCCGGAGAAGAAATAAAATAAGGAGAGAATACACATGACTCAGATGCGTACCCATACCTGTGGAGAGCTCCGTCTTGAGAACGTGGGCGCACAGGTACAGATCGTCGGTTGGCTGGAAAACGTCCGCGAAGTGGGCGCGAACCTGGCTTTTGCCGTTATCCGCGACTTTTACGGCACCACCCAGGCTGTCTGCGAGACAGAAGAGCTGGTGAAGGCTTTCCGGGACATCACCAAGGAAAGCACCGTTATGGTGAAGGGCGTTGTCCGCGAGCGCGCCAGCAAGAACCCCAAGCTCCCCACCGGCGACATCGAAGTGGTCCCCGAGAGCGTTGAGGTCCTTGGCCGCTGCCGCCACAACGAGCTGCCCTTTGAAATCAACCGCAGCCGCGAGGCTGACGAAACCGCCCGCCTGAAGCACCGCTATCTGGACCTTCGGAATCCTGCCGTAAAGGAAAACATCATCCTGCGCTGCAACGTGGTTGCCGCTCTCCGCGCTTCCATGCACGAGCACGGCTTCATGGAGATCACCTCCCCCATCCTTACCGCCTCCTCCCCCGAAGGCGCCCGCGACTATCTTGTGCCCTCCCGGAAGCACCCCGGCTCCTTCTACGCTCTGCCCCAGGCTCCCCAGCAGTTCAAGCAGCTGCTGATGACCTCCGGTTTCGACCGGTATTTCCAGATTGCCCCCTGCTTCCGTGATGAGGATGCCCGCGGCGACCGCAGCCCCGGTGAGTTCTATCAGCTGGATATGGAAATGGCATTCGCCTCTCAGGAGGACGTTTTCGCCGTTCTTGAGGACGTTCTGCCCCCCATCTTTGCCAAGTACGGCACTTATGACCGCGCCTCCTCCGCTCCCTTCACCCGCATTCCCTATCTGGAGGCCATGGAGCGCTACGGTTCCGACAAGCCCGACCTGCGTATCGACCTGACTGTGGACGATCTCACCGCCCTTGCACAGGAGACCGGCTTTGAGCCCTTCGCCGGCAAGACCGTGAAGGCCGTCGTGGTGGATAAGTGCACCCTTACCCGCAAGCAGATCGAGAAGCTCTGCGGCGATATCGAAGTACAGGCCGGTCAGAAGCCCTACTGGATGAAGACCGATGATAAGAACGCCCTTGCAGGCGGCGTTGCCAAGTTCTTCGCCCCCATGGAGGAGGCTCTCCGCGGTGCACTGAAGCTTTCCGAAAACACCCTGGTGCTCCTCACCTGCGGCGCAAAGCTTGCTGCCCAGAAGGCGGCGGGCGTCTGCGTGAAGCTGGCGGGCGCTGCCGTCCCCGGCCACATGGACGAGCGTCAGTACTCCTTCTGCTGGATCGTGGACTTCCCCATGTTTGAGATCGGCGAAGAGTCCGGCGAGCTGGAATTCTGCCACAACCCCTTCTCCATGCCCAACGGCGGTCTGGAAATTCTGGAAAAGGCGCATCGCGGCGAAGTGGATCCTCTGGAGATCTCCGCATGGCAGTACGATCTGGTGTGCAACGGCGTGGAGCTGTCCTCCGGCGCTGTGCGTAACCATGATCCGGACATCATGCTCCGCGCATTCCAGCTTGTGCGTCTTGGCGAAGAGGACGTAAAGAGCAAGTTCCCCGCCATGTACAACGCCTTTACCTACGGTGCTCCTCCCCATGCGGGCATCGCTCCCGGTGTTGACCGCATGGTCATGCTCCTTGCCGGCGAAGCCTCCATCCGTGAGATCATCCCCTTCCCCATGAACAAAAACGCGCAGGATCTGCTGATGGGCGCTCCCGCCCCGGTTATGCCCAAGCAGCTTGAGGAGCTGTCCATCGCCGTGGTGGAGAAATAAGCAATTCCAAAGGCCCCACGCCTTGACATCGGAAGTTTAACGCGGTATTATATTTGTTAGGTTTGTTTTTTCGGGCATCAGGGGGATGCCCCTGGAAATTGATCTGAACAGAAACTGTTATATTATCTCACACAAGGAG
>JAFQKD010000140.1 GCA_017397075.1 Oscillospiraceae bacterium | reverse complement strand
TCTTCGGTGCGGCTCCCGTGGACGACAGAAACGAGATTCTGTAAGACCGCGCAGTGTTTGGAGAAATACCCATGTTAGATTACAGCAAGATTTTATCGGATGTGGTGCAGGATATGCCGCCGTCCGGTATCCGAAAATTTTTTGACATCCTGAACACCATGAAGGATGTCATTTCCCTGACGGTGGGCGAGCCGGACTTCAAGACCCCGTGGCACATCCGTGTGGCGGGCATCGAGAGTCTGGAAAACGGAAAGACCCACTATACCTCAAACAGCGGTACCGTGGAGCTCCGCGAGGAAATTGCCGCTTACCTGAACCGGAAGATTCACGTGTCCTATGATCCCATGAAGGAGATTATCGTGACCGTGGGCGGCAGCGAGGCCATTGACCTGACCATGCGTGCCCTGATCAACCCCGGGGATGAGGTGATCGTACCCCAGCCCGCTTTCGTCTGCTACGGCCCCATCGCATCCCTTGCCGGCGGCGTTCCCGTGTACATCGACACCAAGGAAAAGAACCGGTTCAAGCTGACGGCGGAGGAACTGCGCAGCGTCATTACCCCGAAAACCAAGCTGCTGGTGCTGCCCTATCCCAGCAACCCCACCGGTGCCATCATGGAAAAGGATGAACTGGAAGCACTGGCGGAGGTGCTCCGCGGAACGGACATTATGGTGCTGGCGGACGAGATTTATGCCGAACTGACCTATGGCAAGGAGCACGTTTCCATTGCGTCCCTGCCCGGCATGAGAGAGCGCACCATTGTGGCAAGCGGCTTCTCCAAGGCATATGCCATGACCGGCTGGCGTCTGGGCTATATTGCGGCTCCCTGTGAGGCAGCGGTGCAGATGCTGAAGATTCACCAGTATGCCATCATGTGTTCCCCTACCACATCCCAGTATGCGGCGGTGGAGGCACTGCGGAACGGTCAGAGCGACATTGAAGAAATGCGCGCCGAATACAACCGGAGACGCCGGTATATTGTGGGCGGCCTCCGTGCCATCGGCATTGACTGCTTCGATCCTGAGGGGGCATTCTATGTGTTCCCCTACATCGGCAAGTTCGGCATGACCAGTGAGGAATTCTGCGAGAAGCTTCTCATGGACTACGGCGTTGCCATTGTTCCCGGATCCGCTTTCGGTACCTGCGGCGAAGGCTATGCCCGGATTTCCTATGCGTACTCTGTGGAGCATATTGCAAAGGCTCTGGACCGGATCGAGAAATTCACAAGAAATTATTAAAGAAAATTCGATTTGCTATTGCATTTATTTGAAAATTATGCTATAATTATTAGTGTTGACTTTTGTATGGTTTTCAGCTCCCCTTTTGTATGGGATGAGCGGAGTTTTACCGTACATGAAACCCAAATGGAGGTGTAACGATATGGCAAAGTGCTGCATCTGCGGTAAGGGCGTTACATTCGGTCAGAATGTTTCTCACTCCAACCGTAAGACAAACAGAACATGGAAGCCCAACATCAGAAAGGTTAAAGCTGTTGTTGACGGCACACACTGCACTGTAAGTGTTTGCTCCCGCTGCCTGCGTTCTGGCAAGATTACCCGTGCATAAATGCACCGTGCGTAAGCTGACCGGGTATCATAGCAAAATCAAGTTCTGAACTCTCGGATTTTCCGGGAGTTTTTGACGTTTTTGGAGGTTTTTTATGCCTGCGTTCCCATTTGCCGTCCTTGCGGGCGATACACCGGAGGGGGAAATCGGTGTGCTCGGCCGGTATGTCAGCCGGGTTGTGCTTCTGCCCCCGGACGAAAGCACTGCTGAGCCCGTGTCCCGTCATCCGGATATGAATTTTGCTGTGGTGGGGAACACGCTTGTCACCCACGAACGGTACTACCGGACTGCACGGGCGGAGATCGATGAAATCTGCACCCTCGGGGGATTCCGGCTGGTGCTGTCCCCCATGGACAGAGGGGCGGATTATCCCCGGGACATCGGGTTCAATGCATTGATTCTCAATGCACTGATTCTCAATGCACCGATCCTCAGTGCGCTGACCTTTGACGGTCCGGCCGACCCTGCATCTGTCTGTCCGCTGGCCGTTGTGGGGAAGACCGGCAGTCTGTCCCCGGAGCTTCTGGCTCTTGCGGAGGAAGCAGGCATGGAGCAGATTTCCGTGAAGCAGGGCTATGCGGCGTGTTCCGCTGCCGTGTTC
>JAFQKD010000139.1 GCA_017397075.1 Oscillospiraceae bacterium | reverse complement strand
GAAGGCAAGGGAAATGTCCGGGAGGATCAAATGCTCAAGCCTGTCGGGAGCCATGGGGTCAGGGCAGACGATGGGGGAAAGACCGCGCTTTCTGGCTTCCTTATACAGCGTATCCAGAAACACGGGAGCAAGGCCGAAGGTATTATCCAGTGTTACGATGTCCTTTGCCAGAGCATCTGCCGTTTCCCAGAGGGTGATCTTGCCTTCACAGGTGAGTGCGGAGAGAAAACGCTTGGTTTCCCCGTCCTTTTCTTTTCCGCGGAAAAGCCGTGAGGCAAGCTTTTCTGCCCGATGCTTCACAGCGGAGAGGACCTCCGGCACTGCATATGGAGTCAGCGCCGCGCTTTGCACAGCTTCCGCGCCGCTGATCCACTTATATGCGCGGGCATATTCCTTTTTGTACGCGGCAAAGGCGTCTCGGATCTCCGCTGTTTTGTCCTTCAATGCGGTTTCATCGTAAAATGCGGAGAAATTCAGATAAAGGTCTGTGCCTCCGGGACAGACGGGTTCGATCACATGCGGGGCGGTGCCGTCCACATAGCCAACACGCCATGCGGGAATATAGACCCCGTCAAGGGAATCCGGGTCACCGGAGCAGCGGATCTCCTCTGCGGTGAGACCGCGGCTTTTTGCGTATTCGGCGATCTTCCGCATAAAGGTGGATTTGCCACAGCCGGGACCGCCTTTGAGGATATAAAGTTTTCCGCGCTTGGGGTCGGTGAATTCGGGATAAAGAGAGGTGAAGCCTTTTGGGGCGTTTGCACCCAGAAACCAGGTCTGATTTGGCTGAATATCCATAACTGCTCCTTCCAAAGGGGTGTTCTCATTCCAGAATATGTGACATTCAGTCTTCGGGTGTAAAAAACCTCCCGGTGACTGCACCGGGAGGTTGGAAATCATCTTTTTTCTGCCCGCATTCTTCGGGAGAAAATGAAAACGGAAAGAGCCGCAAAGAGCACCGCGTAACCCATGACCCAGAGGAGGTGGGGGAGAAGTGCCCTGTAATCGCCGCTAACGGCACAGGCACCGGCTTTTGCGATATGCACAAAGGGAAGTGCGTGGCAGATCTTATAGAATACGCTGCCTTCCATAAGCTCCAGCGGAAACCAGATCCCCGCAAAAATGGTGGCAATATTTACGAAAATGCTGCCGATACCGCCCACGGCCTTATCCGGGAACAGACAGCCGAGGATCAGTCCTGCGGTGATGAACAGCACCGCAGCAGGGAGCATCACCAGAAATGCAAGAAGGAGATTTACCGAAAGCGTAAGTCCGAAGAAGAGCGCGGCGATGAAGCATACCGCCATCTGGCACATGGCAAGCGGAAGCACGGGGAGAGAATAGCCGAGGTAAAAATCCACAGCCGTAAGGGGGGAGGAACTCAGCCGCACAAGGAAGCTTCCGGTTCTGTCCTGTGCGATGAGAAAGCCCACAAATAAAGTGGTAAAGGAAAAGCTGAAAAGCACAATGCCGGGGGCGAGGGTATCTATGGCAAACATCCCGCCGCCCGGGATGCTTTTTCCCAGAACGGAAAGCAATATCAGCATGAAGACGGGAAGCCCCAGACTCAAGCTCACATTCAGCGGGTCACGCAGCAGCTCTTTGGCATTTCTGCCTGCAAATGCACGAAAACGCATCACAGTTCCTCCTTTTCCGCAGCAAGGGCGATAAACGCATCCTCAAAACTCCCTGTACCAGCGAGGGTTTTCAACTCCTCAGCGGTACCGCAGGCACGCAATGACCCCTTGGAAAGGATAGCAATGCGGTCGCTGAGGGTCTCGGCCTCTTCCAGATAATGGGTGGTGAGAATGATGGTGATGCTGCCCTTCAATTCACGAATCAGCTTCCAGAGACCGCGCCTCGCCAGAACATCAAGACCGAGAGTCGGCTCGTCCAGAAAGAGTACCTTCGGTCTGCTTACCAGCGCCATGGCGATGCTGAGCCGCCTCTGCATACCGCCGGAAAGGGTCTTTGCACGCTTTGCGCGTACTTCCTCCAAGTCAAAAACGGAAATCAGCTCATCTGCCCGCTTTTCGGCTTCAGCCTTATCCGCGCCGTAGAGACCTGCCATGAGAAGCAGGTTTTCCCGCACGGTAAGCTGCCTTGCCACCGCTGTTTCCTGCGGGGAGACGTCCGTCACAGCCTTGACCGCAGCAGTTTCGGCACAGATGTCATGACCGAGTACCAAAGCTGTTCCCTCCGTGGGAGGAAGAAGACAGGTGAGCATACGGATGGCGGTGGTCTTTCCCGCACCGTTTACCCCCAGCAGAGCAAAAAGCTCCCCTTCCTCCACAGTGAGATCCAGATGATCCACCGCGGTAAAGGTACCGAAGCGTTTGGTGAGGCCTCTTGTTTCAATTGCGGTCATCCTGATTTCCTCCCATGCGAAAAATCGCATCGAAATGGCCGATAAGCTGCTTTTCCGTAATGATGGCAAGACCTGTTGCCTCGTCACCCAAAAGCATGAGGGAGTCTCCGGGCTTGATGCCAAAGATGTCCCGGGCTTCCTTGGGAATCACGATCTGTCCCTTTTCGCCCACTTTCACTGTGCCGAATATATGTTTTCCGTCCGGACCCTGCATGGTATTACCTCCTTGGAAGAATAGTGTGAAAAGTTATACTTGTCGGAATAAGTATACCATGGCTGTGTTTTTCGTGTCAAGAGCGGCATCCTTGACAATCTGCTGTGCAGGGCTATAATGTTGATATTCTCCCGAATCTCTGCTGCGCAGAATGACCGGAAACATGGCCGAGGCTGGAAATGTAATGCAGGAATTACAATGATACTTGCATAAATTGCTGTTGAAATGGTAATCCGCTTCAAGTAGGATGAGGAAAAAGAAAGTAAGAGGAGTTTGTTCACATGGCCTATATTACCGGACAGACGGGGCAGGGAAACTGCTCCACCGTATATCTGAAAGACGGCTGGTACGAATGTGCCCCCGTGCCCACGGAAGCTTGCGTGCTGGATGGGGAGATCAACTCCTGGCACTGCTGGTTTGCGGAAGTGAACGGTACAGTTGGGGAAGAGGTAAACGTGCATCTGAACTGGCCGGAAGCGGATTACAGCAAAATGCGGCCGGAACTGCAGGCGCAGAATTACCGTTCTATTTGGGAGAACTTTGCCCGCTGCGCGCAGGATGCGGTATATATCAGTTACGACAGGCTGAACTGGAAGCGTATTGAGGATGTGGCACTTGAGGGGCAGCAGCTTGCTTTTTCTGTAGAATTGGAGGAAAAACGCTGCTGGCTTTCCGTTACGTTATATTATACCGAGGCGCGGTATGAAGCGCTTCGCGCGGCAGTAAAAGATCACCCGAAGATCCGTACCCACGAGATCGGCACGGATTACGGCGGGGATGTGATTTATGCCTTTGAGGCAACGGACTTTTCTGTTCCGGAGGAGGAGAAAATCCCGGTATTTCTCATGGCTGCCCAGCATTCCGACGAGGTTATGGGCACGTGGTTTATGGATGCCATGCTGCGGTATTTTGTTGCGGGAAGCGATTCGGCTTGCGAGCTTCTCAAAAAATTTGTGTTCCATCTTATCCCGGTGGCCAGTGTCACAATGTGGCGGCACGGTATCGGTCTTGGGTATAATGCAATCGGCATAAATCCCAACCGGGACTGGCTGAATCAGGTTCTGCCCAGCACCCGGGCCATTGCGGCCTATCTGGATGGACTTACATGTAAACCGAAGCTTCTTCTGGACATTCACAGCGGCCTGCAGAATTACGGTTCATGGGATACCTGCCAGAGCATTACCATTAACTATACCCTTGAACCGGAAAAGGTTGCGGAAATGGAGCGCTTCGGAACGATCCTTTGGGAACATACAGACTTCATGCCCATTAAACGGTTCTGGGGCGGTACGGGGATGACAGACGGCAGTGCCTTCGACTATTACGGCGAACGGTATGGACAGGGCCACTGCATGGAGGTTTCCCTCTACAGCATGTACGATCGGGCAATACAGAGCCACCGTCCCATGGAGCAGTGGATGGTCATGCGCTACGGGGCTCAGCTTGCTGAAGCCATCGGCAGGTTTTTTGACGAAAAGAAATAAGGAGAAGCATATGTCGAATCTTACAGAGCTTCCCGGGACTATGTTTGTGGTTCACGAAAATGACAATGTTGCCACCGCCCTGGGGGAGATAAATCCCGGCAATGTGCGGCTCATCGGTGCTGTCCAGGGAACGGCTGTGGCAGATGAGCCCATCTGCTACGGGCATAAGCTTGCCCTGCGGGACATTCCCGAAGGGGGCATGGTGGTGAAATACAACGCCCCTGTGGCAGTGACAAGGCGTTTTGTGAAGGCGGGAGAGTGGCTGCATCTGCATAACGCAAGAAGCCTCAACGATACCCGCTCCGCAGAGTTTGACGCAGCCACCGCAGCACCCCAGGACCGTGTGTACGAGCTGGATGACGAGGAGGAAATCGGATGAACAAAAAACCCATTGCCATGGGATATGCCCGGAAAGACGGCGGTAAGGGCATCCGCAACAAGGTACTTCTCATCAATACCACCTCCTGTGCAGACGAAGTTTCCCGCCGTATAACGGAGCACTATCATCAGCTTGGCTTTCCCGTGGATTACATGGGCTGCGAATGCTGCGAGAATGATGAAGATCTTTATCGTTCGGATCTTTGTTATGTAAACCACCAGAATGTAGGCGCCGTTCTGGCGGTGGGCATGGGGTGCGAGCCCTTTCCCACCGCAAAGCTTGCAGAGGCCGCTCGTGAAGCGGGGAAACCCGGCGCGGTGCTTTTTATCCGCGATGCAGGCGGTACGGAAAAGGCTGTGGAAGAGGGGATACGCATTGTGGATGGGATGCTGGAGGAATTGAAGCATACCCCCAGAGTGCCGGTATATCTCTCCGATCTCTCCTTCGGCGCAGAATGCGGCGGCAGTGATTTTACCAGCGGTCTTGCGGCAAATCCCCTTGTGGGGCGGTTCTACGACCGTGTGGTGAAAGCGGGCGGTACTGCCATGTTTGAGGAGATCTATGAGGCTGTGGGTCTCCGGGATTACCTTCTCAGCCGCTGCGCAAACGATCTTGCAAAGCAGCAGATGGCCGAGACCTATGACCGGATGTTTGCCGGAGCAAAAGCTGCGGGGCAGTTTTCCATTTCTCCGGGCAATATGCGGGGCGGTCTCACAAGCGTTGAGGAAAAGAGCATGGGCGCCACCGCCAAAAGCGGCACCATGCCCATTGAAGGGGTCATCACCGCAGGACATAAACCTCCCCATAAGGGGCTTTGGTGTATGTTCGGCCCCACCTATTTCCGCTGTTTCGGCACAGGGGGAGACGCTACTGCCGGCACAACATTCGGTTCCTGCGGTGCACATATCACCTTCCTCACCAGCGGCAGAGGACATATTACCAATAATGTGCTCAGCGTACTGGTGAAGATCACCGGTAATGCGCGGACGTATCAGACTTTGCAGGACGATGTGGATGTGAATGCCTCTGTGGTGCTTACGGGAGAAAAGACTCTCGATGAGCTGGAAGAGGATATGTACGGACTTGTCTGCCGCATTGCGGACGGTGAGCTTACCAAGGGTGAGCGCAGCGGCCATTACGAATGGTAAGGAGGGGAGATTTGTGAAGGAATATGAGCTTCCCATAGCAGAAGGGTTTCTGCGTCCCGATGGGAAAAAGGGTATCCGAAACGGGCTTCTCGTTCTTTATACCGTAAGCTGCTGCTGGCATATTGCAAATACGGTTACTCTGAAGCTGCGGGAAATGGGGTATGAAGCCTCCATTTCCGGTAATGACAGCTGTTTTGATGATCCCATCATGATAAAACGTCTTCTCCGGCTTATGCTGCATCCCAATGTGGGAGCCGTTCTCATTGTGGGCCATGGGTGTGAGTTTATTCAGGCACAGAAGCTTTGCGATTTTGCCCGTGAGCATCACAAGCCTGCAAGGTGGTTCTTTGACCAGAGCTACGGAACGGCAGAGAGCATCCGCCACGGGATCGAGGAGGGGGAAGCCCTTCTCCGTGAAGCGGATATGTGCCCCCGGACAGATGTGTATCTGCGGGATATTACCCTTTCTGCCATTTCCTGCGCCCAGGATGAAACGGTGAAGAATGTTTCCCTTGCTTTGGGAGAAGTGTTCCGCATGCATGTGGAAAACGGCGGCACCGTGCTTTTTGATGACCTTGTGGAAATGGAAGAATGTACGCTGAGCGGTGCGGATGAAAACGCGGCAGAGGCACTTGCCTGCGCATGGCAGAAGGCCAAGACGGCAAGAGAAAACGGCGCTGTG
This sequence comes from Oscillospiraceae bacterium, assembly GCA_017397075.1. GTDB lineage: Bacteria > Bacillota > Clostridia > Oscillospirales > Oscillospiraceae > RGIG1893. Next base: position 1,136 of record JAFQKD010000139.1, on the reverse strand, counting down.
GATATGGAACGAACAAAATACAGTTTTATTCATGAACGGCTTTTGGATATTCCTGTGCAGGGCATTCTTAAGGTGAGCAGAATTCCGAAAAAGCCGGGCCTTTGGTATGTGGATACCCTTCCTGATGAAGGAACGAGCCGCGCGTATATGCCCGGCGGAGCGGGAAATCATGCCATGGAGACAATCACCTCCGGGGCGCATATCGTGCTTGAGGCGGTGGGGAACGGTTCTGTTGCGGGAGCGCCCGTCTCTCCTGTGCTGAAGATCACCGCGAATGAAACGACTGCCCGGGAAATGGCAGAGGATACGGATCTGTTCCTTGGGGGAGATCATGCGGCAGAGGAGATCATTGCTGCGGTGATCCGTACCGCAAAAGGAGAAAAGACTGCTTCCGAGCGCCTTGGTCATATGGAAGGCATGCGCCTTACCGCACCGAAGCAGTATTGCAGAAAGGGATAATATGGCAGGATTTGTGACGGAAAAGCTGAAAACACAGCTTTGCGTTGTGGGCGGCGGTCTTGCAGGTCTCTGCACGGCGGTTTCGGCCGCAAGGCACGGAACAAAGGTGGTTCTGGTGCAGGAGAGGCCCATGCTCGGCGGCAACGCATCTTCCGAGATCCGAATGTGGGTTTCCGGCGCGCATGGCAGAAACAACCGGGAGACCGGAATTCTGGAAGAGCTGCGGCTGGAAAATCAGTGGAGAAATCCGGACAAGAATTACAACATCTGGGACACGGTAATGCTGGAGGCTGTGTGGAAGGAAGAAAACATCACGCTTCTTCTGAACACGACCTGCATGGATGGCGAGATGGAGGGAGATGCCCTCTGCAGGATCCGCTGCTGGCAGATGACCACCCAGAAGTTTATCGAGATCGAAGCGGATTATTTTGCTGATTGCTCCGGGGATTCCGTTCTTGCGCCCATTACCGGGGCGGAGTACCGTGTCGGTCGTGAGAGCCGTGAAGAATTCGGGGAGACCATTGAGCCGCCTGCTGCAGACCGTCTCACCATGGGAAACAGCATCCTTCTCCAGTGTCATGCCTGTGATACGCCCCAGAGCTTTACCGCCCCCGAATGGGCAAGGAAACTCAAAAAGAGCGATTTCGGTCCCGGAAGAATACCGGATCTTACCCAGT
>JAFQKD010000138.1 GCA_017397075.1 Oscillospiraceae bacterium | reverse complement strand
TGCATGGAGCGGTCTGGATTCCTACGGCGAGCCTCAGCCGCACGCATGGCCCAGCATCACCTGCCACTGGGGCATCATGGATATCTGCGGCTTTGCAAATGACACAGGATATCTGCTGAAGGCATGGTACGCGGATGACCTCTGCGTCCATCTTATGCCTCACTGGAACTGGCAGGAAGGCGAAACCGTCCGCGTCTGCGCCTTTACAAACGGGGACACCGCAGAGCTTTTCCTGAACGGAGAAAGCCTCGGTGAACGAACTGTCACAGAGCGCCGTGCAGACTGGTATGTTCCCTTCACCCCCGGCACTCTCCGCGTCACCGTCCGCAGAGGCGGCGAAATCCTCTCCGACGAGGTTACCACCGTTGGCGCTCCCGCGAAGCTCGTTTTGGAGGATGTGACCCCCAAACGCGAAAACGCCCTTTACCGCATTGTAAACATCTCCGTCACCGATGAATGCGGCAGAATCATTCCCGATTTTGACGGCACGGTGACCTTTGATGCCGCCGGCGCAAAAGTCTTCGGCGCTGCAAACGGAAACCCCAACGGCACACAGCCTTTGATCGCCCAAAGCATCCCCCTTTTCCACGGCAGAGCGCAGCTCATTGCCGCAGCCGACGGAAAACCCGTTTTTGCTTCCTGCGAGGGACTTCCGGATGCATCCATATAAACCGCACAAAAAAGAAGAAGGTGCAAAAGCACCTTCTTCTTTTTTCAGTATGTCAGCACACAGGCTTCTCCGGCTTTCAGGGTAACGGATTGTGTTTCCCCGTTCACTTCCAGCAGAACATTCTGGCTCACCGGGGAAATGAGCGTGACCTTCTTCGCCGCGCAGTTTTCCCACGCAACGGAGACCGCCACATTTCCCTTGGTTTTGATACCAGTGATCTCACCTTCTGCGCACATCGTCGGAAGCGCAGGCAGGATTTTGATCTTTCCGCATTCATACTGCAGGAACATCTGCATGATTCCCGCTGCAGCGCCGAAGTTTCCGTCGATCTGGAAAGGCGGATGGGCATCCATCATATTGGCATAGGTACCGCCGTTTTCGCTGATGCGGTTTCCGGTAGCCTCCACGAAATTCAGCTGATTCTGTACCAGCTTCAGCGCACGGTCACCGTCTTTCAGCTTTGCCCAGAAATTGATTTTCCATGCCCTGCTCCAGCCTGTGCCCTCGTCTCCGCGGACTTCCAGCGACTTTCTTGCCGCTGCCGCAAGCTCCGGTGTTTCCTCCGGGGTAATCTGGTTTCCGGGGAAAAGCCCGTACAGGTGGGACACATGGCGGTGCTGCGGCTCAAATTCCCGATATTCTCCGTCCCATTCCAGAATTCTGCCGTCGGAACCGATCACATGGGGATGAATATGTTCAATTTTCTCTTTCAGGTTGCTTTGGAATTCTTCATCCACGCCCAGAATCTCCGCAGCCTTCAGGGTATCACAGAACAGTTCTTTCACGATCGCCTGACTCATGGCTGCCTTTTTGGTAAATGCGTGTTCCCTGCCCTCTTCGTCCAGATACCGGTTTTCGGGAGAAGTGGAAGGCGCCAGAAGATATTCTCCGTCCTGCCGGCTGAGAATGCTCAGATAGAACTTACAGGCTTCCTTCATGATGTCATACGCCGTATCCCGCAGGAATTCCAGATCCAGCGTATACTCATAATACTCGAACAAATGGGTTGCGATCCAGCCTGAGCCAAGATTCCAAAAGGCGTACAGCATGGCATAGTCATGTCCGCCGCCTGTGGGGGAAGTTTTCCCCCAGATGTCAACGCTCGCAGCAGTGCAGAAGCCATCTGCGTTATAGTACTCCTTTGCCGCTTTTCTGCCCACCTGAGAGATTTTTTTCACCATGGAGATCAGCGGCTCATAACATTCGTCCAGTCCAAGCATAAGCGTGGGCCAGTAATTCATCTGGAGATTGATATTCAGCGCATAGGCAGACCAGAAGGCTGCATGCAGAAGCTCGTTCCAGATTCCCTGAAGGTTCGTGGGTTCCGTGCCTTTTCTGGAGGAGGCAATGGTCAGGTATTTTCCAAACGCCCACAAAAGCTCCACAAGGCCAAGATCTTCCCGGCAGTTTTCACTGCGAAGCCGTTCATCGGTGGGAAGGTCGGAATTTTTCCTTCCAAGACGAAGTCCCGTCAGATTGAAAAGCGCCTTGTGGTCAAGAATATGGTCTTCCCGAATTGCCTTCATGCCTTTTCGGAAAGCTTTTTCCAGAATGGCAAGGCATGCTGCCTCATGATGTTCGTCAAAGGGTTTGCCATACCCGGCATAACTGCTTTTTGCCGCTGCACAGATCCGGTAGCTGCTCACATTCCGAAGCTGCAGCGCACCGTTTCGGAAGGACATTTCCCCGTCGCATTCCACCTTCACCGCAAGGGTAAAGGTGATCCCCGCATTCTTTTCATAGGCAAACGGCAATTCTTCCAGATTCCATCCCGTACCGTTGCTTGTGGGACATCTGCCGGTAAGAATCAAAATTCCGTCTGCAAAACGGATTTCATGCTGCAGCTGGCAGGTAAGTTCAATCGTGACATCGGCAGGCTTCCCGGATTTTTCAGAAAATACCAGTACATCATCGGGATTGGAGATGAACACTTCGTTTTCCGTATGCCCGAAATTTGCCGAGCAAAGCGCCTTTTCCAGATCAAGTCTGCGGGAATATCCCGCCTTTTCGATTCCGGTCCGCCCGATCTGCAGGTTTGCCATGGGCAGATAGGAAAAGGGCCACATATTGTACCACGTTCCCGGCTCTGCAATGACAGCTTCCGCTTCTGCAGCTTTATCTTCCAAAACAAGCTTCCTTGCTTTCTCGAAGGCTTCTGCGGAGTTCTTATTTGTATAGCATTCGGGTTTCTCTGCCCAATCACCGTAATATTCCGGCTTACCTGCCCAAAGCGTATCCAGATTCAGAGAAATTTTCTCATTTTCCGTACCGCCGTAAACCATTGCGCCAAAGGCACCGTTACCCAGAGGCAGTGCTTCCTCAAACACCCGTGCTTCACTGCGATACCAAAGTGTGCTTTCCATTTTCTCAGCGCTCCAATTCTTCGATGCTTCCGCTTATCTATCCTGCAGGGGAACATATTCCGCCTTGGGTGAAACCACCTTGTAAGCGGGACGGACGATCTTGTTGGGATTGTAGACTTCTTCGATGCGGTGGGCACACCAGCCGACGATCCGCGCCATGGCGAAGAGCGGCGGATAAAGCTCCTGAGGAATCCCCAGCATCTTGTAAATAAAGCCGGAATACATATCCACGTTTGCGCACATGACCTTGTGCTTGCCTGTGGTCTCTTCGAAAAGCTGAGGCGTAAGCCGCTCAACACGCTCGATCAGCTCGTATTCCTTCAGCATGCCCTTCTTTTCCGCGAGGATCCTTGCCTGCTTCTTCAGCAGCAGCGCTCTGGGATCGGACAGAGTATAAATGGCATGACCCATACCGTAAATGAGACCGCTGTGATCTCCCACTTCCTTGCGGAGCTGACGGCGGAGGTAATCCTTCACCGCATCTTCATCCTCAAGGTCCGTCACATCCTGACGCATGTAGTTGAACATTTCCATGACCTTCATATTGGCACCGCCGTGACGGGGTCCCTTCAGGGAACCCACAGCCGCCGCAATGGCGGAATACACGTCCGTACCGGAGGAGGAAAGCACACGGCAGGAGAAGGTGGAGTTGTT
>JAFQKD010000137.1 GCA_017397075.1 Oscillospiraceae bacterium | reverse complement strand
GTAAAGCCGTAGCGGCCGACCATTTCTTCCAGCAGCTCCATTTCCTCTTCGATCCTGGTGCGCAGCCGGTGGACATCGTCACCGTACTTGCGGTAGTCGATATTGGGATCCAGCGTGGGCAGAGGCGTGGGAGAGGGGGAGGGAGAAGGCTGCACCTCAGCAAGAACAGCAAAGTTGTATCGCTGGAAGGTTCCCTCGTCAATGTCGTAGAGATAGAAGCCGGTGTTTCCGCTGCTGTTCATGGCATAGACGATGTAATGGTTTACGCTGGGGGCATCCGCAGCGGAAAGCACCTGAACGTCAACGCCTCCGATCTTTGCGGAAACAGTCTTGTATCCTTCGGGAAGCTCTTCTGCGGGAAGAGACAGGATCAGGTACTGGGTTGCGGATTCGGGCAGCCAGGAAATGGGCTGAGCAATACCGGAAGCGGCATCAAAGAGCCAGAAGGTGTCGTCCGCATCCTCGTCAGAGAGCCAGACAATGTACTGACCGCTGGCAGCGTTTACACCGACAGGGACGGTCACACCGTCAAACTTCAATGTGCTGCGGGTAAAGCCGTTGGGGAGGTCTTCGTCATCGAAGTCGATGATCTCCATCTGGCGGCCGTCCGTCAAATCGGCATAGGCAACGCCGTCTTCGGTATCTTCGTCCTCATCCTCATCATCACGGTTTTCTGCGCCGTCTGCGTATTCACGGTAGACATAGATGGAATATGTGGTGGAGGAGACACCGTCTTCGGCAGTCACGGTGACATAGATCGCATTGTCCCCTTCTGCCAGATTCTGGTCGGAGACATACACATAAGCACCGCCGTCATTGGGGGAGGCGCTGATGCTGAGATAATCGGTATCATATCCCACATAAAGAGAATACTCCGTAGTGCCGGAGGAGAATGCGGGGGAGAGAGAGCCGCTGCCCACGGAAAGGGAAGCAAGGCTGGAATCAGAGGAAGCCGTGGAGGGAGCGGAAATGGCGGAATAGGAGGAATCGTAGCTCACATCCATGTTGTTTGCGCCGCTGTCCACAACGTCATATCCGACAACAGAGAAGTTTGCCTGACCGGATGCGATGGCGGTAAAGGAAGCGTAAAAGCTGAGATCACCGCCGCCGGAGGAGTGCTCCCCGTCAAAGGTAACAGAGCCGTAGTTGTCGGAGCCGTCACCGCCTGCGTACTGCAGGATGGTGGTGTCATAACTGATGGTGATGGTTGCGGCGGCGATGTCGCCGGAAGCGTATACACTCAGTCCCACGGTATCGCCCACTTTGCCGTCAGAGGCGCTGAGGGAGATATAGCAGCTTGCCGCATGGGCGGGAAGCAGGCAGGAAATCACGAGAAGCAGACAAATCACAAGAGAAATCGCTGCTTTGGCGAAGGGATGTATTGCACGGGTCATGGGGTAACCTCCTTACTGATAGACAGTGCCGGTGCCGAGAATGTGGTTGCGGATCAGAATACGGTCGGAGTTGGAGATCTTGCCGTCGCGGTTCACATCCGCTGCGGTAAGGAATGCTCCGCTGAGCGGCGCTGTACCGAGAATATGGTTGCGGACCTTGATGCGGTCGGAGTTGGAAATGTATCCGTCGCCGCTGGTGTCGCCGTAGATGATGATCTGCAGAACGAGAAGAGAGCCGTCAGGAAGCGTCACACGGAGCGTATCGCCTGTTCCCACCGCTGTAGTTCCTGTTTTTACAGAGCCGTCTGCGGCATTCACGACAACTGTGGAGTTTTCGCCGAAATGCATATTGGACAGCAGGAAATCCACAGAGGAACCGGTGCCGATCCCCGTGACAGTGGTTGCGCTGACATTATACACGTCGGAATAACTGCTTCCGCGGCGGGTCGCCGTGATGGTATAGGTGCGGGTATCTCCGTTCTGGGCGGTGATGGTGACGGGGATGGAGTTATCTCCGGCAACAAGGGTCACAGAAGCGGCGGGACCCGGCTGACCTGCAATGGTCACGGTGGCATTTCTATCCACCGCTGCGGCATTTACCGTTATGGAGGATGTGCCGTTGGGGACAACGAGAGAGTAGCTTGTGGTATCGGCAGAGAAGCTCGGCGTCATGGTAATGCCGTTTACGCTGAGAGAGGAGAGCTTGTTGTTGGGAGAGCCGTCCTTCAGCGGCATGGATACCACATCGGGCATATTGCTGTAAAGGGGGATATGGAACACAAGATTCGCCTTGCGCATCTCGGCGCTGTATCCCCTGGCGTTGATGCAGCCTTCAATGGCGGCACCGTATACGCTGGACATGTACTGTCCCTTGTAGAGCATGCTTGGGTTGGAGGGGGTAACGTTGAAGCGCTTGGTGTAGAGGGTATTCTGCCCACAGCTGATGTATTCGTCGTAGAACCATTCGGCACCGCCCCGCAGGGAGGCGATTCTGGTGTTCCAGGGACGGCTGTAGCTTGTTGCGCCGGAATCACCGCCTTTTGCATACCAGAGACCGCGCTGGGTGGCGGACATGGAGCTTGTGGTGTAAGCTCCGATATTGAAGAAGTTATAGAGACCTTCGTACCCGGAGACATTGCCGTCGATCATGGTGCTGCCGGTGGTTCCCTGCTCCACAAGGACCATGGAGGCCAGACAGTAGGGGCTTACACCCACGGATTTTCCGATGTCGTAGAAGCTTTCCACGTAGTTGATGCTTTCACCGTTGTTGGAATATGTATAGGTCTCCTGACCGTTTGCGTACATGAAAGAGCCGTTCATCATGGTGCGGAGATTTGCAAGGAACACATCCCTGTCGGAGCCGTCCGCAGCGCCATCGAAAGACTGGCTGAGAAACTGGAAGATCCCGGAGGGGGTAAAGAAGTTCCGGGGATCCATGTAGTAGGCGATGATATTATCGGATGCCTGAACCCAATCGCCGTCGAGACCGATCCATTTGCCGGTGGACCAGTTGTAGGCGCCGGTCTGGGTGGATTTCCAGGAGGAGAGGCAGCTCGGCTCTACCATGGAGGTCCAGAGAGCACTCTCGCCTTCCACGGAAGCTTCCCAGTCAAGCCCGGTGTTCACGGCGGTAAATTTCCAGCTGGGGTATAGATAATGCAGATACACAAGGCCGGAGATATAGCTTTCGGGGAATCCCTGACCGATGAGACCGTTTACGAAGTTTGCGTAATCGGAAACATTGGAGGCGTCCAGCGTCAGGGTGGAGACGGTGAGGAAATCCTGCCGCATATAACCCTGATAGCCCCAATCGGAGTGAAGCAGATACCATGTGTAGCCGTCATCGCCGGCAGTGGAAGCCAGAATACGGGCGGTTTCGCCTGCGTTAAGCGTGGTCATCACACGGTAACCTGTGCCGGGACCGCTGCGGACATTTACCCCATCGGCGGTAACGGTCGCAAGGGTATAGGTATAGCTGTCGGCAGCCCCTGCACGCAGAGCAAGCCCTGCAGCGGGAAAGATTCCCACCAACAGGGCCAGCGTGAGCAGCAGCGTGACTGCTGATTTTGTAATTTTCTGTAAGGATTTGAAACTCATATCCGGGGCTCCATTTCCTGCAAGTTTCGAGAATGGTATAAATATATCGCATTATGCAGGAAAAATCAATACCTAAAACGAGAAAAAACACGAAAAATTGGAGAAAACCAAAAAGTTACAAGAAATTACACGCTCCAACTGGAAAGATACTTTTTCTGCGCATCTGTCAGCACATCCACAGACATTCCGCAGGCGGCGAGCTTGCGGTTTGCCACTTCGCTGTCAAGTTCCTCCGGAACGGCATATACGCCGGGCTTCAGCGTCCTGCCGTTTTGTGCCATGTACCGTGCGGAGAGAGCCTGCAGGGCAAAGGACATATCCATGATCTCCACGGGATGACCGTCGCCTGCGGCCAGATTCACAAGTCTGCCTTCCGCAATGGCAAAGACGGTTTTGCCGTTGGGGAGCACATAGCCTGTAATGTTGTTCCGGGCTTCGAAGGTGTTTACCGCATAGGCTTCCAGCTCTTCCATGGCGACTTCCACATTGAAGTGACCTGCGTTAGCAAGAACGGCGCCGTCTTTGAGCAGGTCAAAGTGTCTGCGGTCAATGACATTGGTGCAGCCGGTAACGGTGACGAAAAGGTCGCCGAGCTTTGCGGCTTCTTCCATAGCCATGACGGAAAAACCGTCCATCATGGCTTCCAGGGCCTTAACGGGGTCTACTTCCGTCACGATGACGCGGGCACCCATACCCTTGGCGCGCATGGCAACGCCTTTGCCGCACCAGCCGTAGCCGGCCACAACAACGTGCTTCCCCGCCACAACGAGGTTCGTTGTGCGGTTGATGCCGTCCCAGACGGACTGACCGGTGCCGTAACGGTTGTCGAAGAGATACTTGCAGCGGGCGTTGTTCACCGCGATCATGGGAAACTTCAGCACATCGGCCTTTGCCATGGCCTCCAGACGAAGGACCCCGGTCGTAGTCTCTTCACAGCCGCCGATGACCTTGTCGATGAGATGGGGAAGTTCCGTGTGCAGGGCGTGGATCAGATCGCCGCCGTCATCGATGATGATATCGGGGCCGCAGCTGAGCGCCTTAATGATGTGATCGTGGTATTCCTCCGCTGTGGCGGCATGATAGGCATAGACCTCGATCCCGCCTGCAGCAAGGGCTGCGGCAACATCGTCCTGCGTAGAAAGGGGATTTGAACCGGTAACGTGCATTTCTGCGCCGCCCTTCTGGAGAAGACGGCAGAGATTGGCGGTTTTGGCTTCCAGATGGACGGAAAGGGTGATCTTCTTCCCGGCAAAAGGCTGCTCTTTGACGAAGACCTCCTCCAGCTGACGGAGAAGGGGCATGTTGGCATAAGCCCAGCTGAGCTTCCGCTCACCGGCTTCGGCAAGGGAAATATCACGAATATCAGACATGGTAAACCTCCGATGATGGTCGTTACATTGTGCGGATATGGCGGGAAATGACTTCCTCCTGGATCTCAGGAATGAGATTCACGAAATAGTCACTGTAGCCGCAGACACGGACGATAATATCTCTGTGTTCTTCGGGATGCTGCTGGGCAAGGCGGAGATCCTCCGTGTCCAGAATGTTGAGCTGCAGGGTAGAGCCGCCTGCATCCAGAAATTCCTCGAAAAGGGACATGAGGATCGCTTCACTGTCGGCAGTATCCAGCTTGGGGAGGGTGATCTCCAGAGCAAAGGAATCCACAAAGTCCGTAAAATCATAAGCGCGGATGCTCTGCAGAAGCGAGAGAGGGCCGGGGCCTTTCACAAACTCGCTGGGGGAAATGCCCCGGGTGAGCCAGTATCCGGCTTTCCGCCCGTCAGGGGTTGCACCAAGCTTAAGTCCCAGTGGGCGGAAAATATCATGGGCATAGAATGCAGGGAGATATTTGCCGCCGCGTCCGTTTTTCCGGCCGGAAACGCCGGAAAGATCATGAAGCACCTTTGCGGAAAATTCATCCATTGCCTCGTCTCCTGTGCAGTGCTTGGGAAGACGGTTTACGATGTACTGACGAAGCGGCTCATTATCCGCAAAGTCGTTTTTGGCAAGCTGCCAAAGCTCCTGCATGGTGCAGCGCTTCTCCTCAAAAACAAGGGTCTTTACTGCCCGGAGAGAGTCCACGAAGGTGGCGGGCGCAACCATGGAAAGTGCGGTGGTGGAATATTTTGCCCCGCCCTGTGTCACATCCAGACCGGAGGTGAGACAGCCTGTCATCATAGCGCTGTAGAGGGGCATGGGATTAAACTCCCACCAGTGCTCCTCTGCGGCATTTTTCAGCCCCTCCACCTTTTTGTGGTAGTTCTCCACATCCTGAATGGCAGCGGCATAGAACGCGTCAAAGCTTTCGTATTCCCCGCGCTCCATGGTGTCCAGAAGAATTCGGGGGAGGCTGATCCACGTATCGGCACGGGTGCACACTTCGGTACCCGCCAGCACGATCTCGTGACAGCCGCCTGCGGCATAAAGTCTTGCGTCTTCCACATCCATGCCCTGCTTTACCCGGGCGGGAATATGGGTGTCATCATTCTGGTATACCAGAACAGCAAGTCCCGCAAGCTGGATCCTGCCCAGAAGGGCAAGATATTCTCTGGGATGTGCCTTGGAAATGCGGCAGTCGAACTTTGTGTTAACATATCGTCCCTCGAGCTCCGCTTCCACAAGAAGACGGGTGACCTCGTTAAAGACGGGAGTACCTTCTCTGTCGCAGCCGCCGACCATGATGGTGGTGGAGGTCTCCTTCATGGAGGTGTTTTCGCTGAAGCGTACCGCGGTGTAGAGCAGCACGCAGTGGAGAAGATCCTTCGCCTCATCGGGGGTGATCCGCCCTGCGGCAAGATCGGCTTTGTAGTAGGGGGCCAGCATACGGTCAAGCTGACCGAAGGTGCTGATGCCGATACCTTCCAGTGTGCCGACACATTCCCGGCAGAACAAAATGGCGCAAAGTGCCTCATAGAAGGTGCCTGCAGGCTCCATGGGAATGCGGGCGGCGGTTTCTGCAATGCGGGAGAGATTCTTTTGTGCTGCGGGATCGGTCTCGGTTTCCAAAAGCTTCTTTGCTTCTGCGGAAAACCGCAGAGCAAGATGGGTAAGGGAATCAAGGGAGGAGAGCACAGCATCATAAAAGGGATGCTTTTCTTCTCCGTGGGAAGCTTTTCCCGCTTCCGCACGGGCACGAAGACCCTTGAGACCGAGAGCAAGAATATCATCGTAATTCAGACAGTGGTGGTCGTGCCCCACAGGGTTATCCCAGCAGTGGAGATAGGCTTCCTCGCGGTCATGCCGGGTAGCTTCTTCATAAGCGCCGGTATAGGCTGCGCCCAGCCGCCGGCAGAGACCGAACCCCCCGTTTACGGCTTCCAGACCGCCCCAGATATACCGGGTCCTGCCGGCAGAGAACTGGAAATAGAAGGGGAAATACCGGAAAACATGGACGGTGCTCTTTGTGGCAAGAATGCGTGTCTGTTCGGCTTTCAGGGCAAAGGAAGAGGCGTCCTTCATGCGCTCCAGCATATCATCGATGAGAACCTTGAAATACTCCGACTGGGGATCGAGGGAGGAATAGAAGTTTTCCAGCTCTTCTGCGATGGGAGCGTAGCGTTCAAGCTGTTTCATAGAGCAGCGTGTTCACTCCTTTTGATGATCTCATCCTGAATCACGGGATCGAGGTTCACGAAATAGTCACTGTAGCCCGCTACGCGTACAAGCAGGGTGCGGTATTTTTCCGGGTGATCCTTGGCATCCAGAAGCTGCTTCTGGGAGACCACATTGAACTGCAGCTCAAAGCAGCGCTCAGCCATGAATTCTTCGATCAGGGAAAGCACAGCATCCTTTCCTTCGGGAGAATTCATGAAATCCACAGAGAAACGGAAATTGGTGGCAATGCCGCCGATGCCGTATTCCTGCGGGATACGGGAAATGGAGCGCACAACGGCAAGGGGACCGGCCTTGTCCCGGCCCTGCATGGCACCAAGATGCTCGCTGAGGGCCTCGCCCTGCTTTCTTCCGTCGGGAAGGGCAGAGGCAATGCGGCCAAGTCTTCCGTGCATGACCCAGGCAAAGAAGCTGGGATGGAAGGTAGCGCCTACGGCTGTCTTGTACTTGCCGAGCTCATCGCGGATAAGGGCATAAAGCTCTTCACCCAGAAGGTCCGTGGGTGCATGATCGTTTGCGAATTTCGGGCAGGCATTGAGGAGATAAAGGCGCATCCGCTCGTCGGTAAAGTTATCCCGGCACTGCTCCGCAAGCTCGCGGAGAGTCAGCTTTTTGTCCTCATAAACTGCCTTTTTTACCGCGGCAAGGGTGTCGATGAAGTTTACATAACCCGGGAAGCAGGGGTACACCATGGAGTATCTTGCGCCGCCCTCACCGGAATCCTTGCCCCGGGCAAGGCAGTCGCGGATAAAGGGAGAAGCCATGGGAGAGGAGTGGTCATGCATACGGTGGTATGCCATGACGCACACGTCCTCAAGATGGGTGCGGATGATCTCGCGGGCACAGCGGTAAGACTGCTCTTTGAAGGCTTCGAAGGTGTCCAAAGCGTCCAAAGGCAGGCGCAGATCCTTTTCAATGTGGCAATCTTCGCCGTAGAGCTGCTTTCCGTCACCGAGGATATATTCGAAAGCCTTGTTCAGGTTAATGTAGGGCGTTGCCACCAGAACGTCGGACGCGGCAACGGGGGTGATCTCCACGCAGGTGCTGTGGATGTACTCCCGGGCATCCTCGGGGGAAACTCCGGCCTTTATCATGCCTTCGATCACCAGTGCATCGTTAAAGAATGCCGGGCGGGTATGGCCTTCCGCGATCTGCTTCATGCAAAGCTCCATGAAATCACGGGGGAGATCGGGGCGCCAAGCCACGTTTACCGAGGGGTTCACAAGACCCACGGTGCCGATGGCTTCAATGCAGAGATAGCTCAGGTCATTGAGAACGGGTTTGCCTTCACGGTCAACGCCTGCCACCATGATGGCAGCGGGCCATGCGGCGTAAAGCTCGTTATGCTTGATATAAAGCTGTTCAATGAGTTCCAGCGTTTCCTCACGGGTAAGAATGCCCTCTGCCACGTCCTTCTCGTAGAAGGGGAGCATGTACCGGTCAAAACGGCCGGTGAGGGAGGTGTCAGTACCGGTCTGGAGGCAGAACTGCACGAACCACATGGACTGCAGGGCATCCCGGAAGTTTTCGGCAGGACCTGCGGGAACGCGGCCAAGGCGTTCAGCCATGTCCAAAAGCTCCGCTTTTCTCTCCGGAGAAGCGGTCTCTGCAGCGGCTCTCAGGGTTTCGGCATAGCGGTCGGCAAAACGCAGAATGGCTTCCATGCTCATGCGGCAGCCACGATAGAAGCCCCTTCGGGCAGCGAAATCCGGCATGGAGGGAGCAAGGGCGGCAAGACGGCTGTCGATTTCGCTGATGACACCCCGAACGCCTACCCGGAAAAGCTTATCGTAGTCGATCACACGGTGACCGGTGGCATTGTTGCCCCAGCCGTTATCCCACAGAGACGCCTTCTTTTTACGGGCCTCAGCGGCATCGTCCCATTTGGCGTTGGGATATTTTCGGGAAACCAGATGACCGCCTGCCAAGAGCTCATATTCGTTTACGGGGATATCCATGTAATCCAGCAACAGGGATTCACAATAGGCACGTTTTTCGTACCGGGTGGTGTACTCGGCGGGGCAGGTTTCCACGGCTTCAGCGAGGGTGAGATCTTTTACAGCCTCCCACGCAAACCACCAGGAATCGTCCATGGGACAGGTATCTGTATAATACTTCACATACTGGGCAGTCCTTGTCATGGTATTTGCCTCCTTATTTTTCAATGATCGCTGCACCTTCGCGGCGGGCAGCGTTTTCAAGTTCCTTCATGCGTTCGGGGGACGG
>JAFQKD010000136.1 GCA_017397075.1 Oscillospiraceae bacterium | reverse complement strand
GGAATGCTCCGGGCGCTTCTTTGTTTTCTGTTTACTTTTTCTTTTTGCACCCTCTGGCAAACCAGCCGAAGGTCATAGGCCAGATGCCCGCTGCAGCCACCACAACAAGGAAGTAGCGCACGGCACTTGCGGAAGCGTGTCCGTTAAAAATGGGATTGAGGATGGGCTTCATGCCCTCCTTCACACCCATGACGATGGCAAGACCGAGAACCACCTTCAAAACCTGTGCCCAGAAGGGGGCCTTCACATCGAAATGAACGTACTTTTGGTCGAGGAAATAGGCAAGTGCCATTCCCGCAACGCACCCGAGCATGGTGTAGCCGTTTTTCATGCCGCTTGCCAGATTCCCCGCATCAATGTCCGCAGGCCATGTATGCACTTCAAGAAAGATCACATACACCAGTGCAAGCACGCCCATAACGCCGAGAAGCCAGTACATGGTCTCCGGCTTCTCCTCCGTTTTGCGGAAGACGGGGTACAGGGCAAACACAAGGGCAGTTCCCAGGACAAGGGAAACCCCTACATCCAGAAGCGTATGCACCCCAAGGTACATCCGCGAGAAGGCCGTCAGCAGGATAATAACGATGCACACAGCACGAAGCCATTTCTTTTTGGAAAACCGGGCAATGCCGCCGAAGGTGCCGGTGACATTCTGGGTGTGGCCACTGGGGAAGGAATAGCCTGTTGCCTCTTCCCGTGCGCTTTCCACGATGGAGAAGTCGGGATCCTTTACCCAGGGTCTCGGAATGCGGAACATCAGCTTCAAAAACTGATTGAGCAGCGTGCCCACAAAGCAGGTGGTGAGCAGATAGTAGCCGTTTTTCTTGCTGAAACACCAGAAAACGGTGATGGCAATCGCCATAAAGACCACTTCCCCACCGCAGAAGGTAATGGCAGCCATAATGAAATCCAGCACGGGATTTCGGATGCTTTCAATGGCGTACAGAAGTTCCAAAAGATCATTCTCCCTTCCAAAAACTGCAATCAGTATACCATCCTTTCCCTCCCTTGACAACACTCCTCTGTTGTGATAGGCTGACAAAAAATCAGTTCACACGGAGGTACAGCCATGTCGGTCAAGCTCATCATTGAAGATCCTGTGGTCGCACGCTGGGGGGAAACCATGGAAGAAGTTGGCTGGGGTCCATGGCAGTACCCCACCCTCTCCAAAGCGGATGACGGCACCATCGTGCTCAGCTGTGCTTCGGGGCCGGATTCCTCCACTTCCTTCGGCCACGAGCTGAATTGGGCTGTTTCTGCCGATGATGGCAGAAGCTGGAGCATTGCCGATCCTTCCGTAAAGGTCCACGCGGGCACCCGTCTTCCCGACGGCCGGATCCTGCGCAATCCCTCCAGAAAGATCACCCCTGTGCCGGAAGATCAGCTTCCCGAACCCATTGCCGTCCACCCTGTTCAGGGGAAGGTTTTTCTGATGGACGATCTGCCAGACGGCATGGTCAGCAAGGAATGGCTTCTTACCCGAACGACGAAAGACGGCGGTGTGGAGGAGCTCCGCTCTCCCATTGACTGGCCGTATTTTGCAACCACCTATAAATATGAAAGCCTTCTGACACCCTTTATGTTCGGCCGTCCCCGTATTGCCCCGGACGGCAGTGTATGGATGCCCCATTACGGCATTATCCCCAGCCCCGAAAACGGCGGCTATTCCCCCTTTTATAACGCCTTTTATCTTAAAAGCACCGACTGCGGCGAAAGCTGGTCATTGGAAAGCTGGATCCCCTACACCCCGGATATCCGGGAATTTCCCGGTGCATTCACCGACGCGGAAGGTTTCTGCGAGGCGGATGTGGCCTTCACCCCCGACGGCAGCATGATCTCCCTCATCCGCTCCGGCTCCACCACTCCAAGCTACATTACCCGCTCCGCTGACGGTGGTAAAACATGGGAAAAGCCCCGCATCTTTGATAAATGCGGCGTATGGCCCACCCTTCTTGTGCTGGACTGCGGTGTTACCGTGGCAGGCTACGGCAGACCCGGTTTCTTCCTGCGGGGCACCGATGACCCCTCAGGTATGGAATGGGGCGACCCTGTTGCCCTCATCCCCTACGCGGACCGGAGCCGCGACGGAAACACCGTCCCGGAAAACCCCGGAGATGACTGGAAGTTCGGCACCTGCTCCTACTGCGATCTTCTTGCTCTCAGTGCAGATGAATTCCTCCTTGCCTATTCCGATTTCTACTATCCCGATGACGCCGGCGTCAAGAGAAAAGCAGTGCTCACACGCAGGGTGAAGGTCATAAAGGAGTAACACCATGAAAACAGAAATCACAAAAATCGGCTACGGCTATGACGGTAAGCGATGCTTTGTCCATGCGCGCATCGGTGCGCTGAGCGAAAACGATCTGGTGCTCACCACCCAGTACCTCAACGTATTCGGCGATGACGATTTTTCTCTTCTGCAGGTCTGCCGCAGCCATGACGGCGGCAAAACATGGTCCACCCCCAAGGAGGATCACGCATTCTTCCTGCCTGCAGAAAACGGTGTACGTTGGAGTGGCTGTGACGCCACAAGCCTGTTTCACAAAGCAACAGGCAAGCTTGTCACCATGGGCGTTGTTGTCCCCTATCGCGATGGCGAAGTCGTCCCCGCACACGGTATGCATCACAAGCCGTTTTATGCCGTGTGGAACGCGGAAAAAGGCAGCTATGACACCATGCGCATTCTGGAGATCCCCGAAGAGTACGGACTTTACGACGCCCTCCCCGGCTGCACCCAGTTTATCGAAGATGTAAACGGAGATCTTCTTGTTCCCATGTATATCCGAAGAGATGGCAGGGAATATAACGAGGTTGCCGTATTCCGCTGCAGCTTTGACGGCGAGACCGTGACCGTTACCGATATGGGGAACGTACTGACCTACGAGGTGGAGCGGGGACTTGTTGAACCTTCCGTGATTCTTTTTAACGGTACATATTATTTGACCTTGCGCAATGACACCATCGGTATGCACGCCAAAAGCGCCGACGGTCTGCATTACACGAAGCCGGAGATCTGGACATGGGACACAGGCCTCCCCCTTCCCAACTACAATACCCAGCAGCACTGGCTCACCTGCGGCGGGAAGCTGTATCTCGTCTACACCCGCAAAGCGGGAAACAACGACCATGTTTTCCGTCACCGGGCGCCTCTCTTCATGGCACAGGTTGACCCGGAGACCATGACACTTCTGCGGCATACAGAGGTTATCGTTACTCCCGAACGGGGCGCAAGACTCGGGAACTTCGGCGTCTGCCAGATTGATGATAACAATGCCGTTATCTCCGTCACCGAATGGATGCAGCCGCTGGGCTGCGAAAAATACGGCAGCGACAATTCCATCTGGATCACCTTTGTATCGGAAGAATAACTGCACAGAAAAGCGCATGAATGTTCGTTCATTCATGCGCTTTTTCCTTATTCTTTTCCCGTTACGCCATAGAGCAGAATATCGTATGTGGGATCTGCCGCACGGAAGGTGATGCATTTCACCGTTTTTTCCCTGTCAACAGGGATCTTATGCAGATTCACCACATACAGCTCCCAGTTCCTGTCATAGCCGAACTCCATAGCCCGGGGACTGCAGCAGGCAAGAGGATCGATCCGAGAGGAACCATAGAGCCTTGTGGCTGTCGTGATCTCCTGCCCGTTTCGCATGATGTGCTCTTCCTTAGTTCCATCCGTGTATTCCACGGTGTAAACTGCCGCAGGGTCACCGTACTGTCCGTCAATCGGCCATCCTTTCGGCATGGACACATTGCCGATCACGATAAGCTCGGAAACCTGTTTTTCCACAGGCACCGCAAGAGGAGCTTCCCCCAGCACAAAGGGCTTGCCGCAAAGCTTCACGGGAATACCGCCGATCCTGTCCACCTTCTTCGGCGGCACAGGGCCTCGATCCATCATTCTTCTCCGGGCATGGGCAAACTTGTCCATCGGCTGTTTCGCCCGCTTCACCATTCTCGCCCATGAAGGATCCTCCGGGATTTCCTCCGGCATTTCAAGACAAAAATACTCTCCGGAAGCACAGGCCTCGTCGTTTACCCAGATATCGTATTCCTTTTCCGGCTCTTCCGCATTCAGATACCGGAACCCTTCGGTAAACACCTTGTAATTCACCGTAGGTGTTCTGAACCTGTCCACAAGCCCTTCATTCAGGATCCCGTCCCTGCAGGCCGGAAGTCCACGGTTGCATTCCCGGATCTCCGCCCATGTCCAGAACATGGCTCCCGCAAGGCATGTTTCCTCCGGCCCGTTCTTCAGCGCCTTGATGCAGTCGATGAGCTCCGCAAAAAGCCTTGGGTTGTTATCGCAGTCGCAGCCTCCCCATTCCGTAAACACCAGCGGCATTTCCGTCAGATATTCCGCACAATCCCGGAAACGCTGCGGATCTCTGGTATAGGGATGCATGGTGTAGAAATCGAAGCCGCATTCCAGATAGTTGGGTTTTGTCATTTCCAGCGACATGCAGTTTGCACCGGAAACCAGATGGTACGGGTCGGCTTCACGGGCAACGCGGACGGAATCCTTCAAAAATTCCAGCGTGAACTGACATTCGTTGAAGCTGAGCCAGAAGGCAACGCTTACCCGGTTTCTGTCCCGGCAGATGGTTCTCCGCAGCACCTCGAGCGCTCCGCTGCAGGTATCGGGATTGTGCATATCGGACCACCAGAGCCCCGGCTCCTCCGACACGAGCAGACCGATCTCATCGGCGATCTCGACCACTTTTCTGTTATGGGGATAATGCACCAGCCGAACGAAATTGCAGCCAACACCCTTGATCATCTGCATATCCCGGCGAAGCTTCTCTTCACTGAGTGCATGTCCTTCATCGCCCCATGTGTCATGACGCGTAACACCGTGGAGATAGCAGGGCTTACCGTTCAGCCAGAACCGTCTTCCACGGATACAGAAATCCTTGAAGCCCACCTTTTCCCTGCGGCTATCCTGCAAAACGCCGTCCTGCAGGATCTCGGATTCCAGCGTATAGAGACAGGGGGTATCCGTAGACCAGAGTTTTGGCTCGCGCAGGGTGAATTTCGCCGTTTCTCCTTTTCGGCAGGAGGCTTCGGCGACGCATACCCCTGCGTCATCCAAAAGCCGCACACGATATTCCGCCTCTCCGCTGATGACAGGCTCCGCAAAGCAAAGCGCTTCGCTGTAGTCGCCCTTGAGCTCGCTGTGCCAGATCACATCCTCCAGCGCAGCACTTCCCGTATAGTCCAGATACACACTGCGGATGATCCCGCCGAAGTTTTCCCATCCTGCCGATGGGCCGAAGGGCAGATTCATATCCTGCAGCAAAACGCAAAGCACATTCCCTGTTTCCCGCAGCTGCTCCGTCACATCATAGCGATACACGGAATAAGGCAGCATTTTCCCGAGACAAACGCCGTTGAGCACGACCTCAGCGCCGTAGGTGATGCCTTCAAAAACAAGAAACACGCGTCCGTTTTTCTTTTCCGCATCAAACTGCAGCATACATTCGCTCTGCCCGACGCAGAGACAGGAATAGGGAACCGTCTGCTTTGCCCACGGACCTTCGCCGATGCGCCGCTGCCATATTCCGTCAAGATAGATCCTCTCCATAACTCAGGTCTCCTTCAGTCTGAATTTTGCATACATATGACTTGTGTCCTCCGGCATAACGGAGCGGAACAGGGTTTTTCTGTATCTGCTCACGATATCGGCATCGAAAACGATCTCCAGAAGGATCTCCTCCGCATCACAGGGGATGCCGATGAGATCAAACGGAACCATGATCCTTGAGGCCGGGCATTTATACATCCCGTAGCCGTAGCCGGTGGGCATGCGGTATTCCGTGATGTTTGTCTTCGGCATATTGAGATAGACAAGGCTGATCTCCAGAGGATTTCCCAGCTCATAGGCAATATTCGGCTTCCCCTTATACTGCTTCACCGCATTGATCTCCCCCCAGTCGCACTCCTCGGACATGAAAAGGACCTCTTCCTCCTCCACAGGGACAGGAAGCGCCGTGTAAATGATGGCCGGCGTTGTCCGAAGAAGCTCGCTTTCCACAACGAGATATCCCTTCTGCACACTGAGACGCACATCGGAGAAGCTGTTTCCGTGACAGTCCTTCATGGGGATGACCACAGGAGTTTCCGAAAGGACCCCCTCCACCTCAAAATACAGCCAGGCATTTTTCATCCCGATCTTTGAGGAGGCTGTCTGCACAAGATATTTTCCCGGCACA
This sequence comes from Oscillospiraceae bacterium, assembly GCA_017397075.1. Lineage (GTDB taxonomy): Bacteria > Bacillota > Clostridia > Oscillospirales > Oscillospiraceae > RGIG1893. The sequence goes on along the minus strand of JAFQKD010000136.1, from coordinate 4,887 downwards.
GCGGAAAGGGTATACTCCTTCCGGAAGCTTTCTCCTGGCTGCAGTGCATACGTTGTGCGGGTATCCTCTGCCAGCAGGACATCCTTCGGGGCAAGTTTCAGGAAAAATTCCCCTTCCGCAGGCACGGCATTTGCATTTGTCATCTGCAGCGTAACCGTGCCGTGGTACCGCCCGTCCGCTCCGGGCACAAAGGGCGAAGTCAGGGAAAGCTTCGGCTCCAGAAGTCCGAAATCCTTCGGTGCAGAGGAGAACCGCACCTCATCGGCATAGGCGATGCGCTCAATGCCGCATTCCGTTTCACTTGTCACATGCTTTCCGAATACGGTGATGTTCTCCATGGTAACATTGGAGATCCGATGGGCATCATCTTTCCCCTCGATACGGGCAATGAGATTGGTAAAGTCCTTCCCCTCTTCCCCGAGGATAGCGATATCCCGAAAATGGATACCGTCTATCGATCCGCTGCTTTTATCCATATTCCAGTAACAGCTGTAAATGCGCAGATCAAAAAGATAGGCATTCGGCGCATTCTCTACCCGAATATCTTCAAATACCACATTCCGCACGACGCCTCTGTCGCCGTTATGCACCTGACAGATGGGATAGCTCGTGAGATTGTGGATCACATCGATATTGCGGAACACAATGTTTTCTGCTTTGTCGCAGCTGATCTCGCTGCCCACATTCATGCTGCGGGCCATATCGTTCCAGAACACGCATTTTTCCACCAGAATATCTTTGATATCTCCGGTATTCAGTCCCTTTACGGAAACGGAATCGTCAAAGGAACGGACAAAGCAGTTCTGCACATGTACCCGCCGGGAACCGCAGATATCAAAGCCGTCGTTATTGGAGCGGTATCCCAGCACACGGACATTATCGATCAGCATATCCTCACAGTTATCCGTTTTGAAGCTCCAGTTGCAGCTGTCGGTAATGAGAAGCTGCTTTACCACCACATTCCTGCAGTCCATGATATCCACGCACTGGTTATTCAGGTCTGTGGTATCCCGCATGATCTCCCGCATGGTAATCGTTCCGTGCCCCATAATGAGAAGCCCGTCCACCCCTCTTGCACGGATTTTTCCGTGAACCACAGCACCTTCCTCAAACACCACAGCGGTTTTGTCCCGGGTGATGTCCAGAATCCCTGCGGTATGCTCACCGGGTGCAAACCGGATCACCTCATACCCTTCGGGGATCTCTTCCTTTTCGGGAATATCGAAGAACAGCAGCAGTGCATCTTCGATGCCGCCGTTTACCTCAAGGGAAACATTGCCGGGTACAGTCATCTCAAAGCTCACAGTGTTCCCACTGACCTTGACGGCAATTCCGCTCTGCAGAGGCCGGATACAGGCTTCCGTCACGGGATAGGGGTACTCCGCACGGAAAACCGCAGGCCCCTCTGCATTTACCACGGCGTAGCAGGCAGAGGTCACCGAAAGAAACGGCGGCGTATATACCGTGTTTTCCCGCACCGCATGGGGCATGTCATTCACATAAAGCTTCACAGCTTCCCCTCCTCATATTCTCTGACGTACCGCAGGATTTTCTGTCCGGAAACACTGTCCGCAGAAATTCCGCACACGCTATCCAAAAGCTCAGATGCAGACTTTCCCTCTTTGATCTCCCGCCATGCGTTTTCCCCCTCCGCATCATAAAGAAGCGCAGCGGCGGTGGTTCTGTACAGCACATCCGCGTCAAGGCCGTACTTCTCGATGAGCGCCATAGGCCCTGTAATGCGCTCCGCAGGAGCAAGCTTCCGCTGGGGATCCCGTGCATTTCTGTTAACGGTATCGGTGATCGTGCGGTCACAGAACTTTTTCCGGGAAAGCAGAGCAAATTCCGCCTGATCTTCGGGATCGTAGCCATATTCCGCACAGAGTGCCTTGCCTGTTTCGGCATAGTTCTTATCCAGAAGCGCAAGGATCTCCGGATCATTTGCCGCAGAGGCATAATCCGTATATCCCTTGAGGGCACCGAGATAGGCGATAACACAGCTTGCGGCATTATATGTATAGAGCTTTCTGGTAAGGAAGTTTCCAAACTCCTTCACCGGGCGGAGAGCAGGGATCCCTGCATCATAGCCCTCAGGAAGAAGCTCCGCATCATACTGGAAATAGGGATAATCCTGTGAACGGATCTCAAGCCCTTCTCCCTCGATGGTCGTGCAGAATACCGTACCCTCACTGACGGAAACCGTGTCCATGCCGATCACTTCCCGAACCACCTTGGAAGGCTTGGAGCTGTTTTCCGCAGTGATGATCTGATACTTTGCCCCGGGGATAAGCTTCTCCTTCAGGGACGCTGCAGCATCCTTCAGATTCTGCCCGCAGACAGAAATGAGGATCAGCGCATTTTCCGGGATCACGGCGTTTTCCCATGTGCAGACCGAATAATCCTTCACTGTCACGGTGGGTCTGCAGTTGCCGAAAAAGTTCACCGCAAAGCTTCCTGCGGCATTCAGCGCAGCGGCAAGCTCTGCATTCTTATCCACATAGGTCACATGAACTCCCGCTTCGGCGCACAGCCGTCCCAGAAAGCCTCTTCCCGTCTTGCCTGCGCCAACGATCACGATATCATTCATGCAGGATCCCTTCCTTTCTCAGCCACTCGATTTTTTCCTTCACCAGCATACCGATCTCCCCATTGGGATCCAGTCTGCAGACATTCTCCAGAATACAGTCCACACCTTTTTCCTTCCGCATAGCGGCAAGCTCCACGGCAAAGGGATCGGCTTCGTTTTCATAATGGATGGCTGCGGCGATCGCCACAGAGAGATTTTCGGGTTTGATGCCGCATTCCAGCACAAGCCTTGCCGAACCAACAAGACGGTCATCCGGTCCAAGCTTCCGCATGGGATCCCGGGCGTTGCGCTCGATATAATCCACAATGGTATAATCCTGCAGCTTTTTCAGCGAGGTGCGGGTAAAGGCCCACTGCTCCTCAAATGGGATGCCGTGCTTCCTGCAAAGCGCCTGCGCCGTCTCATGATACACCCCGTCAAGGATCTTCAGGATTCGCTCGTCATGGGCTGCATCCGCAATTTTTTCATATCCCATTACTGCACCGAGAAAGCTTGTGGTGCCGTTTGCCGCATTATACGTATAAAACTTTCGCTCCAGAAAGTCCGCAAACCCTTCCATAAGCTTAAGTCCCGGAAGCGCCGGCATTTCTCCCTTTACGCGGGAAGCATCCACGGGAAGCTCCCAGAAATCCTGCACATTCACGATGAGAGGATCCTGCTGCAGAAGCTCCTTCGGTGCTTCAATGGCGCTTCGCATGATGACGGCTTCCGTTACGCCTACAGAGGCATCAAAATATGCCTTTGCCCCTTCGGAAAGCACTGCAAGGATCCCCTCTCTCAGAATATCCGCAGGTTTCTTCCAGTTTTCGCAGGTGACGATATTGAGCCGGCCGCCAGCCGCCGCTTTTTTCTCGATACCTGCGGCAAGAAAGGGCACAATATCCCCCAGATTTTTTCCGCCGACAGCGGTAAATACAGCATCCGCCGCTGCAACAGCTTTGGTGATTTCCTCTGCCTGGGAAAACTTCAGCGCTCTTGCACCCTTGACGACGCAGTTCTTCTCCGGTGCACCGAGGATGTTTACCGTATACTGTCCCCGTTCATTCAGCATATCCGCCAGAGCATCCGCCTTTTCCACAAACACGAACTCAATACCTGCAAGGTAATGCAGATGTCCGATAAATCCTCTTGCGATCTTGCCCGCTCCAAATATTACACAGCGCATTTGCGCACCTCCTGAATTTTTTCATGGTTTCCTTTACCTGCGGGTAAAGCTCCCTGTAAACGGAAAACCGCTCAAGCAGCAGGCTCCGCAGTTCTCCGCGCGGCTTTTCCGCCGTTTTTTGTCTGCAAAATGCCCATACTGCCTCCTGAAGCCCGGCGAAGGCACCGCTCCCTACTGCAGCCGTCATGGCTGCGCCGAGAGCAGAGGTCTCCGTCTCCTCCGGAGTCAGAAGCTCCATACCGAAAAGCTCCGATTTAAGGCCGTTCAGCACGGGGTCATTTGAAGCTCCGCCGCTGACAAGCATCTTCTCCGCCTTCGGCATTCCCATGGCGGTATATATGTGATACAGGCTGAACACAACGCCCTCACGCACCGCATAAGCCATCATCTCCGGAGTTGTATCCGCCTCAATGCCAAAGAACATCCCCCGTGCGTCACTGTCGAAGATCGGTGCACGTTCACCGTTTACATAGGGAAGAAAGACGGGTGCTTTTCGGATCGTTTCCTTCTGCGGAACATCATCCGGCTTTCCGAATGCGCCCTCCCCGAATTTCAGGGACGCGCCGCTGGATGCCGTGACCCCGTAATGCACAAAATGCCGCAGGCAGGGACCTGTTACCATCGGTGTTTCCAAGGCAGGCTCGTCCAGAAGTATCCCAAGATGCTCGCTTGTTCCCGTGATATCAAAAAGCATGCCGGGTTCCGTGATCCCCATACCCAGAAGCGAAGCAAAGAAATCATTGAGCCCCGTATATACGGGCGTTCCCGCGCAAAGTCCCGTTTCCTTTGCCGCTTGCGCCGTTACCCTGCCGAGCATATCCGTGCAGCCTTTCAGCAGCGGCAGCTTCGGGCTTCCCGCCTCTTCCATAAACAGGGAACTGTAAGCGCCTTTTCCCCCATGAGCAAGTCCGCGCCACGACCACACATCGGTAAAAAGCTCTCCCGTAAGCCGCACGCCGAGATACTCTTTCGGCTGCATGACCTGCGCATTCTCCCCATATTTTTCGCGAATGTGCATAAGTCTCGGGATCGGATAGGAAATGATATCCGGATGAGGCATACCGATTTCCCGCAGGAAGGTAGCTGCATCATATTTCGCCTTCAAGGCGGAGAGCTCATTTCTCCCTTCACTTCC
>JAFQKD010000135.1 GCA_017397075.1 Oscillospiraceae bacterium | reverse complement strand
CCTCGGGTGTCCGCGGAGGAAAATGTTCGGACGATAGGGCGACCATTGGTCGCCCGCGCAGAGAAAGGCTGAGAAAAGCGGACTCTTTCGGCGAATACAGACAATCCCTCAGTCAGCCTTACGGCTGACAGCTCCCTTTGCACAAGGGAGCCTTTAGGGGACAGGGCAATGGGGCGCACAGTGGCAAAAAATTCATTGCTTTATGCTTCATTTTGCTTTATGATATGGGCAATACATATTTAATAGAAAGGGGAAGCATTATGCAATTTCCTCATCTGCACGAATCTGTTGAAACCATGCATGTCGGCGTTGAGCCGAACCGGAGCTACTACATTCCCCGTCCCGTAAACCGGGGCGAGCCGGAACGCGTACTTGATCTGAACGGCATGTGGAATTTCCGTTACTGGCCCTCCTTCGGCCGCGCTTTTGCAGAAGGCATGCCGGAGCTTCGGGCAGAGGATTTCGACCTCATCCCCGTGCCCTCCTGCTGGCAGATGCAGGGTTACGACCAGAATCAGTATACCAATTATAATTATCCTTTCGCTTACGATCCTCCCTATGTGCCGGAGGATAACCCCTGCGGTCTCTACATGCGCACCTTCGTGGTGGACGAGGCCCACAAGGGCATGAAGGCATACCTGAACTTTGACGGCGTGGATTCCTGCCTGTATCTGTGGGTGAACGACAAGTTCGCCGGCTTCACGCAGGTTTCCCACTCCACAAGCGAGTTTGACATCACCGAGCTTCTTGAGGAAGGGGAAAACCGCATTGCCGTTCTGGTTCTGAAGTGGTGTCTCGGCAGCTATTTTGAAGATCAGGACAAGCTTCGCATGAGCGGCATTTTCCGGGATGTGTACATTCTCTTCCGTCCCGGCAATCACGTCCGCGACTATTTTGTGAAGACCCCCGTTTCCGAGGATCTTATGTCCGCGAAGATCACCTGCGAATTTGACACCACAGGTCCCGTCATGATAAAGGCCATGCTCCTTGACCCGGAGAACAAGCCCATTGCCCGCTGCGATGCAAAGGACGGCTATGCGGAGTTCGCACTGGAAAACCCCGTTCTGTGGAACGCGGAGGACCCCCGGCAGTACACCCTGTTCCTCGCCTCCGAGCAGGAGGTCATCATGCAGAAGGTGGCCGTGTGCCGCAGAGAGATCAGGGACGGCGTGCTCCTCTTTAACGGCAGGAAAATCAAGCTCCTCGGTGCAAACCGCCATGACAGCGATCCCCATGTGGGTGCTGCCGTGACCCAGGGACACGTGATGCGTGATCTTATGCTCATGAAGCAGCACAACATCAACGCCATCCGCACAAGCCACTATCCCAACGCTCCATGGTTCCCCCAGATGGCGCAGCAGTTCGGCTTCTATCTCATTACCGAGGCCGATAACGAGACCCACGGCACCGTCAGCTGCTACGGAACCTACGATTCCCAGTACGATGACTTCCACCTTCTTGCCGACGACGAGACCTACGCTCCTGTGATGCTGGACCGCGTTCAGCGCTGCGTGGAACGGGACAAGAACTACGGCTGCATCCTCATCTGGTCCATGGGCAACGAGTGCGGCTGGGGCGTAAACTTCGAGCAGGCCGGCCGCTGGATCAAAGAGCGGGATCCCGACCGTTTCGTCCACTATCAGGGCTCCTTCCATGCGCCCAAGAGCCGGCAGAACGATTTCTCCATGCTGGACATCTGGAGCACCATGTACATCGATTTCCCCTACATCGACGAGTACTGCACGAACGAGGAGAATGTGCGCCCCTATATCCAGTGCGAATTTGTCCACGCCATGGGCAACGGCCCCGGAGATATCGAGGACTACATGGCGCAGATGGAAAAGTACGACAAGTTTGCCGGCGGCTTTGCATGGGAATGGTGCGACCACTCCGTTTACATGGGCACCACTGCCGACGGACGGGAAAAGTACTTCTACGGCGGCGATTTCGGCGAGAAGCCCCATGACGGCAACTTCTGCATGGATGGTCTGGTTTACCCGGACAGAACGCCCCACACCGGTCTTCTGGAATACAAAAACTGCCTGAGACCCATCCGCGCCGCATGGAAGTGCAGGGAAAAGGGCATTGTGGAGCTGCGGAACCTCCGCGTCTTCACCTCGACCGCAGCCTTTGCAGACATTGAATGGGAGCTTCGTGTTGACGGATGCGCTGTGAAAAACGGCATCTGGGAGGGGGACATCGCCCCTCAGGCCAGCGGAGAATTCCTCCTGCCCACCCCCCTTCCCGAAGGCAACGCCACCCTTGTCATCACCTATACCGCTCCCGAGGATACCCAGTTCTACGAAGCCGGCCATGTGCTTGGCTTTGACGAGCTTACCGTTTCCGAAGGTGCGCCCCTTGCGCCTTTCGTCCCCGAAGGCAGCGTCACCGTTACCCGCACGGGAACGGATATCATCTTCTCCGCCCCCGGGTTCCGCTATGTGGCAGATACCCAGACGGGTCTTTTCCGCCGCATGAGCGCAGAAAACCGCGAGCTTCTCACAAAGCCCATGGAGCTGAACATCTGGCGGGCACCGCTGGATAACGATATGTACGCAAAGCAGGAGTGGAAGCGCTACGGCTATGACAGGCATACTGTCCGCGTTTACGAGATCGATGCCGCTGCCGACGAAAACGGCGGCGCATGGATGAAGTGCCGCATGGGCGTTGCCGCCGTCAGCATCCACAAGTTCCTTGACATCACCGCCCTGTGGCGCATCGGCGGGGACGGCACCGTGGATGTGACCATGGATGTGACCCGGAACCCCAGAATGCCCTATCTCCCCCGGTTCGGTCTGCGGCTGTTTATGCCCGCCGATTTTGCCGATGCCGCATACGAGGGCTACGGTCCATGGGAGAGCTATCGGGATAAGCACCGCGCCTCCACCTACGGCTGTTACACCACTGCCGTTCGGGACAATCACGAGGACTACATCCGTCCTCAGGAAAACTCCAGTCACTGGAACTGCCGCAAGGTCTCCGTTACCGACGGCGAAGTCAGTCTTAACGCGGTGTCCGTAGCCCCCTTCAGCTTCAATGTGTCTCCCTATACGCAGGAAGAGCTGGAACACAAGGCCCACAACTTCGAGCTTGAGCCCTGCGGCGACACGGTGCTCTGCCTCGACTATGGCATGAGCGGTGTCGGCAGCGGAAGCTGCGGTCCTCAGCTGCGGGAAAAGGAGCAGCTGAAGGAGACCGAATTTACCGCCCACTTCCGTCTCAGCATTTCAAAGTAATTTCCCGGCTATGCAGCGATCCCGGGCTTCTTTTCGGAAGCCCGGGATTTTTTGTTGCAATCCGCTGATTTTCTGCTATACTGTAGCAGAAGTCAATATCAGGTCTTCAGGGCGGGGTGAGATTCCCCACCGGCGGTACAGTCCGCGAACGCGAAAGCGCCGAGCCGGCGAAATTCCGGCACCGACAGTATAGTCTGGATGAAAGAAGGCATGGCGTACTATCGCCGCCCGCCCGGAATATTTCCGGGTGTTTTTGTTTTTTCGGAGGCAATATGAAAAAGAACGTCAATGTAAAGAAGCTTGCCACCCTTGCCATGCTTGTGGCTATGGCCTATGTGGTGGCGGCGCTGTTCCGCTTCTCTCTTGTGCCGGCAGCGCCCTTTCTGAAGTACGATCCCAAGGATGTCATCATCGCCATCGGCGGCTTCCTTTTCGGCCCTGTGGAGGGCGCCATGATCGCCGCTGTGGTGGCGCTTCTGGAAATGGTCACCGTCAGCACCACAGGCTGGTGGGGCTGCGCCATGAACTTTATTTCCAGCGCCACATTCGTTGTCCCCGCCGCCCTGCTTTACCGAAAACACCACACCTTCAAGGGCGCGCTTCTTGGGCTTGTGATCGGCGCCTGTCTCACCACAGGCACCATGCTTCTTTGGAACTGGCTTGTGGTGCCCATCTATCAGGGTACTCCGCGGGATGCAGTTGCCGATATGCTCCTGCCGGTGTTCCTCCCCTTCAACGGGGCAAAATCCGCCATCAATGCCGTGCTTACCATTCTGGTTTATAAGCCCGTTGCACGCGCTCTGCGCCACGCAAGGCTCGTTCCCCGGAGCGAAGAAAAAACGTGATCCCGAGAAAGAAGGTATATCTATGATCCGACACATTGTTTTCTGGAAATTCATCCCCGGGAAAGAGGCCGAGGCCGAAGAATTCTTCGCCCGTCTCTCCGCCCTTGACGGCGTTATCCCCGAGATCCGTCACATGGAGATCCGCAAAGCCGTCGGCGGCGAATACGATGCCGCCCTCATCTCCGATTTTGATGATCTTGCCGCCCTTGATCGGTACAAGAACGACCCCCGGCACAAAGCGGTCTCCGCCCTGTGCAAATCCATCCGGGAAAGCCGGGCAAGTCTGGACTACGAGCTGTAAAGAATAAATATCCCCCCGCATAGCGGGGGGTATTTCAGTTTCGGGCATAGCCCTAATAATACTGGCTGCGCACAAGTGCGCTTTTTGTTGGCCTGCCAGCCATGCACGGATTACTTGCTACCCGTAAACGGGTCTCTGG
>JAFQKD010000134.1 GCA_017397075.1 Oscillospiraceae bacterium | reverse complement strand
CTGCCGATCTTGCCATTCTGGGAATTGGCAATACAGAGATTTTAGATATCTTCGGCAAAACATTTGGATACAGTGATATCCATAACCAAGCCATCGGCGACATAGCTACACACTTTTTTGATCGAAACGGAGCATTCGTCAACCTGTACAGCAACACTTTGTGCGCCTCCGTGGACAATATCAAGAACGCAAAGGAATCCGTTGCCATTGCCTGCGGAAAAGAAAAGGCAGAAGCAATCGCGGGAGCACTGCGAACAAACGTGATCGACACACTGATCACCGATGAATACACGGCAAGGCAAATTTTAGAATGCCGCTAAAACTCCGGTACGCGTGCAAAATTTCGTCCTGCCCTTGACACACAGGTGAGCGGAAGCCCCATCCTTCAGGATGGAAAGCTTTTGAGCGCGGTGAGCCATGTGCTGGTGAACACGCCCCAGCGGGGGTATGGCGTATTTATCGAAAATATGCCGGAAGCGGCGGGATAATATGGTGGCGGGAGCTTGCTCCCGCCTTTTTTGTTGTAGTACTGCTATGTGATATAAAAAGTGAACATGGACAGAGCCTGTATTCAGCAAAAGTCGGATGCTGCAAAACAGCAAATGACAGGGAAACCCCTGTCATTTGTTGTTGATATGGATTTTTCGGCAGGATTTCCGGTACTGGGACGGGGTGACGTTTTCCGCCTTCAGAAAAAGCTTCATGAAGTATTTTTCGTCGGCAAACCCCACATGATAGGCGATCTGGGAAACATAGAGATTGCTGTTCAGCAGAAGATTTTTCGCCATTTCCAGACGCACGGCATTGATGTATGCGCATAACGTCATCCCGGTATCGGCCTTGATGAGCCGGGAAAGGTAATCGGGATTATAGGTAAAGGCAGAGGCGGCATCACATACGCGGATCCCTTCGCAGGCATGAAGCCTGACCCACTCCTTCACCTTTTCCGTAACAGAACTGCCCGCCGTAGGCTGCATGGTGCTTTCTCTGCACTGGTCTGCCAAAGACAGAAGCAGGATCTTGATGTAGTGCTCACAGATCACAGCAGCCTCCCTGCGGCGGGCTTCCGCTTCGTCGATCATTTGAGAGAACAGAACAAAGAGCTTTTCGCTGCTGCGGATCCGGGAAAATTCCGGAAGGACAAGAAGGCCGTCCCTGTTGAGTTCCTCCGCACTGTCCGCTTCACGGATCACAAACCCCTCGGGAAGAAGAAAATGACACCAGAAATGGGATTGGTCATTGGTGGTCGGCCTTGTCCCGTAGTGCAGCGTATCCGGAAACAGGAGCATAAATGTGCCTCGTTCCAGCGTGTATTCTCTGTCATCCTGTGCAATGGCGCACTTGCCGCTGTAACCAAGCAAAAGGACAGCGCTTTCCAGTCTCCTTTTGGGATGCGGATGGGGATGATGGGAGACAAATCTGCCCGCAGACAAAAAGGGAATGGAGGCGCTTGGGGCAAAGCAAATATAAAACATAGGAAATTTCCACCTTTTCGAGGAAATGATGGTTTTCGCAGAACTGACGTGCAGGTATAATCATAGCATAAAAGATTCGCTGCTTCAAGGAAAGGAGACTGTCATGAAAACCTTTTACGAAAAACCGCAGCTTTCGCAGGTGACCCTGCAGGACGAATTTTGGACACCTTATGTGGAAGGTATCCGGGATATCATGATCCCCTACTGCTTCGACAAGTTCGAGGAGACCGGGTATGTACAGAATTTCCGCAGTGTTGCAAACGGAGACGGCGCAAAGCACCAGGGACCTCCCTTTTCCGACGGCCTGCTTCTGGAAACCATTACGGGTGCATCCAATTTCCTTGCGATGAAAAATCAGGAGGCATCCCGCAGAAAGATCGAGGCGCTCATGGATGTGATCCTTTCTGCCCAGCAGGAGGACGGGTATCTCCACACCATCGTTACGCAGGATTATCCTCAGCGGAAATGGGGCGAGGGGAAGGACGGGGATATCATCGTCCAGCACGACCTGTATAATCAGGGAGCGCTGATCGAGGCGGCTACGGCGTATTACAAGGCAACGAAGAATACGACCTGTCTGAAAGCTGCGGTGAAGTGTGCGAACAACATTTGCAGCTATATCGGTGAAAAACCGAAACATAATGTGATCCCCGGACATTCACTGCCGGAGATGGCATTCATCGAGCTTTACAGGCTGTTTCGTGATGATGAGTCCCTTGCGGATTTTGCGCGGGAGAATGATGTGCGGAAAGAGGCGTATCTGGAGGTCGTCCGTTTCTGGTACGATCACCGGGGACATCACGAGGGACGGAATCTGGCAAAAAATGAAAAGTTTACGCCGGAATACAATCAGGACAGCATGCCCTTTGCAAAAATGCGCAAGGCCATGGGACACGCTGTGCGGGCAGGACTCTGCTATCAGGGGGCGGCTGCTGCCCGCCGTGAGCTGCAGCGGGACGACTATGAAGAAGCGCTCCTCGCCATTTGGGAGGATGTGATCACCAAAAAGCTGCACATCAGCGGAGGCGTCGGCGCGCGGCATGATATTGAGGGCTTTGACAGCGAATATCAGCTGCCGAACGGGGCATATCTGGAGACCTGCGCAGGAATCGCGCTGGCGTTCTGGGCGGCGGAAATGAACCTTTTGGAGAAAAGATCCGCCTATTTCGATTATTTTGAGCTATCCCTGTATAACAATATTCTCGGCGCTGTCGGTGAGGATTTCCGGCATTACTATTACGATAATCCGCTGGTGAATGACGGCACGAAAAACCGCTGGGACTGGCATGGCTGTCCCTGCTGTCCGCCCATGCTCGCAAAGATCTATTCCTCTCTGCCATCGTTCATTTACAGTTACCATGCCCGTGAGATCTGCGTAAATCTCTATATGGGAAGCACCTTCCAAGCAGAGGATTTTGAGATTTCCCAGAGCGGAAAACGGTTCCGTATTGCGCTGAAGGAAGCAAAAAAGGTCTGCTTCCGCATCCCGCAGTATGCAAAGGACTTTCAGCTTCTGCAAAGCGGAAATGCGCTCCCCTTTGAAACGGAAAACGGTTACGCCGCAGTGCAGCTTCCCGCAGGCGAAACGGAGATCACGGTTTCCTTCGACTGGAAGCTTGCGGAGATCTGCATGAACCCCAAAGCGGAGGATAACCGGGGCAGGGTCTGCGTGATGTACGGTCCCTATCTCATGTGCGCGGAGGGCATCGATAACGGCCTTGATGTTTCCTTTACCGTCTCGGAGGATCCCCGATATGCGGTGCAGGGAGACACGATTACCCTGCGGACAGCCGCCGGTACGCAGGCGGTGCTCATTCCCTATTACAGACGCAATAACCGCGTAAGCGGCGATGTAAACGCCTCCGCCATGGCTGTGTGGTTCAACAAGGAAAATATGAAAAATGTTAAGGAAATCGAGGATATCACAGGCGGACACCTCTACGGATATTACGGAATATACTGAAAAGCTTTCCCATAAAAAGACACAGGAGATTTTCCTCTCCTGTGTCTTTTTCGCTCAGTTCATGGTGATATCGTTTTTGTTTGCCGCTTCGTTTTCGTTTTCTCCCGCATCCATGGCGTCTCCGCAAAGGGCGCGAAGCTGCTCCTCCGTGATGCGATGCTTCGGCCGGAAGGCATCGCTCCGCACATATTCCAGAATGCGGTTTTTCAGCCATCTTGCCCCGGCATCGTTTTCCTTCAAATCAAGGGTGCAGACGAAAAGCCGTCCGCGTCCCACACAAAACTCAAATATGGCGGCAAGGGGAAGCGCGTTTTTATAGGTGTTTGCCACTTCGATGATTGGGGCGTAGGGGACATTTTCCAAAGGAACTGCGTTACCGCCGTTGAGCATTTCCCGAAAGCTCCTGCCGCAGTAGCCGTCATGGGGCAGGATGTTCAGCAGCGGATGGTCACGGATGACGGTGGCAAGATTCCCTGTGGTCCTGCCGGCAACGGAGATCTGGTAGCTGATGGGCAGGGAGACAAAAGGACCTGCGCCAAAGAGGATAACATCCCCTCCCGCACGCAGTGTTTTCAGCATTCCGTCAACGCTCTTGGGCTGAACGGGGAGCTTCCTTTCCCGTACTTTCGGGAAGAAGCAAAGCTCCCAACGGTTTTCCGCGTCGGTATTTCCGCCGCAGAGCATAACGGAAAGCGTGGCCTTCTCCGGGACAGCAACTGTCGGTACGGTGAATTTCAGGCGGTAGAGCAGGGTGTTTCTTCCGGAGGGGATCCGAGAAACCTGAAGTGTTTTCCGAACATATACGGTGCTTTCCGTGCGGAGCGTGACTGTCACCGTGGCTTTATCCAACGGCTCACCGTAATGGGAAACACAGATGGGGATATCCAGCGCATCCCGGGATGCGAAGTTTATGCTGCGGGGAAGGTCTGCAAGGAGAACTGTATCGGCATTGTAGCGGCGGACGTTTTCTGCAGTCTCTCCCGGTTTCAGCTCGTAAAATTCGTTCATCATGCCCACACAGTAGCCGAAGGTGTGCCAGTGGGTATCGATGTCCCCGAGAAAATCGTAGCCTGCAAAGCTTTCACAGCTGCGCAGAAGCTCAAAGCAGTGCTTCCGCAGGTCTGCCTGCCAAAGACAGGAGTTTCTGTAATAGATGGAGGCCCGGGACAAAAGCCCTTTTTCGGCAAGGTGTTTTTCCACGGAGGAGAAAAGCTCCGTATCTCCGATACGGCTGCCCGTGTACCTGTTTTTAAGGGAAAGGTCGATATATGTACCGCCAATGCAGATCTCGTGGGAGAGCAGCGGCTTTCCGTAAACCGCGTTTCGCGCTTCCAGTGTTTCCCGGTCACCGGAATCAGAGCGATAGCTGGTGAGACCGAGAGAATAGCTATTGTAAAGATCGCAGAATTCGGAGAGAACGCCCAGCCGCTCGGGATTGTGCCTGAAGGGTTCTTCCACCGTTTTTTCGTTTTGCAGGAAATAGTACTCGATGGCGCGCATGGCCGACATGGGAGAGAAGAGGGAATCGGTCATGGTATGGACAAGCTTTGCACACTCCCGAAGGTGGTTAACATAATCTTCGTCGATGGTCATCTCATTCCCGGAGGAATAGACGCAGGGTGCGGTATATCTGCGGCACATGGAGAGGATCTCCTGCCATTCGGCAAGAGAAGTATTGTTTGGTGTCTCGATCTCCATGACAAAACCAAGCTCGTCCGCAGCTTCCATATATTCCGCCATGGGCACATAGGTATGGAAGCGCACGGCGTTGAAGCCGAGAGATTTGAGCTTTTTGATGACGGCGCGGTAATAGGTCTTGTCCCTTGTGGGATGAACGGTCAGCGGATGGTAGCAATGCTCGCAGGTGCCGCGGAAGAAGAAAGGCTTACCGTTGAAAAACAGCTTTGTGCCCTCAACGGTAAGGGCGCGGATACCGAAGCGGCGGGTAATGGAATCCCCCTCTGCGGTGACTGTGACGCTGTAGAGCGCCGGTGAATCGGGTGACCAAAGGGAGAAGCCTTCTGTGGGAATATCGATGCTGTCAGACCCGGCGGGGATAGTATAGCGCCGGTTTCCGATGACCGCCGTTTTTTCGTATTCCCGGGCACCGACAGTGTGAACGGTGAAACAGGAAAGGTCCTTTGCGGTGGTGACATACACATCCCAAAGACCTGTATCGCAGAAAATCAGCTGAACATCGCCGTATATGCCGCCGGTGCATTCGTTGGCTGCCCGGGAGGTGAGACCGGAAACATGTCTGCCCATGTATCCTGCAAGGCGGGTGT
>JAFQKD010000133.1 GCA_017397075.1 Oscillospiraceae bacterium | reverse complement strand
GGCTGTTAACGCAGGCGGCGTTTCCGTCTCCGGTCTGGAAATGAGCCAGAACTCCATGAGGTACTCCTGGACTGCAGAAGAAGTCGATGCAAAGCTGCACCAGATCATGCAGAACATCTTCAAGAACTCCTGGGATGCTGCCAAGAAGTACGGCATGGAAGGCGACCTGATCGCCGGCGCCAACATCGCAGGCTTCGAGAAGGTTGCAAACGCCATGCTGGCTCAGGGTGTTGTGTAATCCGAATATCCCAATTTCATATCGCAAGGCAGATCCTTCGGGATCTGCCTTGTTTTTTCTTTTCATTTTTTCCGGTGCATGCTATAATGCAGAAAAATACACTTTGGAGGCGTTCTCATGAAAAACGCACAGTGGTTCAAAGAAGCAAAATACGGCATGATGCTCCATTGGGGTCTGTATTCCCTGCTGGGCGGCGAACACAAGGGTCAGCGGGTGTATAATTATGCCGAGTGGATCCAGTCCTATTTCCAGATCCCCATCGCGGAATATGAACAGCTTGCCAAGGTCTTTAACCCCATCTATTTTGATGCTGAAGAGTATGTGCAGCTGGCAAAAGCCTGCGGCATGGAGTACCTTGTCATCACCACAAAGCACCACGACGGCTTTGCCATGTACCGTTCCGCCTGCGACAGCTTCAACGTATATGACGCAACGCCCTTCCACCGGGATGTGCTGGCAGAGCTTGCCTTCTGCTGCAAAAAGCACGGCATAAAGCTTGGCATCTACTATTCTCAGGATCTGGACTGGCACCATCCCCACGGCGGCGGCTATCTCTCCAACCACATCTTTAACTCCGGCACCACCTGGGACAACAGCTGGGATTTCACCGGAGAAAAGAACTTTGATATCTGCTTCAAGGAAAAGATCCTGCCCCAGGTAAAGGAGCTCATGACCGGCTACGGAGATATCTGCCTTGCATGGTTCGATGTGCCCATGACCCTCACAGAGGAGCACAGCCGCATTCTCTACGATACCGTCCGTGAGCTGCAGCCGGACTGCCTCATCAATTCCCGTCTCGGAAACGGCAAATACGACTACGTCTCCCTTGGCGACAACGAAATTCCCGAATCCATGGACGCCGTTCAGGGGCAGATTGACTACAACGATATCTGCGGCTTCAAACCATCCCCCTACGGTCTCTACGAGACCGCCGCTACCCTCAATGACAGCTGGGGCTTCTCCTACTATGACAACAACTGGAAGACCCCGGAATTCGTGGCAAACGCAAAGCGGCATCTGAATTCCATGGGCATCAACTACCTTCTGAATATCGGCCCCGACCCTCTGGGGCGCATCCCCACAAGTGCAAGGCAGATCCTTCTGGAGGCTGCAAAGCTGTAACCAACACAATCACGCAGGAGGCACGCGATGCTGCTGAACAAGGAAATTTTTAAGCCCTATATTGACCGCTTTAACGAAAAGGATAGCGAGCTTTATGCCCAGGCCATCGACAACGCTTCCGCATGGATGTGGATGGCAGAAAATGTCCCATTTCTTGACTGCCCGGACCCGGAAATTCTGGAGACCTATTATTTCCGCTGGTGGACTTTCCGCAAACACGTGAAACACACGGAAGACGGCTGGGTGATCACGGAATTTTTACCACAGGTCACCTGGTCCGGACGGCACAATACGATTTGCGGTCCTCTGGGGCATCACATTTACGAGGGCAGATGGCTGCGCAACAGCGAATATCTCACTAATTACACCGATCTGCTGCTTCACACAAATATGCTGGACAGCAAAGCCGAAAGCTCAACATGGTTTGCCGATGCAATGTACCAGTTCTGCAAGGTAACCGGAAACATGGATTGGCTCCTCAGGCTTTTGCCGAAGCTTGCCGAAAACTTCCACTTCCGCGCAGACCGGCATCTCCACGCCAGCGGTATGTACTGGTCACGGGACGACGCGCAGGACGGCATGGAGTTTTCCGTCAGCGGTCCGGGACTTCGCCCCACCCTGAACAGCTATCTCTACGGCGATGCCAAAGCCATCGCAAGACTTGCAGAGCTTGCCGGAAACGATCCGCTGCAGAAGGAATTCGCCCGGATTGCCGATAAGCTGAAATCTCTGGTGCAGGATAAGCTTTGGGACAGCAAGGATCGGTTCTTCAAAACTTACACGCTGGCTCGTACCGAGGATGCCGTGGAGGATTGGGATTTTGCCAACGCTGACCCCAACCGCAGCGTCTGTGAGCTTGTGGGATATATTCCGTGGTACTTTGACCTGCCGGATCCCGGCTTTGAGGACGCATGGATACGGCTTATGGATCCCATGGACTTCTACGCACCCTTCGGCCCCACCACCGTGCAGCAGCGTCACCCCGGCTTCGGTGTTTATTACGAACCGGAGGAGCTTGTGAAGGCGGTAAATGAAGGCCGCTGCTATGCCACACCGTATTTCACGGAAGATGGTCACGAGTGTCTGTGGAACGGTCCCAGCTGGCCCTATGCAACCACCCAAACCCTCAAGGCCATGGAGCATCTGCTGAACAGCTATGCGCAGAGCTTTGTCACAAAAGCGGATTATCTGGAGCTGATGCACAATTACGCCCGTTCTCACCGCCTGACGCTGGAGGACGGCACTGTGGTTCCCTTCATCGATGAAAATCTGGATCCCTTTACCGGTCAGTGGATTGCCCGCACATGGCTGCAGAGCAAAAAAGGTGTTGCCTGGCGCCTCCTGCCTATGGAGGAACGGGGAAAGGATTACAACCATTCCTGCTTCTGCGATCTGGTGATCTCGGGACTAATCGGCATTCAGCCCTGTGAGGATGACCGGATCGAAATAAAACCGCTGATCCCCGAAGGAAGCTGGGACTACTTCTGTCTGGATCACCTGCTCTATCACGGCAGGGAGATCACCGTGGTCTACGACAAAACCGGTGAGCGATACGGCAGGGGTGCAGGTCTCAGGCTTTATGCTGACGGCAGAGAGATCGCCTGCAGCGACACCCTCGCTCCGCTTTCCGCGGACCTTTGACAAACGCAAAAAACGCTGTGCCATCGGCACAGCGTTTTTCGTTTCGGCACATTATTTCATCCCGACTTCCGGATTTGTCAGGGTGGGGATGCTCCCCAGATCGGGAAGATTTTCCACATTGGAGTCCCGGATGAGCTTTTTGGGGCATACCGTGGCGCACTTGCCGCAGTTATCGCATTTCGTGTAGTCGATCACCGCAAGGTTGTTTGTCACGGTGATGGCATCGTTGGGGCAGTTCTTTTTGCAGAGCCCGCAGCCGATGCAGCCCACGGTGCAGACCTTTGAGGTCACCACGCCTTTTGCAATGGAGTGGCAGGCAATGACCACGTTGCGCCCGGGATCAACAGGAATAATGAGCTCCCGCGGGCAGACCTTCGCGCAGGCCATACAGCCGACGCACAGATCCTCATCCACCACGGCAACACCGTTTTTGATGGAAATGGCATCGTACTTGCAAGCTTTCACGCAGGTGCCGAAACCGAGGCAGCCGTACTCACAGGAAAGAGGTCCGTATCCGCCCACCTTGGCGGCAACATTGCAGTCCCGAACCCCCTCGTAAGTTCCCTTTGCCTTGGAGCCGGCAATGAGATTCCCTTCCTCATCATAGCTGTGCTCCCCGGAGCAGCGCACCAGCGCAACCTTCCGCTTCACTTCCACAGCCTCCGCACCAACGACGGCAGCCATCGCCTGGGCCGCTTCGTTTCCGCCGAGAGCACATTTATCCAGAGAGGCTTCGCCCTTCAAAACCGCTTCCGCATAACCGCTGCAGCCGGCATATCCGCAGCCGCCGCAATTTGCGCAGGGCAGACATTCGTTCAGCTCATCCAGCTTCGGGTTTGTTTTCACATAAAACACCTTTGAGGCGAAGGCAAGGATCAGCCCGAAGGCGAGGCTCAAACCGCCCAGCAGGGCGATGGCGATCAAAATATCCATGTGTGCCCTCCTTAAAACCGCATACCGGAAAAGCCCATAAACGCCATAGCCAGAAGACCTGCCGCAACAAGGGAAATGGGTGCGCCCTTAAAGCAATCCGGGGTATCGGCTCTGTCCACCTGCTCCCGCAGAGAAGCGAAAAGAACGATGGCAAGCAAAAAGCCCAGACCGCTTGCGCAGCCGTTTATCAGGCTGAGAAGCAGCGAATAATTCTTCTGAGCATTCACCAGAACCACAGCGAGAACGGCGCAGTTTGTGGTGATGAGGGGCAGATATACACCCAGCGCATTATACAGCCCAGGGACTTTTTTCCTGAGGAACATTTCCACCAGCTGCACGATGGAGGCAATAACCAGAATGAATGCCACCGTCTGCATATAGGCAAGGTTCAGCAGGATGAGAAGCTGATATACACACCAGCACATGAGCGAGGCAAGGGTCATGACAAAGGTCACCGCAAAACCCATGCCGAGCGCCGCGTTAATACGCTTGGACACCCCAAGGAAGGGGCAGATGCCCAAAAACTTCACCAGAACATAGTTCTCGCTGAGGAGCGCAGCAATAATGATGGAAAATACCTGCATTATTTCCCTGCCTCCTTCTTTTTGTTCTGTTTATCCATCCGGCGGGTAAACCACTGAGAGGCAGCCAGCACAAGTCCCATCACCAGAAATCCTCCCACAGGCATGACCACCATCATGGCAGGAATGCCTTCCGGCAGGATGCGGATACCTTCGCCGCCGTTAAGAAGACCGCCGCCGAAGGTCCCGGAGCCCAGAAGCTCACGGATGACGCAGATCAGCACCAGCGCCGCAGTATAGCCGATACCCTGGCAAAGTCCGTCAACAGCAGAGGCCAGCACGCCGTGCTTGGAGGCAAAGCCTTCCGCCCGTCCCAGAACGATGCAGTTTACCACAATAAGGGGAATAAACACGCCGAGGCTTTCCGAAAGAGCGGGGATATATGCCTTCAGCAGCAGATCAATGATGGTGACAAAGCCTGCAATAATGGTGATATACGCGGCAATGCGCACCTGAGACGGGATCACCTTCCGCAGGGCGGAAATAAGGACATTGGAGCAAATGGTGATCACGGTCACCGCAATGCCCATGCCGAGACCGTTAAAGAGGCTTGTGGAAATGGCCAGTGCGGAGCACATCCCCAGCATCTGCACCAGCACCGGATTTTTGGTCAGCAGACCGTCAAGGAACTGTTTTTTGAAGTTCATTCCGCGCCTCCCATTCCTGCAACACAGCTTAGCGCAGCATTGATCCCCTCGCACACCGCACGGGAGGTGACAGTGGCATTGGTGATGGCATCGATCTCTCCGCCGTCCTTGCTGACGGCAACCGATCCCACCGCACCAACAAACTGCTCACGGAAAGCCTCGCCGGCGGAATTGCCGCTTGCGGCAACCGCGCCGAGACCGGAGGTCTCCGTGTGAGAGACAACCGTAAAGCCCAGAACCTCGCCGTCACGGCTGACACCTACCATCATGGTGATCGTATTGTCAAAGCCGACGGGGGTGACCTCCAGCGCATAGCCGTTTCTGCCCTTGTACACCGCGGAAACAAGCCCGGTATCGTCCGTATACTGGGTGATGACGATATAGTAGCCGCCGGGCAGCACCTCACGGATGGCCGCCATAGTCCTGGCTTCTGTGGCCGCAGCGATCACAGGCTCCGTAATACGGTTTACAAAGGCCAGAAGACCTGCAACCACCACCGCAATGCACAAAAGCACAAGAACGATGCGCAAAATGTAACGGGACATGGTTTCCTGTTTCATTTCCCCGCCACCTTCTTTCCGGGCGTGCCGAACTTCTTCGGTCTTCCCACACGGTCAAGCAGCATAACGCAGGCATTCATGATGAGGATCGCATAGGAAACACCCTCGTTATAGCCGCCGAAATAGCGGATGACCACCGTCAGCACACCGCAAAGCACGCCGTAAAGCACCTGTCCCGCTTTTGTCACGGGAGAGGTCACATAGTCGGTTGCCATAAAGGTCGCGCCGAGCATAAGACCGCCGCTCAGCACCTGAGATGCCATCCACAAAAGGCGGTCATTTCCCATGGGGAAAAGGAAGGTAAGAAGCGCCACCGTGCCGATATAGCAAAGGGGAATGCGGGGAGTAATGACCTTTGTGATGAGCAGATAAGCAAAGCCGATGAGGATCAGCACCGCGGAGGTTTCCCCGATGCAGCCGCCGATATTGCCGATGAACATATCCCAAAGTCCTTCCGCAGGCATCTCATACCGATGCATGGATGCAAGAGGGGTTGCGGAAGTTACAATATCTGCCGCAGAGAAAAGTCCCGCACGATTTTCCCAGCCGACCTTCACCCATGTGCTCATGCTGACAGGCCAGCTGAAAAGGAAGGCTCTGCCTGCAAGGGCGGGATTAAACACGTTCTTTCCGATGCCGCCGAAGAGCATTTTCACCAGAAGAATGGCAAAGGCATCCGCGATCACAAGCTGCCAGTAGGGCACCGTGGGAGGGCAGGTATAGGCAAGAAGCAGACCCGTGACCAGCGCAGAAAGATCATAGGTCTTGTCATCCTTATGGAGAAGGACACACCAGAGCTTTTCAAAAAGGAAGCAGGCTGCCATGGACACAAGGCACACCGCCAGCGCACGGAAACCGAAGAAGTACACGCTGCCGATAAGGGCAGGAGTAAGTCCGATAAGCACATGGCGCATAACCCCCCGGGTAGTCACCGTTCCATGGGCATGGGGAGAGGCGGAAATGGTCAGTTCACGCTTCTGTTTTGTCAGGGCCATTTCTGTCCTCCTTTCTTATTTCTGCTGTGCGCTGCGGATCTTCTGCTTGCCGGTGCGGAACATCTGCACCAGAGGCACCCCTGCAGGACAGTTATAGGCGCAGCAGCCGCACTCCATGCAGTCCATCAGATCCATCTTCTTCATTTCTTCCACATCATTGCTGCCCAGAGACCGGTACATCAGAACCGGCATAAGCCGCATGGGGCAAACATCAATGCACTTGCCGCAGCGGATGCAGTGGGGGTCCTCCACATGGAAACGGCTCTTCTTCCCCAGCACGGTCACCGCGTTGCAGGCTTTCACCGTTGCAACGGAAAGGTCATATTGCGCGCTTCCCATCATGGGGCCGCCGGAAAGCACCTTGTATGGCTCGCCCTCAAGACCGCAGGCTTCCAGAAGCACGTCAAACCCGGTGCCGATAGGCACCTCCAGATTTTTCGGTTCCCTGAGAATATCCCCGGAAACTGTGACAACACGGCTGATAAGGGGCATTCCGCTGTAAACCGCGTCGCAAACCGCCTTGCAGGTGGCAATATTGAGCACCGCGCAGCCGATGGCTGCAGGCAGCGTTCCGCTGGGGACCTGCAAACCTGTGACGGCGAAAATCAGCTGCTTTTCCGCACCCTGAGGATACTTGGCAGGCAGCGGCTTTACCCGGATGCCTGTATCTCCCGCAGCGGTCTGCAGCGCTTTGACCGCCTCAGGCTTGTTGTTTTCAATGCCGATATATGTCTCTTCCGGTTCCAGGATCCGGATAAGGAGCCGGATACCCGCTATGATCTCATCCGCCTTTTCCCGGCAAAGACGGTCATCCGCCGTGATATACGGCTCGCACTCGCTGGCATTGATGATAAGTGTGTCGATCTTTCCGATGCCGCCGATAAGCTTTACGGATGTGGGGAAGGCAGCACCGCCCATACCCACGATCCCTGCCTCACGGATAATGGCAATGAGTTCTTCCGGGGTCATGGCATCCACCTGCGCCCGGTCACGGGGCCGGATCTCCTCACAAAGTGTATCCTGATGGTCGTTTTCAATCACAACGCTCATCATCGCCATGCCGCTGACATGGGGACGAGCCTCAACTGCCTTTACTTTTCCGGAAACCGATGCATGAACAGGCACACACATGCCTTTACTGTCCCCGATCTTCTGCCCTTTTTTCACCGGATCGCCTTTTTTGACCAACGGCTCACAGGGCACACCGATATGCTGAGACATGGAAATCGTCAGCACATCCGGCGCGGCAAACGGCTCGATCTGCCGGTCACGGGTATAGGCCTTGTTGTCTTTGGGGTGCAGCCCGCCAAAAAACGAAAAAGCCATAGGGAATAACCTCCCAATTATTGATTGTTACATGATAGCACAACCTTCATAGAAAGTCTACACATTTTCGCCATTTCAACAAATAAAGCAAAGGTTTATTCGTGGTCTCGTTACATTTTGACGGAATAAGCGCTTTACAAAATCCTGCGCAAAAGGTATAATCACCCAATAGACAGATCGTCGGAAAGGAGGGCGGAAAATGCCGAAAACACGCTTTTCCCTGTGGGACATTTTTCCCGCTGCAGGAACGATCCTTCTTGCGTTGCTGCTCTTTTTGCTGTTTCTGCCCGCCAAAACCCCTGCCGACCGTGTAGAGATCTATCAGAACGGAACACTTCTGGAAACACTGCCCCTTACCCGGGATGCTTCTTACGAAATCGAAGGCAGCTACAAAAATACGGTCACCGTGAAGGACGGAAAAGTTGCCGTCACGGAGAGCAGCTGTCCCGGGGGCGACTGCAAAGCCAGCGGCTGGCTCACCTCCTCCGGCAGTATCGTGTGTCTTCCCAACGGTGCGGAGATCCGCGTGGTCTCCCAAAGTCCCGATGTGGACATCGTATTGAGGTGAGCGCATGACAAGGACGAAAAAGCTTTCCCTCTGCGCTGTGTTCACCGCCCTTGCTCTGGGACTTTCCTATGCCGAGCGGTTTATTCCGCTGCAGCTTGTCATTCCCCTGCCGGGGATAAAGCTGGGTCTTGCCAATGTGGTGACCCTTGCCGCGCTTTACCGTTTCGGAAAGGGATACGCTTTCGGCATTCTCACCGCCCGCTGCCTTCTGGGCTCCGTATTCGGAGGTCTTTCCTCCCTTGCCTTTTCCCTTGTCGGAGGTCTTCTTGCCCTTGGGGTCATGTGCCTTGGGACGAAAAGCAAGCGGCTTTCCGTCTACGGCATCAGCGTTCTCGGCGCAGCTTTTCACAACATCGGGCAGATCCTGACAGCAGCTGCAGTCTTGGGGTCATGGTATGTGGCAGCGTATCTTCCGTGGCTGCTTCTGGTTTCCGTCATCACCGGTTTTTTCATCGGCGCCCTCACCGCGGGGGTTCTCCGTCTTCTCCCCGGGGAGGTGCAAGCATGAAAACGCTTTTGTGCCTGTTTCTCAGTCTCCTGCTTCTTTCCGGCTGCACCACGGTGCAAGCCCGGGAGAAATCCACCTATCTTGATGTGTTTGACACCGTCACCACGATCATCGGCGACACCGCAGCCGCAGAGGAAATTCATGATGAGCTTCTGCGGTACCACAGGCTCTTTGATATCTACAACACCTATGAAGGCTTAAACAACCTGAAAACCGTAAATGACCGTGCGGGGATCGCCCCTGTAGAGGTGGACGAAGCTGTCATCGAGCTTCTTAGCGACTGCATGGAGTATTACCGTCTTACGGACGGACGGGTGAACATTGCCATGGGGAGCGTTCTGCGGCTGTGGCATACTGCCCGGGAAGAGAGCCTTCTCTATCCCGAAAGCGCCTACATTCCCTCTGCGGATGCCCTTTCGGAGGCTGCAGAGCACACGGATATCGCAAATCTCATCATCGACCGTGAGCATTCCACCGTCTATCTCGCGGATGGAGAAATGTCTCTGGATGTGGGTGCCGTCGCCAAAGGCTGGGCTGCCCAAAAAGCAGCCGAGTCCGCACCGGAGGGAATGCTTTTAAGTCTCGGGGGCAACGTGGTTGCCACGGGGCCCAAAGAGGAAGACACCCCCTGGACCGTGGGTGTGCAGGATCCCCACGGCGGAGGCCTTTTTGAGACCATTCCGCTTTATGAAGGCGCCATGGTCACAAGCGGCGACTACCAGCGCACCTACACCGTAAACGGCACCGAATACCCCCATATCATCGACCCCGAGACTGGGATGCCCGCCATGCTCTGGAGCAGTGTCACCGTCACGTGCCCGGATTCCGGTCTTGCCGATGCTCTTTCCACAGCGCTTTTCCTGATGCCTTTTGAGGAAGGGATGGCGCTTTGCGAAATATGCGGCGCGGAGGCGCTCTATGTCGACAAGGACGGAAATCGTTTTTCCACGGAGGATCATTAAGCAAGCGGCACGGATATCCGTGCCGCTTGCTTTATTCTTCTTTCTTTGCAACAGGCTGCAGAACTTCTCTGTGCCGCAGGGAATAGAGGATGACGCCAAGCATGGCGGCAAAGGAGATCCCCGCCCCCACGAGGAACATGGTATCCAGTCCCCATGCGCCGGAGATCAGTCCGCTAACCAGAGAGCCGATGATCTTCGCAGCCGACAGGGTAAAAAGTGTGTAAAACATCTGCCCTGCCGCCTTGTATTCCGGTGGGATAACCTTGTCCACAAAATGGATCATGGCAAAGGACATGAAAAGGAAGCAGCCGCAGTGCATAAGCTGGGATACCATGGCTGCTGCCCAGCTTTCCGTAAGTCCCAGGATCAGCCACCGAAGTCCCATGATCCCGGCAGAAAAAGCCAGAAGCGGACCAATGCCGAACTTTTCATACAGCTTCCGGCTGCCGAAGAGGAAGGGAAGCTCCGTCATGGCAGAGATAAAATAGCAAATGCCGAGGGCAGTTTCGCTTCCGCCGAGATCCTCCGTGAAGTACACGGAATAACCGTTATAGAAGAAGGTCATGCCCACCATCATGAGGGCGCTGAAGCCCATCATCCACAAAAGATGCCTGTAGCGGAAGATCTCCTGCATACCGCCGCGGCTTTTTTCCTTCCGATGTCCGGGTACTGTCGGCATGAGAAACACACAAATGCCTGCAGCCAGAAGCAAAACCGCAGAGGCATAGACGCTGCGCTCCGCATGACCGGTGAGAAACAGCCCGGAAACAGCGCTGAGCACCGCAAAGGCCACAGTTGCCGATGCCCGCACGGGGCCAAAGGGAAGCCCTTCCCTTTTCAGGCTCTCCATGGCAATGGCATCCCCCATAGGCTGGATGGACATATAGAAGAATGCAAAGGCGCCGAACATCAGCGCCAGATACAGCACATTGGTCCAAACCGCCATGAGCAGCATCAGTACCGCCGCCGCAAGGCATAAAAGCTGCAGAAGCCTGTTTTTGCTCCCTGCACGGTCACCCGCATTGCCCCAGACAGGCTGCCCCAGCATGGCCACCAGAGGCGCCAGCGCCATGAGAACGCCCCGCAGCTCATCCCCGATGCCGATGCTGCTGAGATACACGGGGAAATAGCTCTGGTACATACTCAGCACCATATACTGGGTCATGTAAAAGGGCATGAGCCGCAGAGAGGTTTTTCTGATCACCGAACGCGTCATGCCTTCTCCTCCCTTTTTGGCAGAACCGAGGCTTCGCCCCAGCGCAAGATCTCTGTCCCGGCGGCAGTTTCGATCACAAGACCGCCAAGGTCATCCACGCCCACAGCAAGTCCGCGGCAGGTTTCCCCGTTCCTCTGCCAGGAGACCTCTCTTCCCAGCGTGGTGCAGCGGCTTCTGTACTCCTCCATGGCAGCTTTTCTGCAGCCGGGAAATGCTCGGTATGCCGCGTCAAGCTCCTCCAGAACGGAAAGCGCCGCTGTTTGGGGATCAAGGGGGTTTTTCGCAAACTGTGCGAGAGAGCCCGCACGGTCACGGATATCCTCGGGAAACTCCCGGGTATTCACATTGATGCCAACGCCCACGATCACATTTGGTTCGCTGCCCCGAAACACGGACTCACAGAGGATCCCGCAGAGCTTCCGTCCCCCGTATTCCACATCGTTTGTCCATTTGATGCCGCAGGAAAGCCCGCAGTACTTTTCAATGCCCCGGCAGACTGCAACGGCTGCCAGCACCGTAAAGCTGCTGATCTCCTCCACGGCAGTTTTCGGGCGGTACAGAACGCTGAGATATACCCCGCCCTCAGGCGAAAAAAAGGACCGCCCAAGGCGGCCCCGCCCTCCGCTCTGGCGGGCAGCCAGCACGGCGGTGTATTCCTCTGCCCCCTGCAGGGCAAGCTGTTTTAAATAGGCGTTGGTGGATTCTGTTTCGTCAAGCAGAATCAGATGGTCACGCATACTTTTCCAACTCCAGAAGAAAACGTTTGATCTCCGCCCCGTAGGCATAACCGCCATCACCGTCTTTTGCCGTGACGCGGTGGCAGGGAATGAAGACCGCAATGGGATTTCTGTGACAGGCACCGCCGACAGCGCGGGATGCCTTGGGAGAGCCGATCTCCCCTGCAATATCCCCGTAAGCTGCACACTGACCGTATGGGATGCGCAAAAGCGCATCCCATACCCGTTTTGCAAATTCACTGCCCTCCGGCGCAAGGGGAACGGTAAATTCCCGGCGCGTTCCGGCAAAATACTCCCGCAGTTCTTCCGCCGCCGCAAGAAGAAGCGGCGTAGGCTCGGAATCCTGCGCGGCGCAAAACCGCACAGCGGTAATAGCGCCATCCCGCTCCCAAAGGGTCACGGGTCCCACGGGGGTATCTGTTGTGTACATTTTTCGCTTACAGGCCGAAGTTCAGACCGCCGGTGAGCTTCTGCATGTTCTCGCTCATGGCAGTTTCTGCCTTGCGCAGAGCTTCGTTCACCGCTGCCACCACCAGATCCTGCAGCATTTCCACATCTTCGGGATCCACTGCATCGGGCTGAATGGTCAGGCTCTTCTGCTCGCGCTTGCCGCTGACAACAGCCGTCACTGCACCGCCGCCTGCCGCTGCGGAGAATT
This sequence comes from Oscillospiraceae bacterium, assembly GCA_017397075.1. GTDB lineage: Bacteria > Bacillota > Clostridia > Oscillospirales > Oscillospiraceae > RGIG1893. Next base: position 6,901 of record JAFQKD010000133.1, on the reverse strand, counting down.
CCTTCTCCTCCACCTCGGACTGCATCTTCAGCATATCCTGCTGCATCTTCTGGGCCTGACGCATCATGTTCATGTTGATGCCGCCGCCACCGTAACCGCCGCGAAATCCGCCTTTTGCCATTTGAGACACTCCTTTGTTCAATCGTAATCAGGTCATGGTCACGTTTCCGAATTTGGAAAGCATGTCCAGTTTATCTTCTGCCGGTTCCTGCTTCTTCTGCTTCACGCCTCCAAGCTGCAGCTGCACATTGGCGCCTGCCAGCGCTGAAGCCGCCTGACGGATGGACTCTGTCACGTCCGCCCGGCCGAGAATTGCCTCGGAAAGCTTTGTTTTTGGATCGAGAATGAGCACACCCTCCCGATAGGAAGCTGCCGTGTGGCTTCCGTCGGAAAGGAACATATAATCGGGGAACGCAAGCTTCCCTCTCAGCTGCTCCAGAACGCCGTTCCAGAAACCGTCTGCTGCCGGGGGAACTGCTGCTGCCGGGAAGGGGTCTGCCCGCACGGGCTCCGGCACGGGCGCGCTTTCCGCCACAGAAGGCGGTACCTGCACCGGCTCCGGCATGGGTGCCGGCTGAGGCACAGGCCGGGGTTCTGTCTCCGGTCTCGGCGCAGGCTTCTGCACGGGCTTTTCCGCCGGGGCAGTATATGCCGGGGAGGTCTGCACAGGTGCAGGAATGCCGCCGGCTTCCAGCCGTTCCACTCTTGCCGCAAGGGCTTCCAGACCCGGGGCAAGCTCCGGCCTGCAAAGCTCGATGAGACAAAGCTCCGCCGCGGTGCGTTTATCTGCCGTATGGCTCAGCTCTGTCAGTGTCCGCTGAGCCGCGGTCACGGAGGAAATGAGCCTCTGCGCGCCGAGAGCAGCAGCATAGTGCTTCACCGTCTCAAGGCTGTGGCTTCCGCTGAGAAGACCGAGACCGCCCTCCGGTGCCACAAGGGATACCAGCGCATCCCGCAGCAGGGTTGTCAGCTCCTCCAGCATCGTATCCAGCCCTTTTCCCGCAGAATAGAGCCGGGAAAGGATCTGCAGAGCGCCTGCAGCATCCTCTTTTTCCATACAGTCGGCAATACTCTCCGTATCTGCCGCACCGACAAGACCGATGGAGGCGTTTACCCGCTCCACATCGATCTCGCCCTCACCCACGCACTGATCCAGAAGGGAAAGTCCGTCGCGCATGGCGCCGTCCGCCATGCGGGCAAGAAGGTCTGCCGCATCGGGAAGCAGGGTCTGCCCTTCCTGCTGCGCCACATGAATGAGGCGGGAGGCGATCTCGTCCGATGTCAGTCTGCGGAACGTGAACCGCTGACACCGGGAGAGGATGGTGGGCAGGACCTTTGCGATCTCGGTGGTGGCGAGGATGAAAATGATATGCTCCGGAGGCTCCTCAAGGATCTTCAGCAGCGCATTGAAGGCCGCTGCGGAAAGCATGTGCACTTCGTCGATGATGTACACGCGTCTGCGGACGGAAGCAGGAGAAAAAATCGCCTCATCCCGCAGGGCGCGGATATTGTCCACGCTGCTGTTGGAGGCAGCGTCCAGCTCCTCCACGTCCAGAATGGCGCCGCTGTCGATCCCCCGGCAGGAGGCACATTCGTTGCAGGGATTTCCGCCCACGGGATGCTCGCAGTTTGCGGCTTTTGCCAGAATACGGGCACAGGTGGTTTTCCCTGTTCCCCGCGTACCCACAAACAGGTACGCATGGGAAAGCCGCCCCGCTTCGATCTGGCGGCGCAGGGTTCTGGTCACGTGTTCCTGCCCCACCACATCGTCAAAGCCGGTGGGACGATATTTCCGGTACAGGGCCTGATACATGATCCTTCCTCCTATAAAAAAACTTCGGCGCAGGGCAAGACCGCACACCGGCCTTTGATACTGTGACATGCCCGCGAACACTGCCATCCGGCTCAGCACCGGCAGCCTCGCGGCACACGCGGGGTTCCCCTTAATGCTGCTCGGTTCCCCGCCTGACATGGTTCAGGGTCCCACGTTGCGCTAGACCGGCGCTTCAACGCTTTCAAACAGTGGCAGACGACACATCACAGCACCGGGGGCCGGGATCCACCCCCGCTATAGCGGATTGCGGGTGCAGGGCACCGCTGACTCCCCGGCTGGTGCGGCCTTGCCCCGCGCCGAAGCACGGGACACAGTATAGTATATCTCAGAAAACGAATTTAAGCAAGAATAATTTACAGCAGATGACCCCGCAGCTCTTCCCCTCTCTTCCAGCTGAGATAGGCGGGAGGCACATCGTAAAGGGTCTTGCAGCCGCTTTCCCCCTTTTCGCCCATGCGTACGGCCGCTCTTGCGCAGGCCACCAGCACAGAGCCGGTAAAAGCGGGGTTGGAATCCAAACGCAGTTTGAATTCCAGCTCAGTATTGAACTCTCCGTTCCAGCCAAGGGTGCCGTTTCGCAGAACGCTGCCTGCATGGGGCATACCGCTGTGGTTTTTCTTCAGCTCCTCGGCGGTCACAAAGGTCACGGAGGTGTCATAATCGGCAAAATAGTTGGGCATGGTCTTGATGGCGTTTTCGATGGCGGCAAGATCCGCCCCTTCCTTTGCCACGACATAGCAGTCACGCTTGTGCTTCTCACCGGTGGTGAGCACAGGGCGCTCCCCTGCTCTGACCTTCTCCAGCGCCTCCTCGGAGGGCACGGTATACTGCCGGGCATCCGCAACGCCTTCGATGCGGCGGATGGCATCGGAATGCCCCTGACTGATGCCCCGCCCCCAGAAGGTGTAATCGGAACCCTCGGGGAGAGATGCCTCAAAATAGAGTCTTGCAATGGAGAAAAGACCGGGATCCCAGCCGCAGGCAATGATGGCCACCTTGCCGCCTGCCTTCGCCTCAGGATCTACGGCAGCAAAATGCTGATTGATCTTCGCATGGGTGTCAAAGCTGTCCACCACATGGAAGTACTTTGCGTAATGCGGTGTCTGCACACCCAGATCCGTGGCGCTGCCGCCGCAGAGGATCATCACATCGATCTTGTCCGCCATCTCCTCCGCCATGGAAGCGGGAAGCACGGGCACATTCTCGCTGAGGATCTTCACCCCGGCAGGATCTCTGCGGGTAAAGACAGCAGCAAGCTCCATATCCGGCGCAGTTTTCAGCGCGCATTCCACACCTTTTGCCACGTTGCCGTAGCCCATAATACCAACTCGAAGCATACTCAGCCCTCCAGCATATCCGTCATTCCGTAAAGTCCGGCAGCCTTCCCCATAAGGAAATCCGCAGCAGCCAGTGCGCCTTCGGAGAAGATACTGCGGTCATGGGCCTCATGACGCAGAACCAGCGTCTGGGCGGGGGTGCAAAGATGCACCTCATGCACACCCACAACATTGCCCATACGCAGGGAGTGGATACCGATCTCCTCCCGGGTACGCTTACCGTACTCGTGGCGGCCGGTGACGATATTGGCGGCGGGACGAACCTCCTGCACAGCCTTGGCAAGGGTCAGCGCCGTGCCGCTGGGAACATCCAGCTTCTTGTCGTGATGGATCTCCACGATCTCCACCTCGGCATCGCCCATTGCCTGCGCGGCCTTGCGGGCCATGGAAACCAACAGCGCAATGCCGATGGAATAGTTGTAGCTGAGGAACACGGGGATCTTCTCCGCTGCGGCATGGATGGCGGAAAGCTCCTCATCGGTATGCCCTGTGGTGGCGATCACCAGCGGTGCGCCCACAGAGGCGGCATAAGCCGTCAGCTCCTTCGTTGCGGCATGGTTGGAAAAGTCAATGATGCAGTCCACCTTACCGGGGACATCGGAAAGCTTGGTATAGGTGCCGTCCAGAGCGACCTCGCAGATCTCCGCCCCGGGACGCTTGTCCGCCAGAGTCTGCAGCATCATCCGGCCCATGCGGCCGGTAGCACCGTGGATCAGATATCTCATTTGTTTTCCCCCTCAGCACAGGGCAGTCCCAGTTCGTCCATGCACTTGTAGAGATTGGCACGGAAAGGCTCCTCCATGGGGCTCAGAGGCAGACGCACGTGATCCTCGCAGAAACCCATGCGGGCCATGGCAGCCTTCACGGGAACGGGGTTCACCTGAGAGAAGAGCGCCTTGATAAAGGGCAGGTATCTGCACTGCAGCTCTGCGCTGCCCTTGAGGTCGCCGTTAAACCAGCGGCGGCAGATCTCAACGGTCTCACGGGGCATGGGGTTGGAAAGCACGGAAATGACGCCCTTGCCGCCCATGGCAAGGATCGGCACGATCTGATCGTCGTTTCCGGAATACACGTCCATGTTGTCGCCCACAAGGGAGAACAGTTCCACGATCTGGGAGATGTTTCCGCTGGCTTCCTTGATGCCCACGATGTTGGGATGCTCGGAAAGCTTTGCGGCAGTCTTGGGCTCAATATTCACGCCTGTGCGGCTGGGCACATTGTACAGGATCATGGGCTTTGTGGCGGCATCGGCCATGGCCTCAAAGCTGCGGATCAGCCCCGTCTGGGTGGCCTTGTTATAGTAAGGCGTCACGGTCAAAAGACCGTCCACGCCAAGGTCGCAGGCATGCTTCGTCAGCTCCACACCGTAACGGGTATCGTTGGAGCCGGTACCGGCGATCACAGGCACCCGTCCGTCCACACGCTTTACGGCATACTCGATGACCTGACGGTGCTCCGCATCGTCAAGGGTAGCGGATTCGCCGGTGGTGCCGCAGACCACAAGGGCGTCCACACCCATTTCGATCTGCCAGTCGATGAGCTCGCCCAGGCGGTTATAATCCACCCAAATATCGGTCAGAGGAGTGATCAGCGCCGTTGCGACGCCGGTAAACAGTGTCTGCTTCATTGTGCCAGTTCCTTTCTTCTTTGGGGATAAAGCTGTTATTCCAAATAAATATAATACCACATTTTTCGAAAGATGCAAGATTTCCTTTTCATTCTCGCACATTTTGGTAAGACACGCCACATCTTCTGAACAGATGCATGCGCCTTTCAGTCAACACTCACAAAAACCGTCTGCAGGAGAAAATCTCCTGCAGACGGCTCTTGCGTTTTTCTGCGGTTTTACGCCCCAAATCGGTGGATCTCCGCATCTTCCTGACTTACAGCCCATGGGTAAAGCAGACAGAACACATCCTCTCCGGCGTAAAATACCATGGTATCTTCATAGGGACCACCGCTGACAGACACATAGTCCAGCGAATAGGCCAGATACAGACTTGCCCCGTCTTCCCTGTAAATACGGATAGCCGCATCTGGATCCAGCGCCGCAACTTCATTATCCGGTTTTCTCTCCCACGAAAGACTCTCCGTTATCTCTGCCCAGCTGCACGCCTCCGTTTCTATGTGGTCGGCGATGATTTCCTCTCCGCCCAGACCATAGTACACCTCAAGCCTGCTGTAATCCGCAAAGGAGCGCAGAATCTCCAGTTCTTCGGTACCGCCCGTCTCCTTACTGCCCTCTGTACCGCAGGCGGTCAGGAGACACATTGCCAGCATCAATACTGCAATCAGAGCCAAAACCGTTTTTCGTTTCATTGATTCTCCTTTCTCCGCATACATACAATGGCTGTTCCTATCTGCAATCATAATATCACAGCCTTCTTTCGTTTGACAACCGTGATTTCCGGTCTTATGCCTTGACTTTTCGTACTTTTGTGGTATGATAATAAACCAAAGGCAATGATGGGAACTATGCTTTGTCCACGCCCCCAGAGAGAAGACGTCACCGGCTGAAAGCGTCTTCGGAAACCGGCAGAGCATGCACCGCCCCGGAGCCGTCGCCGATGAGGCGTTCCGTGTCCGCACGTTACAGCGGTCTGAGTAAAAATCAGGGTGGAACCGCGCATACTGCGCCCCTGCGGATTACCGCAGGGGTTTTATTTTTTTGAAGGAGGATCCCACAATGGACGAACTGCAATTCACGTTTGAAAACCCGGAATATAAAAAGACCTACCGGCACACCACCTCTCACATTCTGGCGCAGGCGGTAAAGCGCCTGTACCCCGAGGTGAAGCTTGCCATCGGTCCTGCCATCGAGGACGGCTTCTACTACGATTTTGACTCTCCCTTCTCCCTGACCCGTGAGCATCTGGATGCTCTGGAAGCCGAGATGCGGAAAATCTGCAAGGAGCGCATCCGTCTTGAGCGGTTCGAGCTGCCCCGTGAGGAAGCCATTGCCCTCATGCAGCAGATGGACGAGCCCTACAAGGTAGAGCTCATCAACGACCTGCCTGAAGATGCCGTCATCAGCTTCTACAAGCAGGGCGACTTCACCGATCTCTGCGCAGGTCCCCATCTGGATCACACCGGCAGAGTCAAGGGCAATGCCATTAAGCTCACCAGCTGCACCGGCGCTTACTGGAGAGGCGATTCCTCCAAGAAGATGCTGCAGCGCGTTTACGGCACCTGCTTCATGAAGAAGGAAGAGCTGGATGCATACCTCACCGCACAGGAAGAGGCACGCAAGCGCGACCATAACAAGATCGGCCGTGAGCTGGAGTATTTCTCCACCGTGGACTGCATCGGTCAGGGTCTGCCCCTGCTTCTGCCCAAGGGCGCCCGTGTCATTCAGCTTCTCCAGCGCTTCGTGGAAGACGAAGAGCAGAAGCGCGGCTATCTTCTCACCAAGACCCCCCTTATGGCAAAGCGGGAGCTCTACAAGATCTCCGGCCACTGGGATCACTATCTGGACGGCATGTTCATCCTGGGCGATCCCCATGACGAGACCAAGGAATGCTTCGCCCTGCGTCCCATGACCTGCCCCTTCCAGTATCAGGTATATCTGAACCGTCAGCGCAGCTACCGTGATCTGCCCATGCGCTTCGGTGAGACCAGCACCCTCTTCCGCAATGAGGATTCCGGCGAGATGCACGGTCTTATCCGTGTGCGCCAGTTCACCATTTCCGAAGGCCATCTGGTTCTCCGTCCCGATCAGCTGGAAGAAGAG
>JAFQKD010000132.1 GCA_017397075.1 Oscillospiraceae bacterium | reverse complement strand
TAAACCACGGTGGAGCCCATGTAGCACATATTTTTCCGGTCGCCCAGAGGCACGTCCTCATTTTCCGCCTTCAGATACAGGGCATCGATGAGCTTGTTTACGGGGACGGATTCTCCGGTAAGGGCGGCCTCCTCGATCTTGAGGCTGGCGTTTTCGATGATGCGTCCGTCGGCGGGGACAGCGTCGCCTGCCTCCAGCACCACAATGTCGCCGGGCACAAGCTCGTCGGAGTGGAGGGAGATCTGCTTGCCGTCGCGGATGACCTTACAGGTGGCGGCCGTCATGGTTTGCAGCGCCTCAATGGCAGCTTCCGCCTTGGATTCCTGGATCACGCCCAGAATGGCGTTCAGCAGCACCACGGCCGCAATGATGATGACTTCTGCCCATTCGTTCTCCCCGGAGACCATGCCGGTGATGGCGGAAACCGCTGCGGCCACCATGAGGATGATGAGCATGGGATCCTTCAGCTGGGTCAGAAACCGCTGCAGAAGGGAGGGCTTTTCGGCCTCTTTCAGCTTGTTTGGGCCGTACTTCCGGAGGCGCTCTGCCGCTTCAGAGGCGGAGAGCCCTTCCGCACTCACACCGAGGTTCTTCAGAACCTCCTGTGCGGTCAGGGTATAAATCTTTTTCATGTGGTTATCTCCTTGCATGTTTTCATACAGATATGATTGTATGGGAATTTCTGCACCGTTTCAAGAATCCGCGGCAAACGTTTACCAAGTCTTATCCGTGATGATAACAGTATACGCGAAACGGAAACGAAACAAACAGGAAAAAGGGTCGATTCGTGCCCCCCTGCAGGGGAACATCAACCAAACCGCTTTGCAGCGGATATCCGCAACGAAAAACACCCGACGATGTCGTCGGGTGTTCGGTTTATCGGAAAAACGACCGGGAATTCCCGTTTTCATCCTCGGCGCGGTAGCGGGTAAGATGCAGAAACCGCTCGGGGATCTTTTGGGATAAAAACGCCTCCCTGTCCCCGGAGAATACAAGCTCCCCGTTCTGCAGCACCGCAAAACGGTCGGCAAGCTCTGCCGCCCCGGTAACATCGTGCATCACACAGAAAACCGCTTTCCCCATATCCCGCAGGGCGCAAAGCTCCTTTGCCAGAAAGGCAGACGCGCTCCCGTCCAGATGGGAAGCAGGCTCGTCAAGCAGCACAATATCCCCATCCTGCGCCAGAAGCATGGCAAAATATGCTTTCTGCAGCTCGCCCCCCGAAAGGGTGGGGAGGAAGGCATGGCGCAGCGGCTCAAGCCCCATGCGCAAAATGGCTTCATCCCGCTTCCCGAGATCTTCCCGGGAAAGCCGCCCGGTATAGGGCGCCCAGGGCCTTCTGCCGAAGGAGACCAGCGTCTCAACGGGGATATTGGGGGCGGGAAGACTCTGGGGCAGAAGGGAAATGCGGCGGGCTCGTTCGCCCGGGGAAAGTGTTCGGGCGTCCGTGCCGTCCAGCAGCACACGGCCTTCAAATTTCCGCAGACCTGCGGCACACCGCAGAAGGGTGGTCTTGCCGCTGCC
>JAFQKD010000131.1 GCA_017397075.1 Oscillospiraceae bacterium | reverse complement strand
ATCCGGGTGATTGCAGTGTTCATGACCGCTGTCATAGCAGAAGCCCACCCGTGGAGAATCGTACCGGGAGAGGATGGCCTCCAGATGATCCACAGTGCCGCAGTTTTCGAAAGCGAGGTTCACGCCCAGCTTTTCTGCAAGATCGACAAGGCGGTCAAATCGCCTGAGACCGTATTCCGTCACAAGCGGTGCGTCCCATGCGGCATGGATCACCGCCGTTCCGATACCATGGCGGGCGCAGTCCTCCGTGCAGGTACAAATCTGGGCAAAAAGGGCGTCACCCTCCTCACTTTCCTGCCAGAGCTTGTTGGAGCCGTAGAAAGGGGCATGGAAATTGTCAATTTCAAGACCAAGCTTTCCTGCCATGTCCGGCTGTGCATGCCGGTCCTCATCCCCCCACCAGAGACTTACAGCCTCAAATCCCGCCTCACGAATGAGACGAAAACGCTCCTCAATGGGCAGAGGATAACTGAACCATGCGAAAATACCAGGTTTCTGCATACAAAACCTCCTTTGCAGAGCACCCGGATGCTTCCATCCGGGTGCGTAGGCTGAATAATACCGCTCAGCCTATGGTTTGCTGTTATACCCGGGACAGTCTGTCCCGCTTTTTCAGGGCGGCGACTCTGCAGGCGCGCATGTAGCATTCGGCAAAGAAGCGCTCCATGGTCATGCCAACATAACCATCCGTTTCGTGCCGGGAGGGATGGTTCACTTTTTTCAGCTCAAAGGTGAGCGGACCGTCATAATGCCGATCGTTCAGCCGATGCACGATGTTCTCCCAGTCCCCGATGCCGTCAAAGGGGAGCAGGTGCAGGTCATCCAGAGCGCCGATGACGCCGTCAAAATCCCGCACACCGAGATTGTCGTTCAGATGGGTGCAGAGAAGATGCTCCCCGTACTGCCCGAGCACATCCTCCCCGTGGTCGTAGCACATCTCATGTCCGCAGTCCCAGCAGAAGCCCACCGCCTCGTGGTTTCCCATGGCGTCCATCAGCGCCCGAAGCTGGTATTTGCCTTCCGTGTTTTCCAGCGCCAGCATGACCCCGTTTTCCCCGCAGGCATCCGCAAGGCGGCGGTAACGGTCAAGCCCTTCACGGGAGGGCTCACGGTATACAAAGGTGCGGTAGGTGTGGCTTACCATGATGGGAACGCCGTTTCTGCCGCAATCCTCAGCGCACAGGAGAAGCTGACGCAGCGCGGCATCGCCGATCGCCCCCGGCTCCCAGATATCCGCCACCCCTTTGGTGGGACCGTGGACGGACTGATAGAGCATACCGATGCTGTCGGCAAGGCTGCGCATTTCCCCGAGGGTGAATTTATCCGGATTCCATGGGGTGAAAAAGCCGTTGAAGCCTGTGTCCTTCAGCATCCGCACCTGTTCGGTGAGGGGGATATCGTAGGCGAGACTTGTGTTGAGACAGAGGGTAACGTGTTCCATAGGGGTCGGATTCCTTTACGAGCCGTCAAATTTTCGCTTCAATGCCCGTTCGGTGAGAAAAACAGAAATGAGCATGGGAATCATCTGGAGGAAAACGGCCGCCGTGCCGAAAATGGCGATGATCTCTTCGGTGCTGTGCAGAACAAACAGCATGGCAATAGCCGATAGCGGCAGCAGAACAAGACCCCAGCGAAACCACAGACCGCCCAGATAACGGTGGGCAAAGTCCCATGTGTCCTGATTTCGCATGGAGCGTTCGGTGCGATACCCGAAGAAATGATTGATCCTGCCGGGAGCCTTTTTGGAAAACCGTTTTCCGAAGAGGATCATAACAGCCGGGATCAGCAAAACCGAGACCAGCATGAAGATCCAGAAACCCATAAGCGACACTCCTATTTTACTGCTTTTTCCGGCATCCGTCCACCTGAATATTCTGTGCAGAGATGTAGCTTGCCTCGTCGCTGGCAAGGAAGCAGATCAGGTTGGCATTTTCCATATCGGAGCCTGTGCGTCCCATGAAGCAAAGCTCGCTGGGTTCGGTGTGATCCACATCCCCGTTTTCCGAGGGGCTTACGCTTCCGGGGGAGACGCAGTTGACAAGCACGTTGTCCTTGGCTACTTCTTTGGCAAGGGCTTTGGTCATGGAGATGACCGCGCCCTTTGTGGCAGAATAGCACACCATATTCGCATTGCCGTAGACGCCGGCAACAGAGGCAACATTGATGATGCGGCCGTACTTCCGTTCCACCATGCCGGGAAGGAATGCACGGGTCATGTAGACGATGCTCATGACGTTGATGTTCAGCATTTTCCGCCAAAGGTCGGTGGGGACCTCCATGATCGGGCGGAAATCCCGCCAGATGGCGGCATTGTTCACGAGGATATCCACCTTTTTAAAGTGTGCGAGGATCTTTGCGGCGGTGTCATTCACCGCGTTTTCGTCCGCCACATCGCAGGTGTAAACCTGCACGTCAACGGGACAGGCGGAAAGCTCCTGCTTCAGCGCTTCCAGCTTTTCCGCGTTCAGGTCGATGAGCGCAAGATCGGCACCGCACCGGGCAAATTTCAGTGCACAGCCTTTGCCGATCCCCACGGCAGCGCCTGTGATGACGGCAACTTTTCCCTTAAAGTTCATAAAAGAGCCTCCTTGGTGTTGTTTTATTAAGTCTAACACGGGAGAACTGCCGCCGCAAGAAACATAAACGAAACCAATGGTCAAAAACGACAGTGGTCAGATATGCTTTTCCATATATACCATGTCATACAGCCGTCCGAATTTCTCGGCGCAGCCGCGGAAAAGTCCCGCGTGATGAAATCCCATGGCGGTGTGGAAGCGGACGGAATCGTGGGAGAGATATTCATCCTCCGTTTCCGACCATGCAATGCAGGCGTAAAGATTCCGGTAGCCCATGGAGGCAAGACGCTCTTCCAAAGCTTTATACAGGGCGCTTCCGATGCCCTGCCTTCTTGCATCCATGCTTAGATAGATGGAAAGCTCGGCGCAGCGGCTGTAGGCTGCCCGTGTGCGGAACGCTCCGGCATAGGCATAGCCGAGGATCACGCCGTCCTTTTCCGCTGCCAGATAGGGGAAACGCTTCAGCGTTCCTTCGATTCTGCTGCAAAATTCCGCAACCGTTGGCACGTCGTATTCATAGGTCACCGCAGTGTCCGTTACATAGGGGGCATAAATGGCCAGAAGCGCCGCCGCATCCTCCGGTACTGCGGGGCGCAGGATCAGTTTATCCAAGGCTGTTTTTCCTTTCACGCAATCAGGTGTGATTCCAGTATGGCACGGTGCGGCGGCGCTGTCAACAGCCTGTTGACTTTTCGGTTTGCCTTTGCTATATTGGCGAAAAAAGGAGGGGTTTATATGCTTCGGATCCATCAGCCTCCCGCGGGAGAAATCGCGGTGCAGGATTATGCAGTCACCGTAAACGGGGAAAACGCAGAACTTTGGTTCTGCCGTGTTTCCGCCATGCCATACAACACCGTCTGGCCGGGGTATCAGAGACCTCTGGATCAGACGGAGATCGCATCCTTCCTGTCCCTTGAGACGGACGAGCCTGTGACTTTCCGCGTCAGGGCGGAAAAGCCCTTTGCGGAAGCTGTGGTGCGTCCGCTTTCCAAGGGGATCGCTTTGCAGGTGAATGGGCAGGAGATCACCTTTACCGTACCCTGCTGCGGGCAGTACACGCTGGAGCTTGACGGCTGGCACAATGCTCTGCACCTTTTTGTAAACCCCGTCACCGATTTCGGGGTGAAGAAGGATGCTCCCAAGGTGCGGTACTATGCCCCGGGTGTGTATGACGTCGGCAATCTGGAGCTTGAGGACGGGGAGACCCTGTTCGTTGACGGCGGCGCCGTGCTTTACGGCTCCGTTTCCGCCATCGGGAAGAAAAATGTCCGCATCGTCGGCTACGGCGTCATTGACGGCAGCCGGGAAAAGCGGACAAGCGACACGGGACTCATTACCTGGGGGTTGGGGATGAACACGGATTTCCGGGACGAAGAGACTCTGCGGCAGCATCTTGCGGAGAAAAAGGTGCTCAACGGCTGTGTGCATCTCTATTCCTGTACGGACAGTGAGATCTGCGGCATCACCGCAAGAGACAGCT
>JAFQKD010000130.1 GCA_017397075.1 Oscillospiraceae bacterium | reverse complement strand
CTTCCACTCTCCCCGCTCCGTGGAGCCGGGAGCAAGGACCGCGCCGCAGGAAAGGCGGATGGGCTTGTTCTTCACAGGACCGCGTCCGCCGCTTTCATCCCCGAGGACAAGCTCCCGCTCCTCGCTCCATGTCGCACCGCCGTCAAAGGAGTCCGTGTACATGGTCTTCCAGTCGGGAATGGTGTACCCGATCTTGTAAAACAGCCGAAGCCGCCCCTCCATGGCAAAGAGCACGGGGTTCCAGTGCGGGATCCCCTCTGCGGACGGGATCCTCCGCGGTGCCGTCCAAACACCATTTTCCCGTCGGCTGAACCAGATCATCACATCTTTTTCGCCCTCTTTTGTCCCCGCAAACCACGCAGCTGCCTCTGTCTCCGCATCAGTCTTCAGGATGGTGGAGGCGTGGCATTCCGGTACGGGAGGGTCTGTCATGATGAATTCTTTCCGAATAAGCCTCATGATACAACAAAGCCTTTCCGAATGGCTTTCCCCCGCGTACCAAATGGTGCAGAGGGACGCACATCCACGGTGTATTCGCCCGGCGCTGTTTTGCCGAAGTCCACGGTAAGGGTCTCCGGCGGGCAGGCATAGATCTGCTTTGCAAAGGTGACGATGCGGCGCAGAACACTTCCGTCCTTACGGCGCAGGTTTACGGCATACTGCACCGTGTCCCCCACAGCCTGGGGGAAGGTGACGGAGAGTTCGCCATCCTTCCGGGTAACGGTAATGTCCGCATCTGCGGCAAATTCCGGGGTGGCCTCCGTCTTTGCCCGATCCTCCGTATAGGTAAATGCATCGGGATCCCATGGGCGATCGATCCGATATTCCTTCCGCACAACACCTGCCACCGGGTCAAGCACAAGCAGGCGGAGATTTCCCTCCCCATCCGCTTCCACAAGAAGTCCCTGTCCGCAGGCTTCCCTGTCCGCTTTCGTCCAGCCCTGAGCGGCATCGTACTCGTTATAGGCCACATCGGAGATGGAGCCTGTGCCGATACAGGTGAAATCCTTCTGATAAATCGATCTTGGGTCTGTACAGGGAGCGTGGGAATGGCCGGAAAAGTCCACGATCTGGGGAAATTCCGCAAGCGGCAGGCAAAGCTCCGGCTTGCTCCAGCCGTCCTTGCCGTAGACCGTACCGTAAATATGGGGATGCTGGAAAAGAAACACCGGCTTTTTGGGGGTATCCGCCGCAGCCTCACGAAGCTGCGTCATGAGCCAGTCCATTTTTTCCGGCGTATAGGTATCATACCACTGGCTCCAGACACGGGTAGTGGAAACGGTGATAAAATGGAAGCCGTTGAGAACAAAATGGGTATCCTCTTCCGTTCCCAGAATATCCCGCAGCCGCTCCACGGCATGGACTTCCCCCCGGATGACCTTCTGAAATTCCGGCTCAAGCACAAGGGCAAGGCGTGTGGTAACCCCCTCCCGCTCTCCTGCGGCATGGAAAAACTCGTGGCTTCCCAAAAGGGGCACGACCTTCGTCCCCTCACGGATGACCTTATCCAGAGAGGCTTTGAAGGCAAGAAACTGCTCCTCTGTGCCGGTATCCAGAAAATCTCCCACCACATAGAGGGCATCCAGCGCCTTATAGCTCTCATGCTGCCCGGCGATGTCATAGCCGAGCCTTACAAAGTTTTCGAACCGTTCCCGCACATAGGTGGGTTCATCCAGATAGTGCACATCGCTGCACACCAGAAAACGCAAAACAGGCTGAAGCATGACCATGCTCCTTTCTCAGTACGGGATCAGTGTCCGCAGCTCCTCCGGGGACGGCTGGGTGCCGTATTCGCTGACCTGAAAGGCTTCCGCAAAACGGACCTTCTTTCCTGCTTCACCGTAGCGGGCAATCAGCTTCTCCCGGTATTTTGCAGCCGGCAAAGCAAAGCGGCGGGAATACCCCTGCAGGGCATCCCCAAGCACGATCTCATCCGTGGTTTCCTCCGTCACCGGATCCCCGCGGAGCCAGATAAACCGCGCCGCTTCATCGGCAGGCACCTCGTTTTCCTTACAGGCGGTGTATGGCAGCCACTCATAGACCTGCGAGGTGTGCTCATGCAGCATACGGAATTTGTCTTCGAGCACATCGTCAATGGCCACCACCGCATCGGGGCAAAATTCCGGATTGCGGAAGCTGTCGTCATAGAAGAATACCACCGGGTTTTTCCGGGGTGCCGGGGTATCCGGGCAGAAATTGGGCACGATGATGAGATAAGCCGCATCCTGCACCAGAAGTCCGCAGTTCCGATGATCGGGGTGATAGTCGTTTGTGCGGTGGCAGAACACCGCATCGGGCTTAAAGGTACGGATCTCCCGGATGAGCTTTTCCCGGTTTTCCACCGTAGCCTGCAGGCTTCCGTCCGGCACATCCCAGATCACATATTCGATGCCAAGCACCTCTGCCGCCGCCTGCGCTTCTCTCCTGCGGCGCGTTTTCAGCGCTTCCGGCTTCATGGTCTGGTGACCGCCGGAGCCGTCGGTCATGGAAAGAAACCGCACCCGGTGTCCGTCCAGCACGTATTTTCTTGCAAGACCGCTGCCGCGAAGCTCACAGTCGTCCGGATGAGCACCAATCATGAGAATGTTCATACTGTTTCTCCTTTTTGAAGAGGGATATCCGGCCGCAGCCTTTCCCGTTTCCCCTATTTTAGCACCCGGGACGGCCTTCGTCTACAGAGAATCTGAAATTGAAAACCGTTGAAATGGCAGCTAAAAACTGCTATGATAAGTTTAAGTCCTCTCAAAAGGAAGTGTTTGCATGGACACCGTAAAAAATCAGTTTGTCTCCTCCCGTCCCGACGGACGGTTTACCTCCTCCATGGCAGCACACATGGAAATGCTCCGCCGGGAAAAACCGAAGCTTTCCCTCCCGGAAAACCTCACCAAAGAGAACTTCCCCCAATGGAACGCCGCCGTGCGGGAAAAGCTGCGGGAGCTTCTGCTGCTGCCGGAATTTACCCCTCAGCCGTCCCCTGTGCTGCTCTCTTCCGTTCAGCGGGAGGGCTACCGGGTGGATAAATGGGAATTCTATCCCGATGACTATACGGCGGCATCTTTCCTTGCCCTCATCCCCGACGGCGCGGATGAACATCATCCCGTCCCGGGAGTTCTCTGTTTCCCCGGCTCCATTTTCAGCAAGGAATCCCTTGCCGGAGAGCCTCTGTCGGAAAACCCCATGTCCCAATTCAACAAGTTCCCCCAGCGAAACTGCATGGCGCTGCACATGGTCAAGGCAGGCTATGCCGCCTTTGCCTTCGACCACCCGGAAACCGCGGATGCCGCCCTTGTGCGGAAAGAAGATTACTATTCCTCCCGCACCCAGATGTGCCACGGTTACATCCAGTCCGGTCTCTGCTACCCCGGGGTCACCGTGTTCCAGAAGCTTTGCGTTATGGAGTTTATCAAGGCGCTGCCCTATGTGGACGCCTCCCGCCTTGCCGTAAGCGGGCATTCGCTGGGAACAGAATGCGCACTGTATCATGCGCTCCTCTCCGATGACATCAAGGCTGTCGTCTTTAACGATATGCTTTCCGATCAGCGGCAGAGATATGTTGCCGTGACGGAATATGAAAATCTCGCCCAAATGCGCCAGAACATCGGAAACTGGCACGAAGTCCCCGGTCTTCTCCGCTGGTTTGCATTTCCGGATCTCTGCGCGGCGCTGGCGCCCACGCCCATCGCCTTTAACGAAGGCGGCGCGGAAGAATGGTTCCGCAAGGTGCTGCGTGCCTACGCTCTCTTTGACGCAGAGGAAAGCGTGCAGATCTCCCACTACCCGAAATTTGCCGATCCCGCTTCACGCACCCACAGTGAGGTGCCGCCGGAGATCGGTCTCAGCGAGGAGGACTACTTCGCGCTGCACTATACCGATCCCGGGGATCACTCCTTCCGTGCGGAACCCAGCCTTCGTTTCCTGAAAAACCATCTGTAGGAGGATATTTCATGTTCACACCCGATTATCATAACATTCTGGATGCAGCGGAAAACCGTGTGCCCAAACGGCTGCCCCTGTACGAGCATCTCATCAGCGACAGCATTATGGAACAGGCGCTGGGCGTAAAATTCGCCCATCTCTACGACACCGATAAGGATGCCTATTTCCACGAATACTGCCGCTTTTTCCGGGAAATGGGTTACGACACCGTGTCCTACGAGTGCTGTGTGGGCGATAATCTCCCCGGCAGCGGCGCTCTTGGTCGGCACATCAAGGGCATCATCCAGACCCGGGAGGACTTTGAAAAATACCCCTGGGACACGCTGGAGGACCGGTATTTCAACACCTACAGCGCAAACTGGGAAGCGCTTCGCCGCCAGATGCCCGAGGGCATGAAGGCCGTTGGCGGCATCGGAAACGGCATTTTCGAATGCGTGCAGGATCTGGTTGGCTTTGAGGATCTCTGCTATATGCAGGAGGACGACCCGGAGCTTTTCGCGGATATTTTCAAGATTGTGGGCGAGCTGCTTGTGAAGCTTTGGAAGCGGTTTCTGCGGGAATACGGGGATATCTACTGCGTCTGCCGCACAGGAGACGATCTGGGCTTCAAGTCCTCCACCATGCTCCGGGCACAGGATGTGCGGGAGCACATCGTCCCCGTCTATGCAAAAATCGCGGAGGCTGTCCATGCAGCGGGAAAGCCCTATCTGCTCCACTCCTGCGGCTGCATTTTCAATGTGATGGAGGATCTCATCGCCGCCGGCATCAACGCCAAGCATTCAAACGAAGATCAGATCGCCCCCTTCCCCGTATGGGTGGAAAAATACGGCGACAGGATCGGAAACTTCGGCGGCATCGATACGGATGCGGTCTGCCGTCTGCCCAAGGAGGAGATGACGACCTACATTCTGGATGTGATATGCGCCTG
>JAFQKD010000129.1 GCA_017397075.1 Oscillospiraceae bacterium | reverse complement strand
TACAACAAGCTTGGATATATCGATGATAGCGAACTTCATTTGTCCAAACGTATAAAGAAATAAACCAATTCCAATTTGTCGAATTCATGATAGATTTCCTACCTAAAGAAACAACACTCGAGGTGCTACAATGATTCAGGAGATTCATCCCAGTGTATATGTAAATGCCTATGAACCCGGTGCGGTTACCAAAGCAGGGGATGCTGCAGTTTACGTTCGCGAGGGTAAGGTTTGTCTTGTGAAGGAAGGAGACGACCTTGCCTTCCCGCAGCTTTCCGGTGGAGAGCAGGGCAGATTCCTCTTCCGCATTGACGGAAGAGGCTGGTATCTGCTTGACGGCGGCGGACCGGAAAACAGCGTTTGGTTCTCCAGACGGGATCTGCGGGGAGCATACCCCAAGACGGTATCCTTTGCGGGACTTTGCGCTTTGCAGCTTGCAGGCTGGTACGAGGCAAACCGCTTTTGCGGACGGTGCGGAAAACCACTTTGCCATGACAAAAAAGAGCGGATGATGCGCTGTCCCGATTGCGGAAACATGATCTTCCCCAAGATCTGCCCGGCGGTGATCGTGGGCGTTACCAAGGGGGATAAGCTCCTTGTGACCAAGTATAAAGACCGCCCCTCGGTAAAGTGGGCGCTGGTCGCCGGCTTTGCGGAGATCGGGGAGACTATCGAAGATACCGTACGCCGTGAGGTCATGGAGGAAACGGGTGTTCGGGTGAAGAATCTCCGCTTCTACAAGAGCCAGCCATGGTGCATGTCCGACAGCCTGCTCATGGGGTTCTGGTGCGAGGCGGAGGAGGATGCTGAGCCTGTCCCCGACGGTACGGAGCTTTCCGTGGCAATGTGGATCAGGCGGGACGAGATCGACCTCGAGCTTGACGATGTAAGTCTCACAAACGAAATGATCTGCCGCTTCAAGGCAGGAAAAGAACGGGAATAAACGAAAAAGAAGCAGCCAAAAGCTGCTTCTTTTCGTTTATTTCATCTCGCTGTACCGCTTTACGATGCCGCAAAGAAGATCAACGGCTGTGTCCATGTCCTCCGCGGTGATGTGCTCGTAAGGACCGTGGTATGCCCAGCCGCCTGTTCCCAGATTGGGGCAGGGGATACCCATAAAGCTAAGGGCGCTGCCGTCTGTGCCGCCCCGGATGGGAGGCGTTTCGGGGGCAAGACCAAGCTCGTGGATGGCATCTTTGGCGTTTTCCACAAGGTGCATGCAGGGGCGGATCTTTTCCTCCATGTTCCGGTACTGATCCCGGAGCTGCAGTTCTGCGGTGCCGTCACCGTATTTTTCGTTCATGAGATCGGTAACGTGCTGCAGCATTTCCTTCCGCATGTCAAACTTTGCGGCGCTGTGATCACGGACGATGTATTCCAGAACGGCGGTCTCCACCTCGCCCTCCATGCGGATGAGATGGAAGAAGCCTTCGTATCCCTTTGTGCCCCGGGGAGTATCTCCTGCGGGGAGCATGGCATTTGCCTCCATGGCAAGAAGAGATGCGTTTACCATGGTGTTCTTGGCAGAACCGGGGTGCACATTGAAGCCGTGGAAGGTGAGCTTTGCCGCGCAGGCATTAAATGTCTCGTATTCCACTTCGCTGACAAGAGCGCCGTCCACGGTATAGGCGTATTTTGCGCCGAAACGGACAGGGTCGAAACCCTCGGTGCCCCGTCCCACCTCTTCATCGGGGGTAAAGGCAACGGCAATGGGACCGTGAGGGAGCTCACCTGCAATGAGCTTTTCGCAAAGCACCATGATCTCGGCAACGCCCGCCTTGTCATCGGCGCCAAGCAGGGTGGAGCCGTCGGTGACGATGAGGGTCTTGCCCCTGAGGGATGGAAGATGGGGGAAGCTTTCCGTTTTCAGCCATCTGCCGTTTCCAAGTTCCACATCGCAGCCATCGTAGTTTTCGATGATCCGGGGATTTACGTGCTCGGCTTCAAAATCAGCCGTGTCCATGTGCGCCACAAAGCCGAGACAGGGGGCATTTTCACAGCCGGGGGTGGCAGGGATCTTTGCGTACACGCAGCAGGTGTCGCTGAGATATACATCCTCAGCGCCGATCTCACGCAGCTCCTGCTCCAGAATGCGGGCAAGATCAAATTCGCGTTCTGCGGAAGGACAGGTCTCGCTCAGTTCATCGGAGCGGCTGTAGACCTTGACATAGTCCAGAAGTCGTTCGTATGCGCGTTTCATTCCGCTGTCTCCTTTCAGTAACGGGTCTCGATATGTTCCATAAGATCGTTGATGCCGGTATCCTCACCAACGGTGGAACGGTACAGGCCGAAAATGCGGCAGTCGCCGTAGCCTTCCTCCTCCACAGAGAACGCCCACTGCTGCTGGCTTACGTGATAGGTGTATGCCTCACGGGCGACCTCAAGAGCGGTTCTGCCGTCAAAGCGCTGGAGCGGGATGTTCCAGTCCATGACACAGGGATCGTCGCCGTACAGGTGGATGTACATCTTGGGCGTGTCCCAAGCGCCGTATTCGTCTGCGGAATCGGTATACTGACCGGGATCAGCTGCGGCCTCCACGGCGATCTGCATGCAGTAGGTGTTGAGCATGTGCACACCGTGACCGTATTCACCGTCTTCATCATGGCAGACAATGACAGAGGGCTGGAAGCGGCGGAGGATCTCCACTTGGAATTCCACGAAATCCTCTTGGCCGTAGATGGAAAGCGCTTCGTCCAGATCGTCGGCATAAACATCGTTAAAGGGGCTGACTACAGGGTATGCAACAGCACCTGCACACCACAGAGCATCCAGAAGCTCATGGGGACGGGGCTGCTCATTCCAGTGGTTTGTCATGTAGACCACCTGCACCTTGAGACCGAGCTCCCCGCCGTAATGGGGGATGATGCCGCCGAAGAAGAGAATGTCGTCGTCAGCATGGGTGGGGAGGAGCACCATGTCCGCTTTTTCCCAAGGGGGGAGCCAGACCTGTACCCAGTCGGGAGCAGACCCCTGCGAGAAGGCATACACATCGCAAAGCTCCATGCCGTCACCAAAGGTGATGGTGACCTTTCTGCAGGGGGTGTCCAGTTTTACATACTCGTGAAGGAAGCCGTCCTTGCCGTAAACCAGCTCCGTACCGTCCTCCATGGTGAGGATCCATTCTCCGGGGAGATCATTCCAGATGAGCCAGAGGCTTCCCATGGGGGTCTCGCTTTCAATGGTGAGGGTCTCTTCCAGAGAAAATTCGTAATAGGAGTCATACTCGCCGTCAAGAAACAGACTGCAGTCTCCAAGATAATCGTTTGTAAGGGTGAGGTCTTCCGTGAGCTCTTCGGCTTCCGGCTCGGGTGTGGGTTCGGGGGTCGGCTCCGGCGTGGGTTCCGGGGTGGGCTCGGGGGTGACCTCAGGCGTGGGCTCCGGCGTGGAAGCGGGGGTGACTTCTCCCGCATCGGGAGTGACGATCTGGGGATTCAAAGCGCCTGCCATATCCGGTGTTGTGCCGCAGGCGCAAAGCAGAAGAAATGCGATCACCAGCGGCAGAAAACGGTAAAATTTATTCATCAGTATCAAATCCTTTCCACGGTATGATACCACCCGGAGGGGCGGAATGCAAGGCTTGGGGTTATCTCTCAAAGAGAACAAGGTACGCCCCCAAAACCTGCAGACAGGGGATTTTCGCGGCATTTTCTGCGGTAAAAGCTTCTTTGGGATAAATGTGCGCCACCTCTGTGGGAATGGCGGGCAGTGTTTTGCCGATGCTTTTGCCGTGGGCATCGTTTTCGGTAAATGTCCATTTGAAGGTGCAGTCGCAGAATTCCTTGCTGGAGGTGATGATCTCCGGTTTTCGCAGATATGCCCTCTCTCCGGGAAAGACGCAGCCGTCGTTGTCCTTTTCCGCGGGGCAGCCGCCTTCAATGCCGGCACCGGTAAAGGCGATCTCCAGAAAATCCGTTTTGAACTTCACGGTTTTTCCTGCTTTTTCAAAGGGAATGTCGTTCCAGAAGCCGATGTTGAGCCAGCCCTTGAAGCCGTTTTTTTCCACAGCGGTATTGAACTCCGCATAGCCTTCCGCGCCGCCGCGGATCTCCGCATTGATGCGCAGCACAGGACGGAGAGAGGTGAAACCCTCCGGCAGAATGGCCCGCAGCCTGTCCTGTTCAACACCGTAGGCAATAACAAACTGTTGGATCTGCATGAAGCTGCCTCCCAAATTGGTATAGCTTACTCTATCATATTTTGCCGTTTTCTTCAACAAAGAAGCTGACAGCGGGCAGTGTGATTTTTCCTGTTGCAATATGCGGAAATATGGAGTAAAATAAGGAAAAATGGCGTGTTATGCGCTAAAATCCCCTTTCAGGAGGAAAGGACATGGAAACGACGAATATCAAGGAGAATCCGAAGCGGGCAAAGGCCGCTCAGCCTGCTGCAAAAAAAGGCGGAAAGACCGTGGGACATGTGTTTGCCACCATTGGCATCACCCTGCTTCTGGTGCTTGTGCTGGTGTACGGAGCCCTTTTTGTGCTCTTCAGAGGTCCCAGCTCCAGCATCTCGCGGATTCTCACCCTGTCTCTTAATGAGACCAGCGCGATCTACTGGATCCCCAATCTCTTCCTGCCTCAGGCAGAGATCGATGAGATTCTGGCGCAGAAGGATGTCAGCCAGAGCGAGGTTACCAATACCGACCTCATTCAGATCGGTGCGGGCAGCGTCTCTACCGGAGACGGCAGTGCTTCCGCTCCTGCGGAAGATGACGGCGAAGCGCTCAGCGAGTTTGCGCTTGCCGATACCGACGGCGACGGCATCGTGGTGGAAGAGGTCAGCGGTCCCATGTTCCGCGGCTTCATGATGATCGTGCAGGATCCCTCCCGGCTGATGCTGGGCACCCCCAATGCTTACGGTGATACGGCTACCGGTCTCACCATTTATGAAATGGTGGAGAAGTATGATGCCGTTGCAGGCATAAATGCCGGCGGCTTCTACGATCCTGACGGCACCGGTACCGGCGGCATCCCCGACGGTCTTGTCATCAGCGAGGGCGAGCTCGTCTGGGGCAGCCATGACGCGGAATATACCCTTGTTGGTTTCGATAAGGAGCACAGGCTGATCGTCGGCACCATGACAGGTCAGGATGCACTGGATCTCAACATGGAAGGCGCCTGCACCTTCGGCCCCTCCCTTATCATTAACGGTGTTGCACAGAATGAGGATGCCCCTCATGCCAGCGGCGTGAACCCCCGTACCGCCATCGGTCAGCGGGCAGACGGTGCCGTGCTGCTTCTGGTCATTGACGGACGGCAGGTTTCCAGCCCCGGCGCCACCTATGACGATCTGGTGGATGTAATGCTGGAGTACGGCGCGGTGAACGCCTCCAATCTGGACGGCGGCTCCTCCTCCATGATGGTGTATAACGGTGAGCTGGTGAACACCTGCGCATCTGTTGTCGGTCCCAGACCCCTTGCAACATCCTTTGTGGTGCTGCCCCAGTGACTGTAGGCTGTAAGGAGGCAAACAATGGCTACTGAGAAGAAAAACGGATTCAATCCGCTGAGTGAAGAAGAGCTGCAGGCAATTCAGGATATGTCTATCGACGACCTGCTCAGTTCTGTACACGATACGCTGAATGCACCTGCCGGTGCGAGCACTGCGGTGCCGGTAAAGTCTGCAGCGCCCGCTGCTGAGAAGACGGCTGTCCCCGCTGCGGCAGCCACTGCGGTTCTTGAACGGCAGGAGACCATGGTCTATCAGGATCTTGCCGCTGCCGATCAGGCAGAAGCTGCTCCTGCGGTGGAAGAGACTGCGGTGGTTCCTCCCGTGAAGCCCGCAGAGGCGCCGGAGTTTTTGAAAACCAAGCCCAAAAAGGAAAAGAAAGCCCGAAAGTTCGGGAAATTCATCCTGATCTATGTTCTGGCCTTCCTTGTGGTCATCGCAGGCGGACTTACCGCCCTGTGGATGTATCTGGAATCCTATGAGGCATCCAGACCGGAGCATGTTGTGGAGCATTTCCTTGACAACGTGGATGATGCTTACTGGGAAGAGCTTGTGAGCATTTCCAGCAGCGTATTTGCCACCAGTCAGTTTGAGGATGGCAGCGAGATCGCCATGCAGTGCTTTGATGCTCTGCGGGGCGAGGACTACAGTTACCGCAAGCGGACAGGGGAATACACGGAAGAAGCCCCTGTGTATACCATCCGTGTGGGCGGTACCGATCTTGCTAAGCTTACCCTTCGGGAAAACGGCAGCGCCGGCTTCGGCTTCAACTACTGGGCAGCAAACACCGTGGAGCTTGTGCCTGAGTTTGTTCCCGCTGCAAGAACTGTGGAGATCGAAGTGCCCCAGAGCGCAGCGGTCACCCTGAACGGTGTGCTGCTGGATGCAAGCTATGTCACCTCTACCGTTCCTGCAGAAGAGCTCAGCGAGCTTGAACTGGCATTTACCACCGGAGTTCCCTCCCTTGCGGTGTATTCCGTTCCCGGACTTTACGGCAACGTGGAGCTCTATGTTGAGGATGCAGACGGTACGGAGCTTTTTGCTACCCATGCAGACGGCGAGCTTTATACCTATGCCATGAACATCACCGAGACCTATGATGTGACCATCACCGCACCCACCGGTGCTGAAGTGGTGCTGAACGGCGCAGTGGTGCCTGAGAGCTATATCACCGGAACGGAGTCCTATGATCTTCTCAGCGGCAGCGCAGATTATCTGCCGGAGGATCTTGCTGCGGAAGT
>JAFQKD010000128.1 GCA_017397075.1 Oscillospiraceae bacterium | reverse complement strand
AGTCCTCCGTTTCCATGCGGGTACGGAAGGAAATGATCTCCGCCTTCAGTGCAGCGCCTTCGTCACGGAAGAGCGCATCCTTTACCGTAAGGGTGCTGTCCCCGTAAGCACGGGCGCAAAGCTCCCGGTACAATGTGGGGGAGAGACCGGTCATTTTCTTTCCGAGGAACGCATCCAGCGGCATGGAAAGGTCGGCGCTTTCCAGTTCGCGCAAAAGCGCATCGGGCATGGTTTCCGGCGTGTACCGCTCGGGAGCGGGAGGAAGTCTGTAGCGAAGTCCGGGAAGCACCATGCGCTTGTCGGACATCTCCCCGTCGATGCGGCGCAGACAGTCCAGAATGATGCCGTCTCCGTCGGTGAGGATGATGTTGGCATAGCGCCCCATGAGCTCGCAGATGAGACTGCGGCGCACCGTATCTCCAAGTGCATCGGTGGCGTCAAGCTCAAGCATCACAAGCCGTTCGTAGGGAGGCTGTGTCACCCCGGTGATCCGCGCACCCACAAGATGCTTCCGCAGAAGCATGCAGAACATGGGGGGAGAGGCAGGGTTTTCCGGTCTCTGGTTTGTGAAATTCAGTCGGGCAGAGCCTGTTCCGGCGGTAATGAGCAGTCTTCCATCCCCTGCGGGACCGTGGATGTTCAACACCACCGTGTCTCTTCCCGGCTGATTGACTTTATCGATTCTTGCCCCCACAAGCCGGCTTCTCAGTTCCCCGGCAAGGGCGGTCAGAAATACGGAATCAAAGGGCATAAGCTTCTCCTTTTTGCCTTTGAAAAACGTCAGCCGAGGCTGACGTTTTTGTTATTCGTTGGGAAATGCAGTTTCAAACAGCCGGGAAAGACGTTCGTGGGCTCCGGAAAGCCAGAGCCAGCCGAAAAGGGTTTCCAGACCTGTTGCCGCATGGTACTGTTCGGGGGATGCACCCTTGGGGATGCTGCCTACCCGGGTGTTTCTGCCCCGCTTGAATACGGCAAGCTCCTCTTCCGTCAAAACGGGAAAGAGCCGCTTTACTGCCTCAGCCTGTGCGGGGGCGGAAACGTAAGAGAGAGCCATGGCGTTAAGCTCCCCCGGTGCTTTGCCAAGCCTGCAAAGCCGGGAACGCACAAGAAGCTCGAACACCGCGTCCCCTGTGTAAGCAAGGGTGAGATTGGGGATCGCCCCAATTTCCGCGGGAGTAAGATGCAGATCAAAACTGTCCATGGAATTTCCTCAAAGGGCGTCTTCCACTTCTTTGCGAAGGGGAATGGATGGTGCTGCTCCCGGACGGGAAACGGCAATGGCAGAGGCCATGGAGGCCTTGTTCAGGGCAGTTTCCGGCGTTTCGCCCCGGATGAGACCTGCAAGATAGAAGCCGGTAAAGGTATCTCCGGCAGCGGTGGTGTCCACAGCCTTCACGGGATAGGACTTCTGGAAAATGCGCTGACCCTTAAGGCTGCGAACGGCGCCCTTTTTTCCAAGGGTGAGGATGGTTTCTGCGTTGGGGAAGCGCTCTTCCATGGCGGCAAGAATGTCCTCCTGGGTGTTTTTGCCTGTGATGGCTTCGCCTTCCGTTTCGTTTACAAGGAAGAGAGACACGCATTCCAGGGGCCATGCGGGGATATCCTCTGTCATGGGGGAGGGATTCAGCGCCACCCGAAGACCTTTTGCATGGGCAGAGCGCAGAAGATAGGGCACCTCATTCGTCTCGTTCTGGGTGAGAACAAAATCTCCCGGCTCTGCAAGGGAGAGCATGGCGTCGATATATTCCCGGTCGTACATGCGGTTTGCACCGCCGCAGACAAGGATGCTGTTCTGCCCGTTCTTGTCCACCTGAATGACGGCATGGCCGGAAGGAACATCCAGCGTCCTGAGATGGGACACATCAGCTCCCGCATCCCGCAAAAGCTCCGCGAGAAATGCTCCGTCCGCGCCGATGTTTCCGGCATGGATGACCTGCGCGCCCGCTCTTGCAGCAGCAACGGACTGGTTAAGTCCCTTGCCTCCTGCGTGAAGCGCTCTCGTGGGGGCAGAGATGGTTTCGCCGGGTTTTACGATATGCTCCACGGCGTAGACGATATCAATGTTCAGGGAACCGAAGTTCAGAATCTTCATGCCGATCCCTCCATAAATTGAGATTTACAGCTTCTCCTGCAGCAGCCGCAATGCGGCATCATGGCTTGCGGCGTTGGAAGCGAAGACGGGGCAGCCTGTATCATAGCGCAGGGGAGCACCGTCAAGCTGATGGATGGAGCCGCCGGCCTCTTCGATGATAATGGCGCCTGCGCAGTAGTCCCAGGGACCGAGGATCAGCTCAAAGAAAAGATCCGTTCTGCCGCAGGCAAGGGTGCAAAGATCATAGGCTGCAGAGCCGCTGCGGCGGAAATCACTGCACCTGAGAAACAGGGAAGAGGCAATGGCAAAGGTCTTTTCCCAGTTTGTTTCCCGAATGTAGGGAGAAGAACCCACGGAAAGCAAAGCGTCTTCCAGAGAAAGCTCCGACACATGGATCGGCTGATCGTTCAGATAGGCCCCACCGCCCTTCCTTGCCCGGAAAAGCTCCTTGGTATAGGGGTTATACACAGCACCCCAGACAGCCTTGCCGCCCCAGACGATGCCCACGGAAACGCAGGAGCAGTGCAGATCCCGGATGAAGTTCAGCGTGCCGTCGATGGGGTCGATGACAAAGCAGGGCTTATCCTCGGGAAGCACATGGACATCTTCCTCCTCGCCGAGGAAAGCGGCCTCCGGTGCGATCTCCGCAAGGGTGGAGAAAAGGTACTTCTGCACCTTCACGTCGTAAGCGGTGACATAGTTGCGGGTGCCGGGCTTTGCGGAAACCGCATCCTGCACCTCAAGGGCGCTTGTCATGATTTCTCCCGCCCTGCGGATGGCGCAGAGGATCTGCGCTTCCTGCTGGGGAGAGGGGAAATTACGGTACATTTGCTGCGCTTCCTTTCTCAAAATGCGAAGTTGCCGTCCACGAACACGGGGATCTCTTCCCCGTCATGGGTGGTGCCGATGATGGAAAGATCCCGGGTACCCACCATGAAGTCCACATGGACGATGGAGTTGTTGAGCCCTGCGGCTGCCCGCTCTTCGGGGGTCATGGTCTCGCTGCCCTTCACGCTGGCATAGGCTTCGCCGAAGGCAAAGTGGCAGCTTGCGTTTTCGTCGAAGAGGGTGTTGTAGAACAGGGTCTTGGTGCGGCGGATGGGGGAATCCCAGGGGACGAGGGCGACCTCGCCAAGATACCGGGCGCCTTCGTCGGTCTCCAGCTCGCCAAGGAGAAGATCCAGACCTTTTTCGGCCTGAACATCCACGATCTTGCCGTCTTTCAGGGTGAATACAAACTTCTCGGCAATGTCTCCGTTGAGCACCAGAGGCAGGCTTGCCGCTACGGTGCCGTTCACGCCGTCCTTCTTTGCGGCGGTGAATACCTCTTCCGTGGGGATGTTTGCGCAGAAGGGAACGCCGTCCTTTGCAAGCTCGCTGCCGCCGGACCAGAAATGGTTCTCGGGAAGCTCCACAACAAGGTCGGTTCCGAGGCTGTTTTTATAGTGCAGGGACTTGAAATTGTATTCGTTCAGCAGGGAGATGCGGCGCTTGAAGGTTTCGATATGCTCCTTCCATGCTTCCTCGGGGTCACCCTCAATGTAAACGCGGCTGGCGTTCAGAATGGCCTCCCACAGTGCATCCATAGCTGCTTCCTCAGACTTGGACGGGTATACCTTTCTTGCCCATGCAGGCACGGGAACGGAAGCCACGCACCAGCGGATACCGTTGGACATTTCCCTGTCCCGGAAGGGGCGAAGGGCCTTTCCGCTTGCGGCGTTTGCACGGCGGATACGGTCGGGATCAACGCCGGCAAGAGCCTCGGGATCCTCGGCATGAATGGCAAGCCATGCGGCGCCCCGCTCGGAAAGGGTGTTGGGCAGGTCTGCCTTCCAGCTGTCCACACGGTCAAAAATCTCTTCGTCACCGTAGAGGTAGCGGAGCCGGGTCATGGTATCGTCACGCCAGTTCATGTGGACTTCCCTGCAGCCTGCGGCATAGGCATACTTTGCGCACAGACGGGCAAAGGGAGCGGTCTCCACGGAGGTGGAGATCACAAGCTCCTGACCGGGCTGCAGATTTACGCCCGTGGTGATGAGAAGCCGGGCGTAGGCTTCAATGCGTTCGTTGCGCTTCATGATTCGCAGTTCCTCCTCTGCTTCCTTGAGAAGCTTCTTTTCCTGCTTGGTCTCAAATTTCAGCCGGCTGAACATATCCGGACGGCGCAGCTTTGTGCGGATAATGCTTTGCTTCTGCCGCCAGCGGGCAATGTTTGCGTGATGCCCGGAAAGCAGAACCTCCGGCACACGCATATCGTGCCACACCTCGGGACGGGAATACTGAGGATGCTCCAGAAGGCCGTTCCAGTGGCTTTCGTTTACATAACATTCTTCATCCGGGAGAACACCGGGCACAAGACGGCTCACCGCGTCGGTGACTGCCATGGCGGCAAGCTCGCCGCCGGTGAGAACGAAATCTCCCATGGAGATCTCCTCATCCACACATTCCTCAATGAACCGCTCGTCGATGCCTTCATAATGACCGCACACGAGGATCAGATGGTCATAATCGGCCTTGAGTCTGCGGGCTTCCTTCTGCGTGAAAGGCGTGCCTGCCGGGGAGAGGAAAATGGTATGCACCCGTTTCCCTGCCTCATCGCAGATATGCTTCCAGCAATCGTGAAGAGGCTGCACCTGCATAACGCAGCCTCTTCCGCCGCCGTAGGGATAATCGTCCACCTGACACTGCTTGTTGGTGGTATAATCCCGGATCTGGTGGCAGCGGATCTGCAGATGACCGCGGCTCTGGGCACGGCCAAGAATGCTTTCCCCCAGAACTGCCTGCATGGAATCCGGTAACAGGGTCATGATTTCAAACTTGTACATCAAAGGCCCTCCATCCTGAAAAAGCGGATCTCGCCTGCATCCCAGTCGATTTTCCGCACAAATTCTTCCTGATCGGGAATGAGGATGCTCCGGCTGCCGCGGATGTCAAAGATGCGCCCGGAGGGCATCTCCAGCACGTCCTTCACCGTACCAAGCT
>JAFQKD010000127.1 GCA_017397075.1 Oscillospiraceae bacterium | reverse complement strand
TGCCGGAGGATAAACGCAGCATACGGGTATACATGGACATGAAGGGAACGCAGCTGTATATCTCGTTTACAAATATCACAGCGGAGGGGAAGCTTTCCAAAGTGGGAAGAGGATACCGCTCCGCAAAAGGGGACGGCCACGGCTTTGGACTTTTGCGGATCGACACCATCATCGACAGGCTTAATGGGTATCTCAGCCGCAACAGTGAAGCAGGCGCATTCACCACGGAGATCCTCATTCCCCAGATGTGAGATGCAATTTATCCCCCGATATAAGCGGTTCATCCCCGGAATGCTCCGGGGGTGAAGTTTTATGATAGAGTGTGTTTGCGAGGTGAAAAATATGGAGCGGGAAAAGAAACCCAAATACAGCATTGCCCATTGCGTGGGATATATGCTGCGTACGGCATGGCACAGCTGCAAGCAGGTAATTTTTCTCTGCCTGCTGATCCCTGTGCTGGAACTTGCCCTGAGTCTTGCGCAGCTCTATCTTTCCCCTGTGATCGTTGGACTTATCGGGGCTTCTGCGCCCCTGAAAAAGCTGCTTTCCGCCATCAGCATATTTGCCGCGGTGCTGGCTGTGCTTTACGGCGTCAAGGCGTATGTGAACGCAAACACGCTCTACGGGCAGGTCCTTGTGCGCACACAGATCATTTTTGCCATCAATCACAAGACCTGCGTCACATCCTATCCAAATATCCACGATCCGCAGGTATCAAAGCTTCGGGAACAGGCCTTTGCCTGTACCGGCTCCAACAGTCGGGCAACGGAGCACATCTGGATAACCATGACAAAGCTCCTCACGGCGCTTTTGGGCTTCGGGGCGTATCTTCTGCTGCTTGCGGAAATGAATGTGTGGATCATTGCGGTGGTGCTTCTGACTTCTGCGGCGGGATTTCTGGTGACGAACCGGATCAGCGACTGGAATTACCGCCATCGGGGAGAGGAAGCGGCGTTTCAGAAACAGGCGTTTTACCTTTATGATCTGATGGGGGATATCACGCTGGGAAAGGATATCCGCATCTTCGGACTGAAGAATTGGCTGGATTCCGTTTGGGAAAGCGTGATTCGTACCTGCGAGGCATTTCTTGTGCGTCGGGAAAAACGGTATCTGCTTGCAAATCTTGTGGATGTGCTGCTGACATTGCTGCGCAACGGTCTGGCTTACGGCTGGCTCATCCTGCTTGTTGTGCGGAAAGAGATCACTGCGGTGGAATTTTTGCTGTATTTTTCCGCAGTGGGCGGTTTCGCCGCATGGATAAACGACATTCTCAAAGAATGCGTCAGCCTGAAAAAAGAGTGTCAGGATATTTCCACCGTGCTGGAATACATCCGCTTGCCGGAACAGTTTCGCATGGAGGGCGGCAAACCGATACCGTCCGGGGAAACGTGGGAGCTTGCGCTGAAGAACGTGACCTTCCGGTACCCGGGAAGCGAGAAGGCGATATTCCGTGGGATGAATCTTACCATCCGTCCCGGAGAGCGGCTTGCTGTTGTGGGACTGAACGGGGCAGGAAAATCCACCATCGTGAAGCTGCTTTGCGGGTATTATGACCCGGACGAGGGAAGCGTTCTGCTGAACGGGACGGATATCCGGGAATTTAACCGGCAGGAATACTACGGTCTCTTTTCCGCCGTGTTTCAGGAATATTCCCATCTGGAGGTCACTGTTGCGGAAAATGTGGCACAGAGCATGGATGAAGCAGATAGGGAACGGGTGAAGACCTGTCTCATGCAGGCGGGACTTTGGGAGGCGGTGGAGAAGCTTCCCAAGGGAGCGGATACCCCTGTGGGACGGGAGGTGTATCTGGACGGCGTGCTTTTTTCCGGGGGACAGATGCAGCGGCTCATGCTTGCGCGGGCGCTGTATAAGAACGGACAGATCCTTGTGCTGGACGAGCCCACTGCTGCGCTGGATCCTCTGGCGGAAAGCGAGATCTACAGGAAATACCGGGATATGACCGCAGGAAAGACGTCCCTGTTCATTTCCCACCGTCTGGCGTCCACAAGATTCTGCGACAGGATCATTTTTCTGCAGGACGGAGCGGTGCAGGAAGAAGGGACCCATGAGGAGCTTCTTGCCCTTGGGGGCGGCTATGCGGAGCTTTTTGAAGTCCAGAGCAGATATTATCGGGAGGGGAGGGATTTCCGTGAAGAAGCATGAAGATTCGGTGCCGTTTTGCGAGGCGCTTTGGCTCCATCTGCGGGGGTTCAGGCTGATCCATAAGCGGTGCAAGGGACTTTATCTCTCCATCGGGCTGCACGGGATCGTTTCCGCAATAAGTCCCTATGTGACGGTATGGTTTTCCGCCCGGCTCATCGATGAGATCGCGGGAGCCTGCAGACCGGAGATGCTTGTGCGCAAGGCTGTTTCCACGGTGCTTTTTACGGCGGTGATGATGCTGCTTTCCTTTGTTTTGGAGCGCTGGAAAGAGACAAAGTACGACAACAATTTCTACTACCGCAAAAACAAGATCTATGGGGATAAGCTTGCCTCACTGGATTACGGTATGCTGGATGATCGGGAAACACAGGATCTGTATCATCAGATCATTCAGAACGAAAACTGGAACGGACGGGGATTGACATGGATCAATTATCTGTACGAAGAGCTGGTGCGCAGCACTGCGGGGATCGTCGGCGCTGCGGTTTTGGCGGCGACACTGTTTACCCGTCAGGTGCCGGCAGAAAATGCAGGACTTGCATGGCTGGATCATCCTCTGTTTGCTTTGGGAATGCTGCTGCTTTTGGGGGCGGTCGCCATGATCGCGCCTGCGCTGGAAAGCAGGGCAGGTCGGTATCATAATATCATTGCGGAAAGCGCGAGACTTGCAAACCGGGTATTCGGCGCATTCGGGTTTCTCTCCGAGGATACAAGGCGGGCAATGGATATCCGCATGTACAGACAGGAGCTCATTACACGGAAGCATCTGG
Source organism: Oscillospiraceae bacterium (assembly GCA_017397075.1). Taxonomy (GTDB): domain Bacteria; phylum Bacillota; class Clostridia; order Oscillospirales; family Oscillospiraceae; genus RGIG1893. The sequence goes on along the minus strand of JAFQKD010000127.1, from coordinate 1,226 downwards.
AAAAATGCGATACCTTCTGGCCGGGCGGGATCGCAGCCCGTTTTGCGGCAGGACCGCAGGGCATGCTCAGCGGCGCTGCTGCGGCGGTTTCCGCCGTGCTTACCGGGATCATTTATGTGTATGTCTGCCTGAAGGCATGGGCGGGAGCCTTCGGTATCGGGGCGGTCACCCAGTATGTGGGGGCGCTGACGGCGCTGATGGGAAGCGTTTCCAAGCTGCTTTCCGTTCTTGGCGGTGTTCGGAACAACGGCTTTTATCTGAAACCTCTGTTTGCCTTTCTGGATATCCCCAATGCCATGTATCAGGGGAGCCTCACCACGGAAAAACGAAGCGACCGTCAGTATGAGGTGGAATTTCGGAATGTTTCCTTCCGTTATCCCGGTGCTGAAGTTTGGGCGCTTCGGAATGTGTCCATAAAGTTTCGCGTGGGAAAGCGCCTTGCCATCGTCGGCGAAAACGGCAGCGGAAAGACCACCTTCATTAAGCTGCTGTGCCGTCTTTATGATCCGCAGGAGGGGGAGATCCTGCTCAACGGGATCGATATCCGCAAATACAATTACAGGGATTACATGGATGTGTTTTCCGTCGTGTTTCAGGATTACAGACTGCTTTCCCAGTCTTTGGGGAGCAATGTGGCAGGCTCTGCTGTGTATGATGAAGGGCGGGTTCGGAAAGCACTGGAGGATGCAGGCTTCGGGGAGCGGCTTTCCCGGATGGAAAAGGGACTGGATACTCGTCTGTACCGGAACTTCGGGGATGACGGGGTGGAAGTCTCCGGCGGAGAGGCGCAGAAGATCGCCATTGCCAGAGCGCTTTACAAGGATGCGCCCTTTATCATTCTGGATGAGCCTACCGCTGCGCTGGATCCCATGGCGGAAGCGGAGATCTACAGCAAGTTTAACGATATCTCCGGAGATAAGACGGCGATATATATCTCCCACCGCCTGTCCTCCTGCAAGTTCTGCGATGAGATCGCTGTGTTTCATCATGGTGAGATCATTCAGCACGGAACCCATGATTCACTGCTTGCGGATGCGGAGGGTAAATATCATGCCCTGTGGCACGCACAGGCGCAGTACTACACGGAGAAAAAAGCATAGCAGGAGACCCCGGAACGCTCGGTTCCGGGGTCTCTTGTATGAATATGTGGATTTGAAAATACGAAAGTCCGTTTTATGGGACACATCGTGCGGTATGCTGATCCCAAAATACGGAGGATCGTCATT
>JAFQKD010000126.1 GCA_017397075.1 Oscillospiraceae bacterium | reverse complement strand
CTGCCGAAAATGCGGTTAAAGAAGTTTGCAATGCTGTCAAAGAATGCCACAAGCTTTCCGAGGAAGCCGGTTGCTTCTGCGGAAGCAGCCACCTCGCCGAAATTGCTGACTACGCTCTGCACTTCCTGCACACGGGACATAAGCTCGCTGGTGTCAAGCCGTTCCATCTGACGCACAAGAGTAATGAGCTGCGCGATTTGATCTTCGGTGAGTGTGACGCCGATTTCCGCTGCGATGGCAAGGATCTGCTCGCGAAGTTCATCGTCGGTCATGTTGGCGGTCTCGTCAAGGATCGCCTTCAGCTGGTTCACAAGCTCCGTGGCATCGGCGGAACCGATGGCTTCGGCAAGCTGACCTGTGGTGATCATTTCTTCCACGGCAACATCCTTCTGCTCTTCGTCAAGGGTGGTGCCGGTCATGGTCTCATACGCCTTGTAGATACCGGTGAGGGCAGCGGTGCCGCTGACGGAGAAGGGGGCTGCAATGATGACCTTTGCGTCGGTGATGCCCGCAGTAACAAGGGCGTTTTCGTAAATTGCCACTGTGCACCAGGAAATGTTCTGGCAGCTGACAGAAAGACCTGCACCGGATTCCAAAAGCTCAATATACACGCAGGAAATGGAAAGACTGCCGATGGTACCTTCATCCACGCGGCCTTCCAGATACTGCCGCTCCTCGCTGTTTGTAACGGTAAGCTCGGCAACGCTGCCGCGTTCAATGCCGAACATGCTGTAGACGGAGGCGATTTCGTCATCCGTAAGGTCCGCACCGATGACTGTACAGCTTTGCACTTCACCGTCTGCAAAAGCGGGAAGCGCCAGTGTCATGGCAAGCACAAGCATCAAAAGAAAGGCGATGCCTTTTTTCGTATGTTTCATATCATTCACCTCGTGGTAATACTTCTTGAATTCCGCTATAGGATATCATACCTGATATTCGGCTGTTCGTCAACAGAAACTTGTAACCGAAATGTAAATAAATTCTTAAGCATACAGAAAACCCCGTGATAATTACCCAAAAAATGGGAAAATCACGGGGAAAAGTAATTTATAGCAGCATTGTTGTGAGCCATGCGGCTGCCACGGGGACAGCGCCTGCAAGTGCCCAGAGCAGGCGGGGGAGCTTTTTGACGCTATGTTTTTCCGGGATTCTGCGGGCATAGCTGCCTGCGATCTCCTGCGCTTCGTGAAGCAGATCCTCCTGTGTGATGCCCGGACCGATATCCCCGTTTACAATGAAGATGGCCTCCTCAAACAGCTGCGGATCGGGAAATTTCGTTACAATGACCCGTCTTGTCACGCCTTTTACCATGTGATTCACACTCCTTGTGATAACCGTTTTCTGCCAATATACCCAAAATCGGGAATATCTATACAGGCGGTTACTTTCTTGTTTCCAAGGCCAGCGCAAGGACGGTCATGTCATCCCCGGCACCGAATCGCTCGGCAGAGGATTCCAGTACGGCTTTTGCCAGATCCTTTGCGCCGGAGAGACTATCGGAGGCAAGAAGCTCTCTGAGCCACGTGTCATCCTTCCCGCAAAGTACACCGTCCGAAAGGATGAGAGCCTTTGCACCGCTTTCCAGCTTCAGCTTCACAGGCACAGGTGCATCCTCGCTGGAAGAGGCAAGACCTGCGGCAAGATTTCGGCTTTTGAGACGGCGCACATACCCGCTTTTATGAATGTACGTGGGAGCAGCGCCGTATTTATACAGTCTGGCATCACCGGTGAAGAGATTTATTGCCATGAGATCGATGGTAGCGCAGATGGTGTCGCTTTCATTTTTCAGCAGCATAAGATCACTGAGGATCCGAAGCGCCGTTTCGGCGGAGATCCCTGCGCGCAGGAAGGCTTCCAGTGTTTTTACCGTGCCGGTACTGCATTGCAATGCCGGTTCTCCGGAGCCCATGCCGTCGGAGAGGATCACATAGAGATAGCCTTCGTCTGTTTTGAACCATGTGCCTCTGTCTCCGCTCACGGGCTGACCTTCCCGGCAGAGATTTGCGATGCCGACGGTGACGGCATAGGGTTCAGCCTCAAGCAGTACCATGCTCCGTGCAGTGGAACGCTCCAACGCTGCGCAAAGACGGCAGCCTGCCACAGCGGAAAGCTTATCCAGATAATGTACGTCCCGCCTCAGGGAGATCAGTCCCTGACCGGAAAGCTCGATATGGAGTCTGCCTGCACGGTCACGGAATACTGCAGCGGAAGCGTCGATATCGAGCGTCCGCAGATATTTTTGAAATCTTCGTTCCATAGCGGTATCAAACAGAATACCGCCTCCAAGCTCACCGGCTATATCCCCCAGAATGGAAGCCATATCCTCATACTGGCGGTAGGCAGCATCCTGCCGCTGTCGGAGTCTGCTTCGGTAAAGCCGTCTGCGGTAGAGCGCCTTCAGCTCCTCGTTAAGGGAGGCGGTGAACTCCTGCAGATGCTGGCAGCCCTCCGCAAAGAAAACCGGGTAGTCTTCCGTTGTAATGCGTCCGCGGCTGTTCATGGTGTTTGTGAGGGTATTCATCACATCCAGAGTGGACTCATATTCCTGCTTCCAGCAGCGGCGGGAAAGGGAACATTTACGGCAGACAGACTCGGAAGCACGGTCAAAAACCGTGGAGAGGTCGTCTTCCTCAGCCTCGTTTCCGACTGCTGTGCGCACAGTGTCATAAAGCGTGCGGAAGGCCTCCGCAGTAAGCTCCACTCTTGCCCGGGTGTACTCCCGTGCCTTCATCACACCGTAACCGGTGGGCTCTCCGGGGAAAATGGCGCCGAGTTTGGCCATGACACTGCCGGGGAGGAGAAGAAAAAGGACAGAAGCAATGAATGTCTCGTAAAGAGACGGGATGACCAGCGGTGAAGGAGAGAGCCAGAGAGAAGCAAGTCCGCCGGTAAGCACATGAAGCAGTGTGAAGGCAAGTCTTCCCCTTCTTGCCAGCAGTCCTGCGGAAAGTCCGCAGACACCGTAAAGGATGGTGAAGAACGCGGTGCCGTTTTCCGCTGCATCCATACAGGCTCCGATCACAACGCCTGCAGCGCATCCTGCGGTGAGGCCGCCTTTGCAGGCAGCAACCATGACTGTAAGTGCCGCAAAGGCTCTGCCGACGGAAATGATCCCGAAGAGCTTCAGGTTGCTGAGGGCGATAAAGACAGAACCGGCAAGCATCATGAGGCTGACAGTGTGCAGCAGGTCATCCCCGGAGCCTGTGTCACGCCATGGGGAAAGCGCGGCATGGTAGAGCCACGCAGAAAGAGCGCAGAGCGCCGCCTCTGCGGCAAATGAAGCAAAGGAGTGAAAGGTTATTCCTTCCGCGTAGAGATAGGCAAGTCCGGTGACGGCAAAAACCCCGGATGCCGCAGCGGGAGCAAACCAGCTTTTTTCAAAGGGGGCGGCATCGCGAAGGATGGTCCATGCGGTAAAGATCAGCACAGCAGCTGCCGTATATTTGAGACTCCAGCCGAGACCGCCGAAAAGATAACCGGGGATCACGCCGAGGAGGGTCGCGATCCCGGGACCTCCGGGACCTGCAGCGGCGGAAAGACCCACAGCAAAAGGGGAAAGATCGCCGAAGATCCTTGCCTGAGAGAGAAGCATACCAAGCAGGAAGCGCACGGTGTATTCCGCTATTCCGGCAAGATCAAATTTTTCTGCTGCGGCCGACTTAAGTGCCGACAGACCGCTGTGAATACCTTTGAGACGCTGTTTGAACTGATTTCCCGTCATTTGAACCGCCCTTTCGATACTTTGTTTGCGTGATATCATTCTATGCGGAAAGAACTGAAAAGTCGGTCATATGGTGCTGGATGTTCTGCGGGGTTCCCGTCGGGAAACTGCGCCTGCAGGGCAGGAAATCGGGGAAAGGCACAAGGAAGCGTGGAAAACCACGGAAGCAAAAAGAAAAAAGGGGCTGTAAAAACGCTCGAAGAAAAAAGACAGTTCGAGTGCTGTGTTTGCTCCACACAAAATTTTTT
>JAFQKD010000125.1 GCA_017397075.1 Oscillospiraceae bacterium | reverse complement strand
ATATTATATATGTATGGGAAAAAACGTGTCAATAAATATTTTGCAAAAGTGAGAAATAACAATGTTCATCTGCTGCGCATCTGTGGTATAATCGGAAAAACAGACCGAAAGGAGATCTCTTTATGCTGGAAGGCTGCGATATGATCGTGCGGCTCTATGATCTGCCGGAGGTGCCCGCCATTGAGGGCGTCAAGATCAAACGGGCGTTTATCGGGAACAAAACTGCCATTCTTCAGTTTATCCGCGAGACCTTCAGCGACGGCTGGGCCTGCGAAGCGGAGCGCGCCATGCTGCAGGATGTTTCCAAGGTGTTCATTGCCGAAGAGAAGGGAAAGGTCGTGGGCTTTGCCTGCTTTGACAGCACCGCAAAAGGCTTCTTCGGTCCCATCGGCGTTGCCCCCGAAATGCGGGGCAGACGGGTGGGCGAGGCGCTGCTTCTCTCCACCCTGAAGGCCATGCTGGATTACGGCTACGGCTACGGCATCATCGGCTGGGTGAAGGATGCGGAGATGTTCTACCGCAAAACGGTGGATGCGGAGTTCATCAGAAACGGCGAGCCGGAGAAGAACGTTTACCGGAATATGCTGGGGGTATGACCCCGCTTTCCGGGCACGGGAGGATTTTTTATGCGCTTTGATTTTCAGCAGATGAAGCCTGTGATCCAGCGGGAATTTGACGAGGTAATGGACCTCTATCCCACGGATATGGAGCATCTTATTTCTCAGATCCCCGAGGGCGGGGATCCCTATATCCGCAAGGAAGTGATCTTCCGCCTGGCTGCGGAGCACTGCCCTGTCCATGTGTTCCCCCACTATCCCTTTGCCTATGAGCTGGACAGCGGCGAGGTGCGGCACGTCAGCTATCAGGGCATCGGAAATTTCTGCCGGGGAAAGAGAGGCGTGGACTTTTCTCCCATCTGGGAATTCCGCCGCAAGGCGGAAGGCTGCAATCTGGGGAACTTCAACGACTATACCGACCATATCCACCGCACCCTTGACCATGAAAAGCTTCTGCGGGTGGGATTTCGCGGGGTATACGAGGAATGCCAACGGCTGAACGAAACGGAGACCGATGCAAAAAAGAAGCGGTACCGGGAAATCGTGATGCTCGGCTGCAAAACCGTGGAGCAGCTGGGACTTCGTCTGCGGGAAAAGGCGGCAGAAATGCTGCCCCTTGCGGAGGACGAGGATGCCCGATACAACCTGCGGCGGATCGCAAGCTCCGTAAATACACCTTGGGAGCCGCCCGTTACCTATTTTGACGTGCTGAACGCCATTCTCTGCACCACGCTGTGGATCTCTGCCATTGACGGGGTGGAGATGAATGCCTTCGGGCAGATCGACCTTCTTGCCGAGCCTTACTATACCCGTGACATAGCGGAGGGGCGCATCACCGAAGAGGAAGCCTATTTTCTCATGCAGTGCTTTCTGTGGCGGACGGATCTGCGCTGCCACTTTAACGATGAGCGGAAAACCTATGATAACGGCACCTCCGTCATGATCGGCGGCTGCGACACAAAAGGGAACACGGTGTATAACCCCGTGACGGATATGGTGCTCCGTGCTTATGGGGAAAACACGCTCATGAACCCGAAGCTCAATGCCCGCGCCTCCAAGGACAGTCCCCGGGCGTATTTTGAGGGGCTTTCCCGGCTCATGCGGCAGGGGAACAACAACCTCGTGGTGCAGAACGATGATTATGTGATCCCCATGTTTCTGCGGATGGGACTTTCTCCCGAGGATGCCCGCACCTATGTGGGAAACGGCTGTCAGGAGGTCATCTGCCGAAACCAGATCCACAGCCGCGCCTTTGTGTATATCAATACCGTGCAGATCCTGCTGGATACCATGCTGCGGGAAAAAGAGACCCTCTCCCCGGATGCAGCGGAGCTTTACCGGTACGGGGCGTTTGAAAAGGACAGCTTTGAGACCCTTTATGCCTCTTTCCTGAAAAACCTGCGCAGCTATATCCGCTCCATCGCGGAAGCCTTTGCCCCCTTTGAACGCCTCCACCACACGGTATGCCCGGAGCCTATGCTCTCCGCCTTCAGCGCGGACTGCGTGGCACGGGGGATGGATCTTTCCGAGGGCGGCGCAAGATACAATCACAAGACCATGTCCCTTGTGGGCTTCGGCACCCTGTGCGACAGTCTGCTTTCCCTGAAGCGGGCATACGAAAACGGAACGCAGGCTCAGCTTTTCCATGCCGTAGAGACGGATTTTGCCGGGAATGAAGGGCTGCAGAAGCAGCTTTGGTGCAGCCGCGACCGCTTTGGGCATTCGGAAAGCGCGGATGAATTTGCCGCAAAGCTTGCGGAGGATCTGGCAAATGTGTCCGATGGTATCGTGAATGCCCACGGGATCCGCTGGAACACCTCCCTGTTTACCTATTACCAGTTCAAGCGCTACGGTATGCGTACCGGCGCCACCCCCGACGGAAGAAAGGCGGGGGAAGCTCTCTCGAGGCAGATGAACATGGCCCGGCTTCCCGACCTTACGGATGCCGCCCGTTCCATGGCAAAGCTTACCGAAGCGGCCTTTTGCGATGTGGGGATGTTCGACATTGCCCTGCCCTTCACGGTGACGGACAGCGAAAACGCAGGCCGCGCCCTTGCGGAATATATCCGCACCTGCATGATGCTGAAGATCCCCGTGCTGCAGACCAATGTGGCGGATGTGAAGACCATGCGGGAAGAGCGGGAGAAAAAAGGGACCCATCCCGATCTTGCCGTCCGCGTCTGCGGCTACAGTGCCTTTTTTGGGCAGCTGGATGCGGAAATGCAGGATGAGATCATTGCAAGAGCGGGAGCATAGCAAACACAAAGCCCGGAGCATTTGCTCCGGGCTGTATTTGTTGGAAAAGTTCCGGCGGCAGGAAAACAGTGTAGGGCGGGGGCTTGCTCCCGCCGTTTTCCGATTCCGGGAAAAGTGGATTTTGCAAAACAAAAGACTGTGGGAGAGAAAAGATGAAGCGATTTCTCTCCCGCAGTCTTGCGTAAGCGCCGGACATCCCCCCTCGTCAGAGGAGGGCAGTTCATACCATCGGCAGAGCCGATGGCTCAGATATGCCCCTTGTTTCCGCGGATGGAGGCAATGGTGATGGGGGCGACGCAGTATTCGCCCTCTTCGGCGCGCAGGATCTTTTCCAGCTGCTTTGCGATGCGGTCCGTGGTGGGGGAGACGGCGCCGCCTGTTTTCACAAGCTCCCGATCCATCCTTGTCCGCAGCCAGAGCGCCCGGAAGCGCCAGCTTTTTGCTGCCGCAGGAGGGATAGCATCCCGGATGGCGTCCCCAAGCTCGCAGGCACGCTCCACAAGAGAGGTGTCGTGGATTTGGAAGGTGGGAAGAACGGAAACATCCGCATTCTCCGGGGGATAGTTTTCTTCCTCACCCTTGTAGTTGAACCTTGTGCGGGGCATGGTTTTGTCCAGACAGAAGGCAAATTCCTTCGCGAAGGGGACGGAAGCCTCTGTAAAATAGAAACGGAAGTAATCGTCAACAGCCTCGTCAATGGTGTTGTGCCCCATATAGAGACCCAGCATGATGATCTTGTTGGTATCTTCAAAGAGACCCTCGGAATAGCATCCGCCGCCGCAGTGATGCTCGGCGGTGGGCAAATACACCCTGCGGATCCGTTCGGGCGCAGGTACAGCGCCGAAACCGCCCCATGGCACGGCCTCCATCATGCTGATTTCCGGGAATGCGCCGATTTTCAGCCCGAGAGCCTTTGCCCGGGGGAAAAGCTCTGCCGGGGTTTTCGGGGATTCCAGATCGGGACCGAGAAATTCGAAATGCTCTGCAATCTCAGGCAGCATCTTCAAAAGTCCGTCCCACTCACCGCGGACAAAGTCATCAAACCGCCATGTGGAAAGGCTGATTTTGCAGTTGGGATAGACGGCACGGAATTCCTTTTCCAGAATTTTGGCCAGACGGATATAGCCGTTTGTGCCCCAGGGGCGGCACTTTTTGCAGGTGCAGCCGCCCTGATCGTAAACGCCGAAGCCGATGGTATCCAGTCCAACGTCGGCAAAGTACCTCATGACTTCCCGGTGGGATTCGATGAGCAGCCGCAGACCCTCCTCAGTGGAGGGGCAAAGCTCCGTGTGATAATAGCCGATGGGCTCCCGGAAGTATTCCGTTCCCTCAATGCTGTTGGTGGCAAGGGCCTCTTTCGGACCGCCGGCGTAATATTCGTTTATGGGCATGCCGAGGGTGGTGTGCATACCGAGATTTTTTGCGGCGGCATATATGGCGTGCATCTTCTTCAAAAATGCCTGGGCATGGGGGTCGCGGAAGCCTGTAAAATGGTGCTTGTCAAACCACATCTGCACATAATTGCAGCCCCAGAGCGCCAGATCTTCCAAATAATCGGAAATTTCCTCCACCTCAGCCACATGGTAAAAGTTGCCGAAGTGGCTTGCCATGTAGATGCAGCGAACCTCTTTCTCCGGCACACAGGTTTCGCTTTGCAGATTTGCAGGCCCTCTGTGCAAAACGCGTCCCACGCCGTGGATCATGCCGATCTTATCGGGCGCGTATACGGTAATGGCGGCGTCCCCCGTCTTATCCACCCTGTAGGATTCCGGCGGGAGGGCAGAATCTTCCGCAAGGCAGAGGGTATAGTCGGCACCGCTCTTTTCCGTGATGCGGAAAAAGCCGCAGTGCCGCTTCATGAGATCAAATACCTGTGCATAATCGGGATTGGAACGGTCAAAAATCACCTGAATTGAGGTCTTTTTCATATGGATCCCTCCGACAGTATTTTGATTTTCCTAAGATATATCACATCTGTTATGGAATTACAATAGAAAACGCCCGGAGAATTCACTCCGGGCGTCGTTTTGTTGCGAAACACAAATGCGGTTTTTATGCGGCTTTCAGCGTTTCCCGCCGGATGATCCTTCGCTTGTGGACAAGGAAGGTGATCATGTGGGCGGTGTTGGCAATGACCCAGCTGACGGGGTAGGAGAGGTAAAGCACCTCCGGGGTGTGCCATCTGGCAAAGATGGTGTACAGCCAGAAAATCCGGAACACGCAGATGCAGAGGATGGACATGAGCATGGGGACAAGGGAGTTTCCCGTTCCCCGGGAGCCGGAAACAAAGGAGTCGCCGGCGCAGCCGATCACATAGCCGATGGCCATGATGTTCAGCCGGATCATGCCCCAGTCGATAACGTCCTGCTCCTCCGCGTAGATGCCCAGCAGCGTTTCCCCGAAGATCTTTGCGGGAACGCCCAGAAGCAGGGCGCAGACCATGACCAGCAGCACGCCGTACCAGACGCATTTTCCCAGTCTGTCAAACTTCTTTGCGCCGTAATTCTGGCTCACAAAGCTCATGGTGGCGGAATGGAACGCGCCGAGGGGACCCATGATGAAGCCCTCGATATTGGCGGCGGCGGTGTTGCCCGCCATGGCAACAGAGCCGAAGGAGTTGATGGAGGACTGGATAAGGGTGTTGGAAATGGAGAACATGGAGCTTTGCAGACCTGCGGGAAGACCGATCCGTGCGATCTGGATGACCTTGTCCTTATGGATGTGCAGCTTTTTCAGTTCCAGCTTCAGGGGGCCCTCCTGCCGCATGAGACAGCGGATGACGAGAACCATGGAGACCACCTGAGAGACGATGGTGGCAATGGCAACACCGGCAACACCCATGTGGAACACAATGACAAACAACAGGTTCAGCAGCACATTGATGAGTCCGGAGAAGGTCAGATAGTACAGGGGGCGCTTGGTATCGCCCACGGCGCGGAGCACCGCAGCGGCAAAGTTATAGGTCAGGTTTGCGGGCATACCGGCGAAGATAATGGCCATGTACAAAACCGCCTGATCCAGAACATCTTCCGGGGTGTCCATCAGCACAAGAAGAGGACGGGAGAGGAAAATGCCCAGAACACCGATCACGATGCCGCCCACAAAGGAGAGCAGCACGGAGGTATGCACGCTTTCGCTGACGCCGTTTTTCAGATTCGCACCGTAATACTGGGCGACCATAACGTTCGCGCCCACGGAAAGACCGAGAAACAGATTCACCAGAAGTCCGGAGATGGCCCCCGTGGAGCCTACGGCGGCAAGAGCCGTTGCACCGGCAAATCTGCCGACCACGATCATGTCCGCAGCATTGTACAGAAGCTGCAGAATGGTGGTGAGCATCAGCGGCAGCGAGAACCGGATCATCTTTGGGAGAATCGGCCCGCTGGTCATGTCCATTTCGTACCGGGACGGCGATTTGTTCATGTTTTTTCCTCCGTTGGCAGTAAGCCCACTGCAAGTATACCCCCCT
>JAFQKD010000124.1 GCA_017397075.1 Oscillospiraceae bacterium | reverse complement strand
CAGGGCGTTTATCTCCCCGATCAGCTGCTGCACAAATTGTCTGTATCCCTCTTTGCCGCCAAGGGCGATATACCGGGCAATAAAGCATTCCCGCCCAAAGGGGCAGCTGTGTGTTTCCCTGCAGCCTTTGCACATTCCCCCGAAAATACATTTTCCGCAGTCCGTCCCGCACACCGATATCTTCACGCGCATCCCTCCATACTGTTTTCCATATTTCATACACCCTCGCACCGAAAAATACAAGTCTTGAAAAACAGCGGAAAATGTGGTAATATACGGACATAAAGAAGGAAAACCGTCCCTTTGACAAATGTCAAAGGGGCGGTTTTGTGTTATCGCTTACATGTCTCCCGTATACTTCTTCATGGTATCAAGATTCCGGAAGAGCTCTTCCAGACATTCCGTTTTCGTGCGGCACCAGGGAGCGATCATAAACCCGAGGAGAGAACCGGATTTTGCCCGCTGGGTGTAAAACTCGATCATCTCCGGGGCATTATAAGGTGAGCCGCCCCAATCGGAGAAGCAGGGCACCATGCCGTAGCCGAGAGAGGCGCTTGCCTCCAGCTCGCTGCGCATCTTCACATAGCCGGGGTCCTCCTCAATGTACGTGAGACCCATCTGATTATAGGGGAACGTGTCCCGGTAAAAGGCGATCTCGCTGGGTCTGCCGTCGGAAATCTTCTTGAAATGCTCGGGATTGAAGGAGAAATAGTACCACGGGGAGAGGAGTACGCTGTCCAAAGCAAAACGCTTTTGGAACTCTTCGGGAAATTCCCCGCAGATATCGCCCCAGATCCACGGCTTCGCCCCAAGGGCGGTCACCGTATCGCAAAGGTACTTCAGATCATGCCACAGAAGCTCTCCCCGGCGGAAGTTCAGCAGCCCCTCATAATTCTGCAGAAGGTTTGCGTTTCCCTCCTCATCCATGCCAAGGTGGATGTATTCCGGCTTTTCAAAAAGGTCATAGACCTCATGAATGAGATCCCGGCAAACATCGTAATACACCTTGGTGGACATCATTTTCCGGTATTCCCCCAGCCACAGATGATGGGTGGCGGAGAAATTCAGCTTGGGGATGAGAGTAATGCCCATGTCACGCAGATGCACGATCTCCTGTTTTACCCGATAGTAGCTCCATGCGTTTTTTACCGCAAGCTGCGGGTGACTCTTCCACTCGATGCCCTCGCCCACATCCAGCACGATCATATTGATTCCGGCTTCGTGAGCCTTTTCCACCAATTTTCCCCATGCCGCATCTTCGAAATCAAGGGTGGTGACAGCACTCCGCCACATATTCACCCCAAGCATGGCATAAAGCGCTTTGATCATGGTTGCCTTCTCCTTTCTCTGCCGCTGTCAATCCGTGCGGCCTCATTTCAATAAATATCCGACCTTCATCCACTGGATGGCTTCCTTGCCCTGTTCCACAGGGCCGCCTTCTTCGATCCACGCGGCGCCGTTTTCCGTGGAAAGTGCCTGCGGGCAGTTGGAAAAGACCATGTAAAGATCCCCCCGGATGCTCACGGTCTCGTGCTCCACAATGCCGTACTTGCTGAAAAAGTCGAAGATCACCTTGCCGTCCCGGACCATTTTCACGGAATTGCGGAAATTGTGCATCCGCGGGAAGTTTTCCCGGGACTTATCGCTCTTATAGTTGTACACCACGGTGGGTTTCCCCTCATAGAGGAAAATATCCGGGCGGGACTGCACGCCGTCTTCAAAGACGGTGGTCTCCCAGGTTTTGCCCCAGTCGCGGGAGATCGTGTACCCGCCGTGACCCGTTTCGTGGTCATCGGGGGCGACCCGAAACACCGCGTGGATCACGTCATCTGCGATGACGTAGCGGAATTCATAGGTCTGCTTTTCCGGACAGACGGCAAAGGGGACGAGAACGTTATCCTCGATGGTGCACAGCGCCGCATAGGAGCAGACGGCATCAT
>JAFQKD010000123.1 GCA_017397075.1 Oscillospiraceae bacterium | reverse complement strand
GCGGCGCGGAAGCTGTGCAAAGCGCGGCGCTGACTCCATATGCAGTGCCGGAGGTCCTCTCCGCTGTGAAGCATCGGGCAGAAAAGCTTGCCTCACGGCTTTTCCGCGGAAAAGTAAATGACGGAGAAACCAAACGGTTTCTCTCCGCACTCACCTGTGAAGGCAAGATCACCCTCTGGGAAACGGCAGATGCTCTGGCAAAGGACATCGTAACGCTGGATAATACCTTCGGCCTTGCCTCTGTGTTTCTGGATACGCTGTATAAGGAAGCCAGAAAGCGCGGTCTTTCCCCCATCGTCTGCCCTGACCCCATGGCTCCCGACAGGCTTGAGCATTTGATCCTCCCGGACATTTCCCTTGCCTTCGTCTCCGTAACACCCGAAATGCCGTATCCGGGCACACCATTGCGTCATCTGCGGCTGGATGCCATGGTCCCGGATACGATCATCCGGCAGAACAGAACCGCTTTCCGCAGAGCTGAGAAGCTTTACCGCGCGTTGATCCTTGAAGCTGTTTCCGCTCTTGACAGCGCAAACCGGCTGCATGATAATCTGGAAGCGATCTATCACCCTCATGTGGATTTCAACGCCCTGCAAAGCTTTGCCGCAGCCCATCTATCCGCACTGCCTCCAAGGCTTTGACAGGTTCTGCCTTTCTTTTCCCGCACTTGACACCCGCTTTCCGATTTTGTATGATAAGAAGGGTTTTTGTCCCCCGGCCGCTCCGGGGGATACCGTTAAAACGTACACCCAATTCAGCGGCTTTCGCCGTGTTACATAAGATTGGATCCTTGCCTATGAAACTTGTCAGTGCACCCAGCAGAAGAAAAGATTCTCCCCGCCGCTCAGGCGGCAGTCTTCCCCTTGTGATCATTCTTTCCGCCGCAGTTATTCTGCTTCTTGCGGTGATCCTTGTTCTGGTTCTGCGTCCCGCAGATGTCACCGAACCCCTCCCTTCCGAAATGCCCACGGAAGAGATCATCGAAGCCGAACCCACCCCATCCCCCAGCACGCATATTGAATTTGCCGGTATCCAGATCCCCATTGTCAGTGATGTGCCGGTAAACGATTACGGTGTGGAAAACTTCGCCCTCCGTGAAGACGGCGCTGTGGAATACACCGCAGGCTGGGCTGTGCAGGGCATCGACATCTCCGCATTTCAGGAGGATGTAGACTGGGAGGCCGTGGCGGAATCCGGCATCGAATTTGTCATTCTCCGCGTTGCCTACCGCGGCTACGGCACAGGGCGGCTTCTTCTGGACGAGCTGTTTTACGAGCATGTGGAGGGCGCTCTTGCCGCAGGACTCGATATCGGCGTTTACGTATTCTCTCAGGCCATCAATGTGAAGGAGGCCGAGCAGGAAGCGGAATTTGTTCTCAATGCCATTGAAGGCTATCCCATCAAATACCCCGTTGTCTTTGACTGGGAGCGTGTTCTTGAAGAGGATTCCCGTACCCGGGATCTCGGCACGCAGGCCATGAGTGCCTGCGCAAGAGCCTTCTGCCGCAAAATCGAGGAAGCCGGCTACACTCCCACTGTATATATCAATATGTCCGAAGGCTATCTGGGCTTTGATCTGACGGTCATCACCGAGTATGATATCTGGCTTGCGGAATATGATGACCATCCCGATTTCTACTATGACTTCACCCTCTGGCAGTATACCTGCGAGGGGTATGTCCCCGGCATCGAAGGCTATGTGGACAGAAACCTCTGCTTCAAGGATTTCGGCATTGGCTGATAACAGGTGATGATATGACATACGGAATGCTCTTTCAGCTTCAGCATTTTTCCATCCATGACGGCCCCGGAATTCGTACCACCGTGTTTTTCAAAGGCTGCAATCTTCGCTGCTGGTGGTGCCACAATCCGGAATCATGGGACAAGGGCTTTACCATGCAGCTTTTCCCCCAGAAGTGCATCGGCTGCGGCACTTGCGCGGCAGTCTGCCCCGAAGCGTTCGAGGGACACAGTGCCATCCTCTCCGATGTCTGCCGCAAATGCGGAAAATGTGCGGAGGAGTGCTACGCAGAGGCATCTGTCCGCACAGGAAAAAGCTATACCGTGGATGAAGTCCTCAGCGAGGTCCTGCGGGACAAGGCAGCCTATGACCGCTCGGGAGGCGGTGTGACCTGCTCCGGCGGAGAGCCTCTGCTGCAGATCGATTTTCTCACGGAGCTTTGCAAGGCTCTGCAGGAAAACGGCGTGCATACCGCAATCGAAACGGCTCTTTGCGTACCAAAGGAAACTCTCCTGCGTGTTTTGCCTTATGTAAACTACGTCATGTGCGACATCAAGTGTGTTGATGACAGGAAGCACCGCGAACACACCGGCGCTTCAAACAGACAGATTCTGGAAAATATCCGTACCCTGTGCGAAAGCAGCATCCCCATGCTGCTGCGCACCCCGGTGATCCCGGGCTTCAACGATGACGAAGAGAGCATCGGGGAAATCGGAAGGTTCGTCTCTTCCCTTCCCGGAAAGCCGAAACTGGAGCTTCTGCCCTTCCACGGCATCTGTGCCGGCAAATATGAATCCATGGGCATGGTATACCGCGGAAAAGGACTTAAAACGCCGTCCCCCGAACGCATGAAGGAACTTGAAAACGCTGCCCGCCGCGAAGGTGCAGCGATCATTGAAAAATAAGGAGGCAAATACCGTGACAAGGACTGCCCAGTATGTGAAGTATTATACAGATACCCACCCTAAGGACGATTCCTGGTGGTTTGCGTGGGAAGCCATTAAGGACAAGACCTTTTCCGACGCTGTGGAGACCTGCCCGACAGTGTATACCACACGTTATGAAAAACGCGCCTATTTCGAAGCCATGATGCTCGACAACATGGCCACACCCGTAAACGATTATGAGATCCTTGTGGGCGGACATCTGGTCTCCGAAAAATATGCCTTTGTGGAGGAAGCCTCCCTTCAGGATTTCCGTACAAAAATGGCATCTCTGCTGGACAGCGGCTGGGGCTCCAATTCCACAGGCCACCGTGTCATTGACTTTGAAAAGCTCTTCCGCATCGGTGTTCGCGGTGTCATCGCGGAGATCGACGGCAGACTTGCATCTCTTTCCCCCTCCATGCCCGAATATGTGAGCCGCCGCGGCTTCTATCGCGGCTGCAAAATGTGCATGGAAGCCATTTTGCGCTTTGCCGACCGCTACGCCGCCGCACTGACCGCCGCTGCCGAAACCGCAGAAGGTGCCAGAAAGCAGGAGCTTCTGGACATGGCCGAGCGCATGACCCGTGTTCCCGCAGGTCCTGCGGTGAATTTCCGCGACGCGCTGCAGTCCATGTGGTTTGTGCAGTTCTGCCTGCAGACAAACGGCGACACCTC
>JAFQKD010000122.1 GCA_017397075.1 Oscillospiraceae bacterium | reverse complement strand
GCCACACCCCCCCCCGCTTCTTATCTATCAGGAGGTGCTTTATGTCACAAAGTCTTCCCCCGGAAGTTCGTGCCATTATGGAAGAGCGTTTCGGGCATGACACGCTGATCGCCCTTGCCACCGCAGAAAACGGCATCCCCTCCGTCCGCACGGTAAACGCCCTGTATGACAGCGGCGCATTCTATGTCATTACCTACGCCCTTTCCGGAAAGATGCGCGCTCTGGCGAAGAACCCAAACGCCGCCATTTCCGGCGACTGGTTTACCGCCCACGGCATCGGAGAAAATCTGGGGCATATCCTGCTGCCGGAAAATGCCGGTATTGCAGCAAAGCTTCGCGCCGCCTTTGCTTCCTGGTACGCCAACGGGCATACAAACGAAGCCGACCCCAACACCGTCATCCTGCGCATCCGCCTCAGTGACGCCGTGCTCTTCTCCCACGGCACACGATACGACCTTGTGTTTTCCTGACCGGCGCGGTCTTCTCATTCCGCTGCAATAAATGCCGTATCGGAATGATTTATTGTCCCTTTGCCGATAGGCAAGCTGATTTGTTTATGATATGATGCGTTCGACATAAATATATCTTTTCAGGAGGATATTACAATGGCAAGATTCACTCTCCCCCGTGACCTTTATCACGGCAAGGGCTCTCTGGAGGCACTGAAGACACTGGAGGGCAAGCGCGCCATGATCTGCGTCGGCGGCGGCAGCATGAAGAAGTTCGGTTTTCTGGACAGGGCTGCGGCTTACCTGAAGGAAGCCGGCATGGAGGTCGCCTTTGTGGAAGGCATTGAGCCCGATCCCTCCGTAGAAACCGTAATGAAGGGCGCAGAAGCCATGCAGCAGTTCCAGCCCGACTGGATCGTTGCCATGGGCGGCGGCTCCCCCATTGATGCAGCCAAGGCCATGTGGATCAAGTATGAATACCCCGAGACCACTTTTGAGGATATGTGCAAGGTGTTCGGTCTGCCCAAGCTTCGTCGTAAGGCCAAGTTCTGTGCCATTCCCTCCACCTCCGGTACTGCCACGGAAGTGACTGCATTTTCCATCATCACCGATTACACCAAGGGCATCAAGTATCCCATTGCCGATTTCGAGATCACTCCCGATGTGGCCATTGTGGATCCCGACCTTGCCGAAACCATGCCCAAGAAGCTGGTTGCCCACACCGGCATGGATGCCATGACCCACTCCGTGGAAGCTTACGTTTCCACCGCCAACTGCGATTATACCGATCCCCTTGCCATGCACTCCATCTGCATGATCCAGCGGGATCTGGTCAACTCCTACAACGGTGACATGGATGCCCGCGCCTCCATGCACAATGCCCAGTGCCTTGCCGGCATGGCATTTACCAATGCACTTCTGGGCATCGTCCACTCCATGGCGCACAAAACCGGCGCTGCTTTTGCCGATCTGGGTGCGCACATCATCCACGGCGCCGCAAATGCCATGTACCTGCCCAAGGTCATTGCTTACAACGCAAAGAATGAGACCGCTGCCAAGCGGTACGCTGAAATCGCCGACCGTATGGGTCTTGGCGGCTGCACCGTCGAAGAGAAGGTTGCAAACCTCATTGCCGCTCTGCGCAAGATGAGTGACGAGCTGAACATCCCCCACTGCATCCGCGCTTACGGTGCCGACAGCTATCCCTGTGAGCAGGGCTTCGTTCCCGAGGATGTGTTCCTTGCCCGTCTCCCCGAGATCGCGAAGAATGCCATTGCCGATGCCTGCACCGGCTCCAATCCCCGCCAGCCCAACCAGGAGGAAATGGAAAAGCTCCTGAAGTGCTGCTACTACGACACCGAAGTGGACTTCTGATCTTCAACACGAGCCCGGATGCTGTGCATCCGGGCTCGTTTTTGTTGCGTTTCTTCCTTTTCCCGTGCTATACTAAGAAAAAAATCATCGGGAGGTGTTCCTATGGCAAAAAAGCTTTGGTCCATGCTGGTGCATCTGGAAATGAGTATGTGGGGTACCGGAAGCGACGTTCGCTTTGACGAGGAGCTCTGGAGCGAAATTCTGGAGCAGTGCAAAGCCTCCGGGATCAACTGCATCGTGCTGGATCTGGGACGGGGCGTGCAGTATCACACCCACCCGGAGATCAGCTGCAGCTGGGCGTGGTCTCACAGCCGGGTAAAGCAGGAGATCCGCAGACTTCGGGATATGGGCATCGAGCTCATTCCCAAGCTGAATTTCTCCGCTGTCCACGATGCATGGCTGGGGGAATATGAACGGATGGTCTCCACCTCCGTGTACTACCGTGTCTGCCGTGATCTCATCCATGAAGTTGCAGAGCTTTTCGGAAAGCCCCGGTTTTTCCATCTTGGCTTTGACGAGGAAGACGCCCGTCATTCCTCCGACCTGCCTCTTATCGTTGCACGGCAGGGCGAGCTTCTGTGGCACGACCTGCAGTTCTTCCTGGACTGCGTCCGGGATGCCGGCTGCACTCCGTGGATCTGGTCGGATCCCTGCTTCAACCATCCCGAGGAATTCCGTAAACGGATCCCCGCAGAGGACATCGTCCTCTCCCCCTGGTGCTATCACGCCATCCGTCGGGAGCACTACACTCCCATCGACTCTCTGCCCGAGTATATCGAATACTACAGCAAGGAGCCTTATGCCAGCCTAAACCTCTCCTTCGTGGAGGAGGAGCCCTTCAACGTCCGCTTCCGTGCGCAGGCCATCCCCGCAGCAAAGGACGGCTACAAGGTGGTGCCCTGCGTTTCCGTGTTCAACAAGTGCCCGTGGAACACCCCGGACATGGTGGAATACTTCCGCAATGAAGCCCCGGAGGAAAGCGTTCTCGGCTACATGACCGCCCCCTGGTTCTCCACCACGAGAGACAGGGAAGAAAAGTTTTGGGAATCCATCCGCCTGCTGAAGGCAGCGAGAGAGGAATTCTACCCCGGCGAATAATTCAGCAAAAAGGACACCGGATCATCCGATCCGGTGTCCTTTTTGTATCACACGGGAAAATCCGCGCTGATGTCCATGGTGGCTTTCTTTCCGACTAAGCTGCCGGTATAAATGTCCCGCTGACTGAGTTGAACCACACCTTTGCAGTAGGAGCATCATAGTTCACTATCGCTAGTGAGCTAATTGTATGTGTTTCAGAGTAATTGCCGGATGTTGGTATTACAAAATCCGTTCTTATGAATTTATCAAAATCTTCTTTTATTCCACCACCGTATTCAGCGGCATACCAACCTGTTGTAAAGTGATTCAAAGCAACATCAATCTCCACATTTTCAAAGCTACCCGAAGCTATAGGATAAATCTCAAAAGTTATTTTCGCATTGCGGTAAACCACACCATCTTTAGACGAATATCCATCATCAGTAACTGTAATTCGATAATTCAGATATTCATCAAAATTTGAAGTTGTCAGTTGAATCGCTGTCGGTGTTGGCTCTGGCTCAGCATCGGCTCCACATGCCGATGCTGACAGCATTAGGGCAACAACCACAAATACCGAAAGGATTCTTCTCATGTCATATTCCTCTTTTCCATAAATACTACTTTTTCCTGCAATCGAAGCTCAAAACCATATTCTTTGCATCTTCTTGCCAGCGCAGATCTTTTCAGCAGATAATTGCCGTCTTTCGGCATTCTCGCCCCAGTTTTCTTTTCGTACTGTGCTTCTGTCAGGGAGAACGCCACACCTTTGGACAGCATTGCTTCTATCTCACCCATTTTCGGTTTGTTCGACAAAACACTCACCTCCCTGTACATAATAGACATTTTCCGTCTATTTGTCAATAGACATTTTATGTCTATACTAAAATATGTGCAGGGAGTGATAGGATGAAGCTTTCTTTCGGCGAAAAGATCCGTAACTTACGCGAAGACATGGATATGAATCAAACACAGTTGGGAAATGCCGTTCATATGACCCAGAGAAAGGTCTCCTATATTGAATGCGGCAAATATGAGCCAAGTCTGGAAGATATCATCGCCTTTTGCCACTTTTTTCATGTCTCTGCCGATTATCTGTTGGACATCCCGGAAAAATACAGAAAAAAGGAATGAGCCTCATCTTGTGTTTGAGACTCATTCCTTTTTCCCATATTAGACTTTCAACACTGCGTTGTTGTGATATTATTAAGCGCTCACACAGGAAAGTCCGCGCTGATGTCCATGGTGGCGTAGGCATTGAGGTCGCTGCCGGCGGTATGCCCGGCTAAGAACTCATAATACCCCTGAGCGCCGATCATGGCGGCATTGTCGCCGCAAAGCTTCAGCGGCGGTACGAAGAGGGTGCAGCCCTCCTTTTCCGCGGCAGCCTTAAAGTCCGCGCGGATGCGGGAATTTGCGGCAACGCCTCCGGCAACCACGATGTTCTTCCGCCCAAGCTCACGGGCGGCAGCCATGGTGCGGGGCACAAGCGTATCGCTGACGGCTGCGGCAAAGGACGCCGCAAGACCGGCCTCGTCCAATTTTTCTCCCTTCTGCTGGGCATTGTGGGCGATGTTCACCACAGCGGTCTTCAGCCCGGAGAAGGACATATCATAAGGCGCACCGTCGATTTTCGCACGGGGCAGTTTAAAGGCCTTGTCGTCGCCGCCCTGTGCAAGCTTATCCATGGGAAGTCCCCCGGGATAGGGAAGCCCCAGAACACGGGCAGCCTTATCGAAGCACTCTCCCGCCGCATCGTCACGGGTGGCGCCCACGATGCGCATATCCGTATAATCCCGCACATCCACGATGACGGTGTTGCCGCCGGAGATGGCAAGACAAAGGAAGGGCGGCTCAAGCTCGGGATAGGCAAGATAGTTTGCGGCAATGTGCCCGCGGACATGGTGCACCGGGATCAGCGGCACACCAAGGGACATGGCAGCGCCCTTTGCAAAGTTTACGCCCACAAGCAAGGCGCCGATAAGTCCCGGCGCGGCAGCGACTGCAATAGCGTCGATGTCCTTCTTTGTAAGTCCCGCCTTTTCCACCGCGCTGGAAGCCAGACGGCTGATGACGGTGATATGGCTGCGGGATGCGATCTCCGGCACAACACCGCCGTAAAGGGCGTGCATATCCGCCTGAGAAAGCACCTCGCTGGAAAGTACAGTCCGTCCGTCCCGCACAACGGCAGCTGCCGTTTCGTCGCAGGAGGATTCAATGGCAAGGATGTTCATGTTCTCTCTTCCCCGTCTCTCTCCACGGTACAGGCCATGAGAATGGCATCCTCCGTGGGATTGGTATAATACTTCTTCCGCAGACCCACAGGCACAAACCCGTGCCCGAGATAGAGGGCCTTTGCAGGCGCATTGGATGCCCGCACCTCCAAAAACACGGTCTCTGCCCCCTCCTGCTCAGCCTTTTTCAGGGCATTTTGCAAAAGCGCTGCACCAAGACCCTGCCGCCGTGCATCGGGATGCACCGCAACATTATAGATCTCCGCCTCGATGCCCATCAGCGCCAGTATCACATAGCCTGTGACAGTGCCGCCTTCAAGGCTCACAGCGGTATAGATGTCCGGGTTTTCCACGGCAGAGGCCATGCTGGCATGAGACCACGGCTCAGAAAAGCTGAGATCCTCAATGGCCACAAGTCCCGGCAGATCTGCCCTTTCCGCTTTGCGTATCTGCATAGATCACTTCGCCTCATACCATGTTTTGCCGATGCCGGTCTCTGCCGTCAGCGGCACGGAAAGGGATGCCGCCCCCTCCATTTCCTCCCGAAGGAGGGCAGAAACCTTCTCCGCCTCCGCCTCGGGGCATTCCACGATGAGTTCGTCGTGGATCTGCAGCACAAGTCTGCCTGCAAGTCCATCCCGCTTCAGCCTGTCCCGAACACGAAGCATGGCAAGCTTCATGATATCCGCCGCAGTTCCCTGAATGGGCATATTCAGCGCCACCCGCTCGCCGAAAGCACGGAGGTTGAAGTTGGGCGACTGCAGCTCCGGAAGGGCCCTGCGTCTGCGGTAAAGGGTCTCCACATAGCCGTCCCGGGCAGCCTGTTTTACGATATCCTTCTGGTAAGCCTGCACGCCGGAGAAATGCTCCAGATACCGCTCCATGTACGCCTTTGCCTCTCCCGGGGTGACCCCGATATTCTGGGAAAGGGAAAAGGCGGAAATGCCGTACACGATGCCGAAGTTTACCGCCTTTGCGCGGCTGCGCTGCACGGAGGATACCTCCTCCAGCGGTACATCAAAGACCTGAGAGGCGGTGGCTGCATGGACGTCCTCTCCGGACAGGAAGGCATTCCGCATCCCCGCATCCCCGGAGATATGGGCAAGGAGCCGCAGCTCGATCTGGCTGTAGTCCGCATCCACAAGTACATTCCCCGGCGCGGCTGTGAACATGCGGCGGAATTCGCCCCCAAGCTCACGGCGGACGGGAATGTTCTGCAGATTCGGTTCCGCAGAGGAGAGCCGGCCCGTAGCGGTGACGGTCATCTGGAATTTTGTGTGAATGCGCCCGTCTGCCCGCACTTCCCGAAGAAGTCCGTCAGCATAGGTGGATTTCAGCTTGGTAAGTTCGCGGTAATCCAGGATCATCTGGATCACAGGATCCTTCCCCCGCAGCTTTTCCAGAACCTCCGCTCCGGTGGAGTAACCCGTTTTCGTCTTTTTCGGTGCCGGGAGCATCCGCTCCTCAAAAAGCACCTGCCCCAGCTGTTTGGGGGAGTTGATGTTGAATTCATGCCCCACAAGGGCAAAAATATCCTTCTGTGTCGCCTCGGCAGCAGCCTGAAGCCCAAGCCCGTATTCCCGCAGGGCATCCGTATCCACAAGCACACCGGCAGTTTCCATCTCCGCAAGCACACGGCAAAGGGGCATTTCCAGATCGAAAAGCAGCTCTTCCTGCCCGCGGTTTCTGATCGCCTCTTCCAGAACGGGACGCAGATGCCATACAGCTGCGCTCTTTCCGGAAAGGGTGTCCCCGTTTCCAAGCTGGTCGAAGGTCATCTGCCCGTCTTCCGGCACTTCCTCTTCCCTGTGGGAGATGCCGCACCATGTCTCTTCCAGACGGTTCAGAGGGTATTCGCTGGCGGTGGGGTCCAGAAGATAGGCGGCAAGAGCGGTATCAAACACCCAGCCGTCGGTGTCGATGCCCATGCCGAGGCACTGCACCATGATCTCTTTCACATGATGCCCCGCCTTTTTGACCTCTCCGCCGAGAACGGCTCTGAGCGCTGCATCATATTCCCGGGTATTCTCCCGGTCAAAGCAGAAATCCTCTGTCCCCAGAGAGATGCAGAAGGAGAAAAACTCCTCGTCTGCCGCGAAAGCGCACCACGGTGCGCTTTTGAGCTGCGCGAGCATCGCGCCCCCGTCCGTCACCGTGACGGCAGTGCGGTCTTCCTGTACCGTCTGCACCTCGGTTTTCCCATCCACGGGAGGGACAAGCTCAAACCGCTGGATCATTTTGGTGAACTCCAGCGTGGTAAACAGCCGGTAAAGCGCATCGTTTTCCGGCTTTTTGCAAATGTTTTCCTCGGGTTTAAAGTCAAAGGGCGCTGTGCGGCAGATGGTGGCAAGCCAGTAGGAAAGCTCCATGGATCCCTTCCCGGCAGCAAGCTTCTTCTTGAGGCTGTCCCGCTCATCAAGGGCATCCAGATCTTCATAGATCTTCTCTGCCGTGCCGTATTTGTGCAGCAAAGTCATGGCCGTCTTTTCGCCGACACCGGGAACACCGGGGATATTGTCGGAGGTGTCCCCCATCAGCGCCTTCAGATCCACCATCCGCTCCGGGTCAAAACCGTATTCCTCCCGAAAAGCGTCAAGGGTGTAATCCTTGGCTTCCTGCACACCCATACGGGTGCGGACGTGCTTTACCTTAGTGGTGGTACTGATGAGCTGGAAGCTGTCCTTATCTCCCGTGGAGATGACGCACTCCCACCCCGCCTCTTCGCAGATCCTGGCAGCGGTGCCGATAAGATCGTCCGCCTCGTACCCCGCCATGCTGTAGCAGGGCACATTCATGGCGGCAAGAACCTCGCGAAGGATGGGCAGCTGCACAGCAAGGGCCTCGTCCGCTTCTTTCCGCTGTGCCTTATAGGCTTCGTATTTTTCTTTCCGGAAGGTGGGTGCGTGCTCGTCAAAGGCCACGCACACCGCGTCCGGCTGCTCCTCCGCCATGAGCTTGAGATAGATATTCAGAAACCCGAAAATGGCATTGGTTGGGGTTCCGTCGGCAGTATTCAGGATACGCACACCGTAGTAGGCTCGGTTTGCGATGCTGTGACCGTCCAGAATCAAAAGCTTCACGGCAAAGTTTCCTTTCTGCGGGGTTACGCCTTCTTCCAGGTGACTCCCGCCTTGGTATCGGTAAGAATAACGCCCATGGCCTGGATCTCGTCGCGGATCCGGTCAGCCTCTGCCCAGTTCTTCTCCTTACGGGCAGCCTGACGGGCAGCGATGAGAGCCTCCACCTTCATGCCGAACTCGTCGGTAGCCGGGGCGGCAGCTTCCTCCTTCTGCTTGCGCAGGGCGGCAGCCTTCTCCACAAGGGAAAGTGCCAGGACCTCGTCAAACTTGGAGAGCACCCACAGGGTGGTGGCGCCGTTGAGACCTGCCTTCAGAACGTCGTACACACAGGTGACCGCCATGGAGGTGTTAAGGTCACTATCCAGTGCGTCACGGAAAGCCTTGATGCAGGGTGCGGCAGCCGCTTCGTCCACGGGACCGTCCTTCTCATCCAGCTGTGCGATACGGGCGATGAGCTTATTGTACGCCGCCTTTGCCCCTTCCATACCGTCATCGGAGTACACAAGGCTCTTGCGGTAATGGCTCTGCAGGCAGAAGAGACGGTACATGAGGGGATCGTAGCCCATATCCTTCAGCACATCCACGGTAAGGAACACGCCGTCGGACTTGCTCATCTTGCCGCTCTTGGTATTGAGATGGAGAATGTGCATCAAGAAGTT
>JAFQKD010000121.1 GCA_017397075.1 Oscillospiraceae bacterium | reverse complement strand
GGGCTTTGATACGGAGCTTACCTTCCAAAAGCTTCATGATGTGAGCTATATGCTGCTCACCCGGGAGGATATTCCCTATATTGCCACGAATCCGGACTATGTGTGTCCCACGGAGTTCGGCAGCGTGCCCGATTGCGGCAGCGTCTGCGATATGATTTTCAACGCCACAAAAAAACGGCCTGTGGTCATCGGAAAGCCTTCGCCGCTGATGCCTCTGCTTGCTATGGAGCGAAACGGCTTTACGAAGGAAGAGACTGCTGTCGTTGGCGACCGCATCTATACGGATGTGAAGTCCGGTCTCAATGCGGGAATTACCGGGATCCTTGTCATGAGCGGGGAGACTACACAGGAGATTCTGGATGCTTCCGAGGAAAAGCCCCATCTTGTTCTGCGGGATGCACGGGAAATTCTGGAAGCCATCAGGGAGTAATCAAAAACAACGCACAGAAGCTGTCTTCTGTGCGTTGTGCTTATTCGAAAATTCTGCAAAGCCTTTCACTGAGTTGGGGGAGTGTCAACCGATTTACTCCGTCGAGAAGGATGATGCCGGAATCCTCTGCGCGGCGTTTGAGATGGGCGGCGGAAGATGGGCTGCCGTCAAGGGAGGTCACAGCGAGAATCTTTTTGGCGTATGTGCCGCCGAAGCGTTCCGCAACGGTTTCCAGTTCGTAAAGGGCATCTTTTTTCACGTTTCCGTTTTTGCAGGAGATAAACCCGGGGATCAGTCCCCGCATCACCAGCACATCCACTTCGTTTTTCGTTTCGGAGGCGGTGTCACTTTCTGCATCCCAGTCCAGCATAACGCCCTGACGGGCATCCTGAAAAATTCCGGCTTCCTTCGCCGCAAGCCAGACATAAACCTCCAGAAGATTTCCTGCCTTGGTAAAAAGCCTGCGGATGTCTCCGTCACGGTAGGTGAAGCGAATCTCGGTTTCGGTGAACACAAGCTCCCGCAGAAACCCGAGACGGGAGAGATTTTTGAGAAATTCCGGATCCGGTGAACGCTGACCGCGCCTTAGCGGGCAGGAAACGGAAAGTCCCCCGAGAGAATCTGCGGTGTTGAAAAAGCCTGCGTGGCGGTTCATGATATTCGGATCCTCCCGGCAGAAGCTCCAAAGCTGCTGCACGCTTTCCCGAAAAGCCGGGGTATCGCTCCAACCCTTTTCTTCTGAGGAGATGATCCGTCCGCCGTGAAGAAGAATGTTCTCCGCAGCGGAAAGCTCTGCTTTCCCCAAAACCTTCGGTGCGCGCCCGGAAACGGCGATTACAGAGCCGTCATCCATACGGATCTGGTGCATGGCAATTCCCATGTGCCGGGAAAGCTCCCCCATGGCAATGAGAGCAAGCTCACTGCCGCCGGTCACATCAAAGGCGCACTCGGGATTCTTCCGAAGCACTGTGAGAAGCACTTCCTGAATGGCGGTTTTGTCGTAGCGGTCTACGGGGATAAACTCCGTTTCGCAGTGCTGTTCCTTCAGCTTGAAAAACCGCCGGAAATCCCGCTGATGCTTGCGGGTCATCTGCCCTCTGAAGCCGAGGAAGACCACCTTTTCCGGTCGGAGCAGCAGGACTGATGCGGCATTTTCCGCCATTTCGCGGTCAAACAGTTCGATAAGCGTCATGGAAATTGCCTCCGGGGAAAATTTTTTTTTCTATCATACCAGAAAAACCGCCCTTCGAAAAGGGCGGTTTCCGCTTTAAGCCTTCAGGTTTTCGCCGGTGATGCCGACGAATGCGCCGTTATTTGCTTCGGGAGAAGCAGGATGGGCAATGAGCCATTTGTTTCTGGCATAGAGAAGCAGGTCTTCCCGGCAGGGACGCTCGGTAGGTTCGGGAAGGTCGGTGTTGGTGTCCCGGGGAAGCACAACGATGCAGCGGAAGCCGTCGCCCACGGGAGCGTAATGCAGGGCGGTCTCATACACAATGACGCTGACGCCTGCGGGGACCTTAAAGGCCTTTACGCAGGAGGAATCCAGCATGAAGTTTTCATCCATGTCGCTCTGCAGGGCGAGAAGGAGGATGATATCGGTGGTGGCAACGTTGATCTCGCAGCCGCGGTGATACTCAAGGGCATTCATGGTATGGTTCGTGCCGTTGCAGTAACCGATCTGCACGGGCATGCCGCCGTACACACCGTCACGGAACTGGCGGAAAATGGGCAGTGCCTCAAGGGATGCATCGGAGGGGATGTAGATCACGGCATCCTCCGGTGCGGGGGAAACCTCCTTCAGGGTGGAGAGAAGCTCAGCGGTGTCAAGGTCGGGGATCACGCGGCCGTAGGGTGCAAATTCGGCATCATAGACAGAATAAATCTTCATGGAATATCCTCCGTTCCAAGATTCATATAGGTGTATTGTATCGCAGAGAAGTCTTATTCGCAAGCAGAAATTATTTTCGTCTGTCCTCATGACAGGGGAGCGTCACCGTAAAGCGGGAGCCTTTTCCCGGTGCGGAAACAAAATCCACAGAACCGCCGGAAAGCTCCACAAGGCGCTTGACAATGGGAAGACCGAGCCCGTTGCCCTCACCCTTTCGGGAGGGATCGCCCTGATAAAAGCGGTCGAAGATGTGCTTCTGGACTTCCGGTGTCATGCCCGGACCTTCGTCCGCAATTTCCACGGTGACGATGTCTTCGTCACTTTCCGCCCATACGGTAAGCTTTCCGCCCTTGGGGGAGAATTTTATGGCATTGGAGAGAAGATTCATCCAGATGTGGGCGGTAAGCTCCTCGTTTCCGTAACAGGAAACTTCATCCATTTCGCCAACGATCTCCAACTCCTTTGCGATCCACTCCCGCTGCAGACTTTGCATACAGCGGCGGATCTGCTCGTCCAGACGGTAGACAGTCCGGTCGGGAATGATCTCCTGATTGTCATACTTGGTGAGAAGCAGCGAATTTTGCGACAGGGTCAGAAGTCTCCGGGATTCATCAAGGATAATATCCGCGTATTCCTCCCGCTGTTTTTGGGTGAGGTCAGGATTCTTCAGCTGTTTTGCAAAGCCGTGGATGGACACCATGGGCGTCTTGAATTCGTGGGAAAAGGTGTCGATGAAATCTGTGCGGAAGATTTCCAGATTTCCAAGCTCCTCAGCCAGGGTGTTTACGCTGCGGACAAGGTCGGCAAGCTCGCCCTTTGTCTCCGGATCCTGACAGCGGATGGAGAAATCCCCCTTTGCCATGGCACGTGTGGCGTAGATGAGCTGGATAATGGGGCGGAAAAAATATCTTGTGAGAAAAAGGGAAACGATCCAGCCGATGAGAACGCTTGTGAGCACAAGAAGCACCGGCAGAGAGAAGGGAAGATGCTCGATGAGGTCAATGGGGGTAAATCTCTCCAAAAGGGAATAGAGTCCGACGGAGAGCATGCCGGAGCATGCCATAATGGCCATCACATAAACAATGACCGATCGGCGAAAAGTTTTAAATCTCAGCATTGCTGTCCTCCGGGAGAAGTCCCATATAGCCAAAACCGCGGATGGTGCGGATCTCAAAATCGCTGCAGTCGCGGAATCTGTCCCGAAGCCTGCCGATGTGTACCTCCACGGTATGCTCGTCGGCATTGCTGTCCATATCCCAGATCTCATCCATAAGCTGGCGCTTGGTGAACATCATTCCGGGGGAAGAGAGAAGCTTGAAGAGCAGGAGGAATTCCTTCGGGGGAAGGATCTGGGTTTCTCCGTCACGGGAAACGGAAAAGGCGTCGTATTGCAGCCGGGTGCTTCCTGCGGTGAGGACCCGGCTGCTTGTGCTCTGCGCTCTGCGGAGGAGGGCGGCAATGCGCCAGAGCATTTCCTCTTCATCCACAGGCTTGCAGAGATAATCGTCCGTGCCGGCTTCAAAGCCCTGACGCATATCGGAACGGCTTACCTTTGCCGTGACCATAAGGACCGGCAGCTGACAGCTTCCGTCACGCAGGGTGCGTGTAAATTCATAACCGTCCATTCGCGGCATCATGAGATCCACAACGGCAAGATCCACGTGCTGATGATCCATGACCTCCAGCGCGTCAACACCGTCTTCTGCGGGGTGGGGGATATAGCCTGCCCGTTCCAGTACGGTGCACATCAGTTTTCGGGTATGCGGATCGTCTTCCACAACAAGAATGTGAAACATATTCTCACCTCAAGGGCATTGTACCTTGAAAACGGATTCCTTGCAAGAAAAAACGGAAAAATACAGGATGTTGAGGTTGGGTTGAAATGCAGCCTCTATACTGAGTAAAAATCATGTGGGAGTGTGTCTTGTGATCGAAGGCTATTTTCTCGTCAGCATCCCGGCTGCGGCAGCAACTGCGGCGCTTGCGGATGCGTGGTGGTGGCTCTTGCCGCTGTTTCTCGGGTATTTTGCAGGACTTATGGTGCTGCATGTGCTGCTTACGGGCGTCTTCGCGCTGGTTTTCGGCGGTGAGGGAGCTGAGGATAAGGAACGTCCATGGCTGCAGTGGTGGCTGTGGCAGACGGCAAGGCTTGTGCTGAAGGTCCTGGGTGCACGGGTGCATCTCACCGGTGAGGAAAAGATCCCCACGGACAGCCGTTTTGTTCTTGTGTGCAACCATCTGTCCTTCTTTGATCCGGTGACCGGCGTTGCCTCTTTCTATAAGCACAGGATCGTGTACATATCCAAGAAGGAAAATTTCACCATGCCCATCGTTGGGCGCATTATGCGGGCGTGCAGGCATATCTCTCTGGACAGAGAAAATCCCCGCAATGCCATTAAGACCATCAACAAGGCAGCTGATCTCATTGACAGCGGAGAGCATTCCATTGCCATCTTCCCGGAGGGGACCCGCAGCCGAAAGATCCATATGCTGCCCTTCAAGGCAGGTGCTTTCCATATCGCAAAGAAATCCAAGGTGCCTGTGGTCGTTATGACCATGACGGGGACGGAAATGGTGAAAAAGAACTTCCTCCGCCGTCCCACAGATATCCGTGCCGATGTGCTGACGGTGATCCCTGCGGAGGAGGTCGAGCAGCTTCGTCCTGCGGAGATCTCCGATAAGGTGTACCGCATCATGGCCGATGCCCTGCCGGAGCGATACAAGCCCCTGCCGCAGGAAACGCCGGAACAGTCGGTATAAGAAACGAAAAGAGAGGCACTGCCTCTCTTTTCGTTTGCGCTGTTTGCGCAGAGTGATTGAATTTTCGGGGGAAATTGGTATAATGGGGTACATGTATTGTATATCGCAAAAGGACGGTGGACGGGATGAATCTGCTGCACATGAAATATGCCGTGGAAGTCGCAAAGGCGGGATCTCTGAGCAAAGCATCTGAGGTGCTGCTGATTGCCGCGCCCAACATCAGCCGGTCAATCAAGGAACTGGAAAGCGATCTTGGCATAACGATATTTGACCGCACACAGAACGGGATGAAGCTTACTCCCAGCGGAGAGGAGTTCATAAGCTACGCAAGGAGGATCCTTGGGCAGATCAGTGAGGTAGAGAAATATTACAAAGATGGTTCGGCAAAGAAACAGAAGTTTTCCATTTCTGTTCCACGCGCCTGCTACATTTCCGAAGCGTTTGCAAAGTTTACCACATCCCTGTCGAAAGACCCTGCCGAGGTGTTTTATAAGGAGACCAATTCCCAGCGGGCAATCGAGAATATTCTGGAGCATGATTATCGCCTGGGGATCATCCGGTACGGGGAAAATTACGATATTTACTTCAAGACGATGCTGGAAGAAAAGGGGTTTCGGTACGAACTGGTCACCGAGTTTACCTATTCTCTGATTATGAGTGCAAATAATCCCCTTTCCCGGAAACAGGAAATCACCTATGACGATCTTGCGGACTACATCGAAATTGCGCATGCTGATCCGTATGTTCCGTCTATGCCCCTGTCCAAGGTGGTGAAAGAAGAACTGCCGGATAATGTTGACCGCCGGATCTTTATTTTTGAACGCGCAAGCCAGTTTGATTTGCTTTCCGTAAATCCGGAAACCTTTATGTGGGTATCCCTGGCCCCGAAGGATTTGCTGGAGCGCTACAATCTGGTGCTCAGAAAATGTTCCGCAAACAGGAAGGTATACCGGGATGTTCTGATTTATAAAGATGGCTATAAGCTTTCCCAGCTGGACAGACAGTTTGTTACCGAGCTTTGCGAGGCAAAAAGAAAATATTTGTGACAAAATCAAGAGACCCGGTTCTGCTG
>JAFQKD010000120.1 GCA_017397075.1 Oscillospiraceae bacterium | reverse complement strand
GAATTCCCAGGACCATGCAAGGGCTTCCTTCTTGAAGTAATCGCCGAAGGAGAAGTTGCCCAGCATTTCAAAGTAGGTGCCGTGGCGGGCGGTCTTGCCGATGTTCTCAATGTCGCCGGTACGGATGCACTTCTGGCAGGTGGTGACACGGCGGCGGGGGGGGATCTCCTCGCCGGTGAACCAGGTCTTCATGGGAGACATACCGGCGTTGATGAGCAGGAGGGACTTATCATGCTGGGGGACGAGGGAAAAGCTGGGGAGACGCAGATGTCCCTTGGTCTCAAAGAAAGACAGGTACATCTCACGGAGCTGATTCAGCCCGAATTTTTCCATGTTGTTTACCTCCAAACGGATTTGATGGGAAAAAAGAAATCGCCCCTGCAGCTGCAGGGGCGATCATTCGTCGCGGTACCACCCTGATTTCTCCCGAAAGGGAGATCTCGTCTGTCCTTAACGCGGACATACGGCCCGGTCATCCCGGGCGGCTCAGAAGTGGCTGACGGAAAGCGTTACCGAGGGGTTCTCACCGTATCCCCTCTCTCTGAAGGTCTGCCTTTCCGACTCGTTTCGTCAGTGCCGGATGATATTTAGATAGCCTTGGCCTTCTCGCACAGAGCGGCGAAAGCAGCGGGCTCGTGGATAGCCATCTCGGAGAGCATCTTGCGGTTCATGGTGATGCCCAGAACCTTCAGACCATGCATGAAGGTGCTGTAGTTCATGCCGTTCTGCTTGCAGGCAGCGCTGATGCGGGAGATCCACAGCTTGCGGTAATCTCTCTTCTTCAGCTTTCTGCCGATGTATGCGTAAGTCAGGGACTTCATGACAGCCTGGTTAGCCATCTTGAAGTGCTTGGACTTGCTTCCCCAGTAACCCTTAGCCAGACGCAGGATCTTATTTCTTCTCTTGCGCGTCATCATCGCGCCCTTAACTCTTGCCATTGTTCACAGCCTCCTTATTTATACGGGATCATGCGCTTGACGGCAGACTCGTTGGTAACATCTGCGTAGGCGCCCATACGGAGGCCTCTCTTGCGCTTGGTGGTCTTCTTGTTCAGGATGTGGCTCTTATATGCGTGGGCGCGCTTTACCAGACCGGATGCGGTGAGGTTGAACCGCTTTTTCGCGCCGCTGTGGGTCTTGATCTTCGGCATTTCGGTTTCTCCTTCCAGATTCTTTCGTACTTGCTATAACATCCGCGATTTGCGGTATTATACTTACTTGTTGTTTTTGGGGGCCAGAAACACGCTCATGTGGCGGCCTTCCAGCTTGGGGTTCTTATCCATGCTGGCAACGTCCTTGCAGCCATCGGCAAAGCGGAGAAGAAGCTCGGTGCCGATCTCGGTATGAGCCATCTCGCGGCCGCGGAAACGGATCGTTACCTTCACCCGGTCGCCGTCAGCAAGGAACTTCTGTGCACTGCGGAGCTTGGTGTTGAAGTCGTTGTCGCCGATACCGGGGGACATACGGACTTCCTTGATCTCCACAATATGCTGATTGCGGCGGGCTTCCTTTTCGCGCTTCATCTGCTCAAAGCGGTACTTGCCATAGTCCATGATACGGCACACAGGGGGGGACGGAATTGGGAGCGATCTTCACAAGATCCAGACCCTTTTCCTCAGCAATGTTCATGGCCTCGTCGGGGGTCATGATGCCCAGCTGCGCACCGTCATCGCCGATCAGACGGATCTGGCGATCGATGATCTCTTCGTTGATCTGATGATCCAGGTTAGCGATTGCAAAACACCTCCGTGATAGTCATGCGGTCTCCCGCAAAGCCAAAAAAGGCGGATACCGGCCGGCATCCGCATAAGTACGCAGCTTTCCCCTAAGGAAATCTGTGAGCTTATTGACCGCGGCGCGTATCTTACGGCCGGGTGAGGACGGTGATGCCGTACCTACTCTGTTTTGACTGAGTTATTATAGCAGGAGGATGTTTTGTTGTCAATAGGTTGTGCAGGAAAAAATCAAACAATTCATGAAGATACTGCATTTTGCTGGACTTACAGAAGGGGACATGGTATAATGCCAATGAATTATGGGATATTTTCCTTATGGGAGAACTGATTATGGGACGTCTTTATGTTTTTGAGGGCATTGACGGCTGCGGAAAGACCACGCAGTTTCATCTTCTCTGCAAGGCGCTGGAGAAAGCCGGGATCGAATACCGCACACTGGATTATCCCCGGTACGGGAAGCCTTCCTGCACCCTTGTGGAGCAGTATCTCCGCGGCGACTTCGGCAAGAAGCCGGGGGATGTGAATGCCTACACCGCCTCTGCCTTTTTTGCGGTGGACCGTGCGGCCTCTTTCCTTGAGGATTGGGGAGAGTACTACAAAAGCGGCGGACTTCTCATTGCGAACCGCTATACCACCTCCAATGTGCTCCATCAGGGAGCAAAGATGCCGCAGGAGGAGCAGCTGCCTTTCTTCAAATGGCTGTACGAGTTCGAGTTTTCTCAGCTTGGACTGCCTAAGCCCGATGCGGTGTTTTATCTGGATGTGCCGCTGGAGGTCTCTGTCCGGCAGATGCGCCGCAGAGAGCAGCTGAAGAACACCAAGGCGGACATCCATGAGCAGGACAACACCTATCTTGCCGCCTGCCGTGCCTGCGGTGAGACGGCGGTGGAGCATCTGGGCTGGCACAGAGTGCAGTGCGTGAAGGACGGGGTTATGCTGCCGCCGGAAGAGATCCACAAGGAAGTCTGGCAGGAAGTTCTCAAAAGGCAGAAATAATAAAAACGGGACTCCCGATGGGAGCCCCGCAGGATCGAGTCCTCAGCAGCCGCAGCCGCAGTTGTCGCTGCAGGTGTTGGGCATACAGCCGCAGTTGTTATTGCCGCCGCAGCCGCCGCAGGTGAAGAGGATGATCAGAATAAGTACGATCCAGAGACAGGAATTGTTGCCGAAGCAGTTACCGCACATAATGGGATTCTCCATTCCGCCGCTGCGCATCGGCTGAGATTTTTTTGCTTTGGATCCCCTGCACCTGCGCAGTCATGCAGGGGGCGGGGAGGACAGCGGGTTTCCCGCCGTCTGTTGTATCTTATGCTCCCGGGAAGTATATGGTTACTGCCCGCAGAGCAGTGTTCAGAAAGGAGCACACCGGCCAATGGCAGACGATCGCACAAATATCACAGGCGTGCCGGAAGAAAACGGCAATGCGCCTCAGGAAAACTGGGTTCATGAGATCGGCGCGGAAGAACCGGGAACGGAGATCCCGGCCGGAAATGAGGGAACCCCGGAGCCCGAAACGGCGAATGATGCGGAAAACGCCGCAGCGAAATCTCCCCTGGAAGGGATCCCCTGGCTCAGGGATATGCTTGCCGTGCCGCAGCGGGATGATTACCGCAAAGCGGACGGAGAAAACGGCAGCAGGGTAAGTGAAATTGTTGCGCAGGGGCGTCAGATCGTGCGTCAGGTTCGTGAGGGGGAGCAGCCTCTGTCCGAAGCTGTTGCCGCAGAGGATGACGGCGCTGTGCCGGAGGGGACGCTGGAGATCAGCCAGCCTTCCCGGGATAAGCGCCGGGGATATGCAGGCCGCCGCTCCTTCCGGGAATGGAGAATGACCCGGAAAAAGGTGCTCAGGACACCGGATTATTATGACGGTCCCGGCAAGGATGAGCCGTTCAACATCAATTTCGATTTTCAGGCCGAATACAACAGCCCCGTGCGGCACCATCCCATCCGCCGCAGTACGGTAAAGCGTACCGGCTGGACCGGAGGATTGATGTATTTTGCTTTCGTGCTCTGTATCAGTGTGACCATTGCCGCACTTCTCTGGATGGCGGCAACGGATGTGCTTGCCCTCGGCAAGGAAGAGGGGCAGGTGGAAGTCATTGTACCTGAGGATTACACGGTGGAGGAGATCTCTCAGCTGCTGTTTTCCAAGGGACTTGTGCGCTACCAGAAGCTGTTCAATCTCTACGGCACCTACGCCCATATTGAGGATACCATCGACCCCGGCACATATATTGTGCACACGAATTTTGACTACCGTGCACTGGTTTACGGGCTGTCCGATGACGGCGGCGAGCAGATCATTGAGGAGGTCACCATTCCCGAAGGCAGCAACATGGATCAGATCATGGATATTCTGGAAGAGCACGGCATCTGCTCCCGTACGAGCTTTTTGGATGCCGCGGCAAACACCGAGTTTGACTATGACTGGCTCACCGAGGGTACGGGAGATCCCTACAGACTGGAAGGCTTCCTGTTCCCGGATACCTATGAGTTCTATGTGAATGACGATGCGGATCGGGTCATTGAGAAGTTCCTTGACGACTTTGATTACCGCTTTGATGAAGAGCTTCGTCTGCGTGCGGAGGAAATGGGCTACAGCGTGCGGGAGATCCTGTCTGTGGCTGCCATTATCGAGGAGGAAGCCGGCAGCAATGACGAGCGCGCGGATATCGCTTCCGTTATCTATAACCGTATCAGCGAGGACAGCATCGGACTTCTGCAGATGGACTCCACCGTATTCTATGCCGCAAGCCGTGAAGGCGTGGAGTTTGATACGGGGCTGGATTCCCCTTACAATACCTACGTTTACGCAGGTCTTCCCGGACCTATCACGAACCCGGGTCTTGCTTCCATCCGTGCGGCGCTCTATCCCAACGAGACGGATTATCTGTACTTTGCCATCAATACCGAGGGCATCAGCGTGTTCTTTGAGGATTATGAGTCCTTCGATGCGTTTACCAACAGCGAGGAATACGGCGGCTAAATGGTCAAAACAGTCCAAACGCTGCATAGAATAGGCTGAGTCTGAATGATTTGGAGAGAATTTATGGAGATTTGTGAGCTGCAGGCGTTTATGACGCCGGATAAGCACGGTCACCTTGTGGGGATCGGCGGCGTTTCCATGTCCCCTCTTGCAGAGGTGCTGCAGGGCGCAGGCATGAACATCACCGGTTCCGATATGCAGGAAAGTCCCGCCGTACAGCATCTTCGGAGCATCGGTATTCCCGTTGTCGTCGGACAGCGGGCGGAGAATCTTGACGGTGTGGATTATATCATCCGCACAGCCGCCGCAAGAGAGGATAACCCGGAGATCGCCGAAGCCAGACGGCTGGGTATCCCGGTGTTTGAGCGGGCTCAGGCATGGGGCTATATCATGCGCACCTACGAAAACGCGGTGTGCATTTCCGGCACTCACGGAAAAACCACGGCGACCTCCATGTGCACCCACATTCTCATGGAGGCGCAGAAGGATCCTACCGTCATGATCGGCGGAACGCTGCCGCTTCTTCAGGCAGGTCACCGCGTGGGCGGCGGGGACACCATTGTTCTGGAATCCTGCGAGTATTACAATTCCTTCCACAGCTTTTTCCCCACAGTTGCGGTGATCCTGGATATTGAAGCGGATCATCTGGATTTCTTCAAGGATCTGGAGGATGTGAAAGCATCCTTCCGCAAGTTTGCGGAGCTTGTGCCGGAGCGGGGCACGGTGGTTGCAAACGGGGATGACGAAAACACTGTGGATACCCTGAAGGGTATCGATAAAAAGGTGGTCACCTTCGGGCTTTCCGAAGACGCGGACATCCGCGCTGCGGAGCTTACCCGGGACGGTGTGACCCAGGGCTTTGATATTCTGCGGAACGGTGAATTTTTCACCCATGTGGAACTGAACGTTCCCGGACAGCATAACGTGCTTAACGCTCTGGCTGCTGCGGCGGCCTGTATGGTGCTGGGTGTCGGGCCGGAGGCGGTTTCCGCAGGACTTTTCGGTTTCTGCGGCGCAGGACGGCGTTTCGAGTACAAGGGCAATGTGAACGGCGCCCGTGTCTATGACGATTATGCCCACCATCCCGGTGAGCTGAAGGCGCTTTTGGATACGGTGCTGGATCTGGATTACGAGCGTGTTCTGGTTGCGTTCCAGCCCCATACCTATACCAGAACGAAGGCACTCTTCCATGACTTTGCGGCGCAGCTTCGCAGGCCCCACAAGGTCTATCTTGCGGAGATCTTTGCTGCCCGCGAGCAGAATACCATCGGCATTTCCTCTGCGGACCTTGCAGCGGAGATCGACGGTGCTGTGTACTGCCCCGATTTTGCCACGCTGGAAAAGGAGCTTCTCCGCGAGGCAAAGCCCGGCGATCTGGTTCTCACCGTCGGCGCGGGAGACATCTTCAAAGTCGGCGAAGCCATCACAAAGGAATAAGTAAAAGAGACGGTTCTGCGGGCTGCAGAACCGTCTCTTTTTTTGTGCGGGACGATCGTTTATTCCGGGATCTCTTCGTCGCCGTGCTCGTCCATCCATGCCAGCGCGGCATCGTAAGCTTCATAATCCAGGTCTGCCATGGTGTTGGTGTGGAACACGATTCCCTCAGCTTCGCCGCTGAGGATCTTTTCCCGATAGAAATCCAGCTGCCAGAGAACGGCATCAGCCGTTGCCTGCTTGTTTTCACCGAAGTTATACAGGTAGCAGCCGAACATTCTGCGGGTATTGGGGGTCAGCTTTTTGAAGATCTCGAACTTTTCGGGAATCAGCGGTACATCCTTTTCTTCCCAGGTCCAGAAGATGATACCGTCAAAAATGTCCATGTAGGGCTGGAATTCCTCGTCTTCCTTGGGGTCAAGACCGAACTGGTTGGTATAGAGCACCATCCAGGAATCCAGCGGACGGGATGCGCTGTGATGCAGCCGCTCCTGAATCTGCTGCAGATTCTCCAGCGGCACACGCTTGTAGCGGGGGATGCCGGTTCCGTGGTCGGACTTGAAATCGTCAAAGACGACGCAGCCGATATTGGGGAATTCTTCCGCTTCCTGCAGAACCGTTTCAATGCGGGAGGGGTCTTCGCCGGCTTCAAAGGCTTCCCAGCCTACCTGACGGAGGGAACGGAAGGATTTGTTGTACTGGCGGCGGTTTACTTCCTCGTACACGGGAACCATAAAGGTATTGC
Source organism: Oscillospiraceae bacterium (assembly GCA_017397075.1). Taxonomy (GTDB): domain Bacteria; phylum Bacillota; class Clostridia; order Oscillospirales; family Oscillospiraceae; genus RGIG1893. Next base: position 541 of record JAFQKD010000120.1, on the reverse strand, counting down.
GTACGCCAAAGACGCTGCAGAATTCCATGGGGGTCATCCGGGAGACTTTGGTATTGCCGTATTCGTTGTTGTAGCGGCCTTCCGTGTGGCCCCAGAGCCAGAATTTGTCTCTAAGTATCATCTGTTTTCCTCATAATGCCGCCCCCAAACGGCACAGCTGTTTGGGGGCGTAGTTTCGTAATTACAGCAGGGAACGGAAGAGATCGGCAATCTCCGCTTCGGAAATGTCTCTGGGGTTGCCGGGACGGCAGGCATCCGCATAAGCGTCGGCTGCAAGAGCGGGGATATCCTTCTCATCCACGATGCCCTTCAGGGTGGTGGGGATGCCAACATCCTCAGCCAGCTGACGGACAGCATCGCAGGCAGCCTTGCGGTACTCTTCCTGACTCATGGCGTCCACGTTTGCCACGCCCATAACACGGGCGATCTCACGGTACTTTTCGCCGGTGTAATCAGCGTTGAAGGCCATGACGGTGGGCAGCAGGATGGCGCATGCCTTGCCGTGGGGGGTGTCATAGTAAGCGGACAGGGTGTGTGCCAT
>JAFQKD010000119.1 GCA_017397075.1 Oscillospiraceae bacterium | reverse complement strand
TTCAGTGACCTGCTTAGCCGTATCGACTGTGTCAGCGAGATCATGGAGTGCGATCAGTCGCTCTATCGGGAGCTTATCGCCGCAAGGGAAGCCACGGAGGCTGCCGAGGCGGAGCTGGAAGCGGGAATGGCCGAGCTTGAAGGAAAGAGAACGGAGCTTGAAGCGCTGCAGGCAGAACAGGCTGCACGCATCGAAGAAGCAAGTGCCCTGATCTCTGCCATTGAAAGCGACATCAACGAGTACAGAAATTATGAAAGCCAGATCGCCGATCTGGAAGCTGCTGTGCAGGCGCATATCGATGCCGTTGTGGCGGAGATGGAGCAGATCCGGCAGGATACCTCCGGTCCGCAAAGCGGCGGAAATGCCGATGAAGATCCGGAAGAGGATGAACCGGCAGAGCCTTCCGAGTCTCCCGAGGAAACGGATGACCCCGAAGAAACGGAGGAACCGGATGTTCCGGAAGATGAGCCGGCGTTTGTGGAGGGCGGCTTTATCTGGCCCACCGCAACAACGCTTGTTACCTCTGCCTACGGCAACCGCCTGCATCCCATCTGGAACGAGTGGCGGATGCATACAGGCATCGATATCGGTGCCGGATACGGCGAGGCGATCTGGGCATCCAAGAGCGGAGAAGTGATCACCGCTGGCGAGGATGAGGGCTACGGCAATTATGTGGTGCTGTACCATGACGACGGGACGACCACCCTTTATGCCCACATGAGCGAGATCCTGACCTCTGTGGGTGCCTATGTGGGACAGGGGGAGACCATCGGTCTTGTGGGAACCACAGGCTGGTCCGACGGACCGCATCTGCATTTTGAAATACGGGTAAGCGGAAGCTGTATAGATCCGCTGCTGTATCTGCCGTAAACATGACGTTTTTCTTGAAAAACACGCACAGGCGTGGTATTATGATGGATAGTATCCCTGATGATGGGGAAAAGTATGTCCGTGAAAGCGGGAGTGTTTGATCTATGACGAGATATCTGATCCGCGGCGCAAAGCCACTGCGCGGCGAAGTGGAGATCAGCGGTGCGAAGAATGCCGCTGTCGCCATTATTCCTGCAGCGCTGCTGGTTCGCGGCACCTGCCGGATCGAAAATCTGCCCCAGATCTCCGATGTGTTCATGCTGCTGAAGATTCTGCAGCTCATGGGCGCTGAGGTGAAAACTGTGGACAGCCATACTGTGGATATTGACTGCTCCGGCGTTACCCGGACTGTTGCCGATTTTGACCTGATGCAGCGCATCCGCGCGTCCTATTATCTGATCGGCGCCCTGCTGGGCAGATTCGGTACTGCGGGCGTTGCCATGCCCGGCGGCTGCAACTTCGGCGGCACCCGTCCCATCGACCAGCACATCAAGGGCTTCCGAGCCATGGGTGCTGTGGTGGAGACCAGCGGCGGCCTCGTGGAAGCCAGAGCCAAGGGTGGAAAGCTTCACGGAAGCGCCATTTTCCTGGATATGGCATCCGTCGGCGCCACCATTAACCTGATGCTGGCAGCGGTGCTTGCGGAAGGCCGCACCGTCATCGAAAACGCTGCAAGAGAGCCCCATATCGTGGATCTGGCAAACTTCCTCAACTCCATGGGTGCGGATATCCGCGGCGCAGGTACAAATGTCATCAAGATCCGCGGCGTGAAAGAGCTGCGCGGCGGCTTCTATTCCATCATTCCCGACCAGATCGAGGCGGGGACCTATCTTGCTGCGGTTGCGGGAACAGGCGGCGAGGTGCTTGTGCGGAACGTGATCCCCAAGCATCTGGACTGCATCACCGGTAAGCTGCAGGAGATGGGTGTGGATGTGGTGGACGGCGAGGACAGTGTTCTTGTCCGCAGAAAAGAGCCTCTCCGCTGCACCAATGTGAAAACCATGTATTATCCCGGTTTCCCCACGGATATGCAGCCCCAGATCGCGGCGGTGCTTGCCACGGCGCAGGGCACCAGCATCATCACTGAGGGCGTCTGGGCGACCCGGTACAAATATGTCAGCGAGCTGGAAAAAATGGGCGCGAGGATCACGGTGGACGGTCGTATCGCCATTGTAGAAGGCGTGCCGAAGCTCACCGGCGCAAGACTGGAGGCCTGTGACCTGCGTGCAGGCGCAGCTATGGTCATTGCCGGTCTCTGCGCTGAGGGCGTGACTGAGATCGGTCATGTCGGCTATATTGAACGGGGATACGAAAACATCATCGGGAAGCTCCGCAATATCGGTGCGGACATCATGACGGTGAACTATCCCGGCGAACAGGAAGACGAAATTCTGGACGCCATGTAACGAATAACGAAGCAGACGGCGGGGCATGTCCCCGCCGCTTTGCCGTGGAGGAACACATGGAATTTGCGGCCCTTGCAAGCGGGTCTACAGGAAACTGCTTTCTCATTCAGGCGGACGGCACCTCCGTCCTTGTGGATGCGGGGATCTCCCTTCGGCGGATCACAACGGCGCTGAAGGCGCTTGGACTGGAAATGTGCGATATCAGCGCAGTGCTCATTACCCATGAGCACAAAGACCATATCGGCGCCCTTCCCATGATCGCAAAATACTGTCACATTCCCGTCTATGCCACAGACGGTACGGCTGATGCCATTACAGAGACCTGCCCTCAGGTCAGCGGCGACCTTTGCCGCATCAGAACCGGCGAGGAGCTGCATTTCGGCACCATGACGGTGCGGGCTTTCCGCACGTCCCATGATGCCGCGGAAAGCGTAGGCTATCAGATCGCCCATGAAGGCCGCAGGCTTGTCATCATGACGGATACCGGGGTGGTGACCCCTCAGGCCTGCCGCGCAGCCAGAGGCTGCGAGGCTGCGGTGCTGGAATCCAACCACGATGTGAATATGCTGCGGTACGGACCGTATACATATACCCTGAAGCAGCGCATCTTCTCCCAGCAGGGGCATCTCTCCAACGATGACTGCGGTGCCTTTGCCGCATGGCTTGCGGGAGAGGGGACAAAGCGGTTCGTGCTTGCCCATCTCAGCCGGGAGAACAACAGTCCCGGAGCGGCACTGGAGACGGTGGGAGCGGCTCTGAGACAGGCAGGGGTCACACCCGGGACGGATGTTTCTCTGGATGTGGCGCCCATGCTGGGGCTTCTGGGGCCCTTTGAGGTGTAAATATGGACATTCGAATCATTTGCGTAGGAAAGCTGAAGGAAAAGTTTTATCTGGATGCCGCAGGGGAGTATCTCAAGCGGCTGAAGGCCTTCGGTCAGTGCGAGATCATTGAGCTCAACGAGATCCCACGGGAGAAGAATCCCTCTCCCGCATCCATTGATGCCGCGCTGAAGCGGGAAGCGGCGGAGATCATGGAAAAGGTGCAGCGTCCCTGCACCATGGTGGCCATGTGTGTGGAGGGGAAGCAGATCGACAGCCCTCAGGTGGCGGAGCTTCTGGACAAATGCGCCATGAGCGGCGCACCGAGAATGTGCTTTGTCATCGGCGGCTCCGACGGGCTGCATCCCAGCGTGAAGCAGGCTGCGGATCTGCGGCTTTCCATGTCGAAGATGACCTTTCCCCATCACCTTGCGCGGGTGATGCTTCTGGAACAGATCTACCGGGGATTTATGATCCGTACCGGTACGAAATACCATAAATAGGAGGAAACCATCATGTCTCAGTGGGCGATCAACCCTCCCTTCGGGAAGTATAAGGATTGGCCGAAGCTTGCAGACGGAACACCGGAGGCTCCGGCGTTCCTGATCATGGTGACGGGACCCCAGTCGGAAGTAGATCTGACGGTGAATCTCCTGCAGGCATACAGCATTCCCGTGTTCTGCCAGTACCCCAACAACGGGGAATTCGGCAAGGTGATCCTTGGAGTCGCCGGAACGGGAACGGAGCTGTATGTGCCGGAGAGCATGCTGGAGGACGCAAGGAATATCCTCTGCGCGGATATCGCGGAGGACGAAATGATGCCGCAGGAGGAAGAATAACATGAGCTATCGTCAGGAATACGAAAAGTGGATCGCAAGCTCCGCCCTCAGCGAAAGCGAGAAGCAGGAGCTGGAAGCCGTCCGGGATAACGAAGGCGAGATCGAAAGTCGGTTCTACGCCAATCTGGAGTTCGGCACCGCAGGTCTCCGCGGCGTTTTGGGCATGGGAACAAACCGCATGAACATCCATGTGGTGCGCCATGCAACTCAGGCATTTGCGGAGGTCATTCTGGAAGCCGGTGAGGCTGCCGTGGAAAAGGGCATCGCCGTTTGCTGCGACTGCCGTCTCTTCAGCCGTGAATTTGCCCGGGAGGCTGCCTGCGTGATGGCGGCAAACGGTATTCCCGTGCGGCTTTTTGCCGATATGCGGCCCACCCCCGAGCTCAGCTTTGCCATCCGTCATTACGGCTGCACCGCGGGCATCAACATCACCGCAAGCCACAATCCCAAGGAATATAACGGCTACAAGGTCTACTGGTCCGACGGTGCGCAGCTGCCTCCCGAGCCTGCCGCTGCCATTGCCGAAAAGATGCACACGCTGGATGTTTTTGCCTGTGTGAAGACCATGGATTATGAGACCGCCCTTCGTGAGGGGAAGATCGCCCTGCTGGGTGAGGAGACCGATGAAGCCTTCCTTGCACAGGTCATGACCCAGGTCAGCGACCCCGAATCCGTGAGAAAGGCCGCAGACAGCTTCAAGATGGTATTCACCCCCTTCCACGGAACGGGACGCATCCTCATTCCCGAGATGCTCAGGCGCCTTGGTATGAAGCATGTGTTCTGTGTGGAAGAGCAGATGATCCCCGATGGAAACTTCCCCACCGTGAAGTCCCCCAACCCGGAAAACCCCGAAGGCTTTGCCCTTGCGGTGGAGCTTGCCAAAAAGGTCGGCGCGGACTTTATTCTGGGTTCCGACCCGGATGCTGACCGTGTGGGCGTTATGGTCCGCGGCAAGGACGGCGAGTTTGTGACCCTCAGCGGCAACCAGACCGGCGTTCTCATGCTGGATTATCTTATCGGGGCAAAGCGCCGTACCGGAACGCTGCCGAAGAATGCCGCCTTTATCGAGTCCATCGTCACCACCAAGATGGCCATCGAAGTTGCAAAGCAGAACGGCATCGGTGCCTTTGAAGCTTTCACCGGCTTTAAGTTCATTGCCGAAAAGAAGAACGCGCTGGAAGAAAACGGCGACTGGCAGGTCCTCATGTCCTTTGAGGAGTCCTACGGCTATATGCTGGGCGACTATGTCCGGGATAAGGACGCCGTCTCTGCATCCCTTGTGCTGGCGGAAATGGCCGCATGGTATGACGGTCAGGGCATGACCCTGCAGGATGCGCTGAATACCTGCTTTGAAAAGTACGGCTATTACGGGGAGAAGACCCTGAATCTGGTGATGCCGGGAATTTCCGGTCTTCAGAAGATGCGGGAGCTTATGGCTTCCCTGCGGGAAAATCCCCTCACCGAGATCGCCGGGGAGCCTGTGGCTCTGCGCCGGGATTATCTTGACGGCAGCGAAACTGCGGCGGACGGTACCGTCACCGCCATGGAGCTGCGGGATTCCAATGTGCTGAGCTATGTGCTGCAGGACGGTACCACCGTGGTGGTGCGCCCCTCCGGTACGGAGCCCAAGATCAAGGTCTATGTGCTGGCGAAGGGTGCCGACAGGGAAGACTGCGCCGCAAGAGTGACCCGCTATGCCGCGTGGGCAAAAGCGCTGAGTGAGTAAGATGATCTGTACAGGTTGTCCCAGAGGCTGCGCAGCGGAGCGCACCGCCCGGGAGGGCAGGGGCTTCTGCCGCATGGGCACCGATCCTGTGGTTGCCCGGGCAGCTCCCCATTTTGGGGAGGAGCCCTGCATTTCCGGCCCCGGGGGAAGCGGCACCGTGTTTTTCAGCGGCTGCACCATGGGCTGCGTCTTCTGCCAGAATGCGAAGATCAGCATCGGCGGCTACGGGAAAGCCATGACCCCCAAAGAACTGCGGGAGTTGTTCTTCTCCCTTGCGGACAAGGGGGTATGCAACCTGAATCTGGTCACCGGCGGGCATTTTATCCCTGCCATTGCCGAAGCGCTGGAGGGCGGGTTCCCTCTGCCTGTGGTGTGGAACAGCAGCGGATATGAGTCTGTGGAGGCTCTGCGTATGCTGGAGGGGAAGGTTCAGGTCTATCTCCCGGATATGAAGTATGCCGAAAGCAGCCTGTCCGCCCGGTATTCCCATGCACCGAACTATCCCGAAACAGCGAAGGCCGCCATTCTGGAGATGTTCCGCCAGACGGGACCTTATGTGATGACGGAGGACGGGCTTTTGACACGGGGTGTTGCCATCCGCCACCTTGTGATGCCGGGGGCGCTTCTCAACAGCTTTGCGGTGATGGACTGGGTGGAGGAGACGTTTTCCCCCGGGGACGTGCTGTTTTCCCTCATGAGCCAGTATACCCCACAGCCGGGAGGGGCGGCCTTCCCGGAGCTTTGCAGAACGCTTACCGCTGAGGAGCATGAAGCTGCCGTTGGCTATCTCATGGACAGCGGCATTGAAGACGGGTTTTATCAGGAGCTGGAAGCAGCGGGAGAGGATTTTATTCCCGCCTTTGACCTTACCGGCGTTGACAAACAGCCGAACCTGTGATACCCTTATTCGCAAGAACCCGAATATGGGCGAAAATACAGCCGTGTGCGCCGCACACGGCTGTGCCATATTTCGGATATATGGGGGAAAAGCGTGATCTACTGCTATCTTGTGCGGCATGGTCAGGATGACACATCGGTGCGGGGCGGCTGGTCGGAGAACGGGCTTACGGAAAAAGGCAGACTGCAGGCAGTCCGCCTTGCGGAAAAATTTGCGCAGAGGGAAGCGCCGGAGATCCACCGGATCTACTCCAGCGATCTGCCGCGGACAATGGAAACGGCACAGCCGGTTGCAGATGCACTGGGGCTGACTGTGATCCCGCGGAAAGATTTTCGGGAAGTGAATAACGGGCTTCTTGCGGGGATGGATAACGACCTTGCATTGGAGCAGTATCCGGGGCTGTTCTGGAACAGGATGCGCTGGAATCAGCGCTATCCTCAGGGAGAAAGTCCCCGGGAATTTTATGACCGTATCCGCAGGGCATGGCGGGGCTTCTCCGCGGAGCTTGTACAGGCGCAGGAGAACGCCATTTTGGTGACCCATGGCGGGGTCATCTCTCTTCTGGAGGATCTGGTCAGCGGCGTGCGGTATTCCAACCGTGAACGTCACCGCTGGATCAGCTGTACGGCTGTTGTGCCGCTGGTGTACCGGGAAGGGCACTGGCACCTTGAACGGGAAGCAAAAAAAGACTGAAGCACCATTGGTGCTTCAGTCTTTTTGATTTGGTTTACGCCACAGGGACGGGCATCATCAGAATGGAGGCTGCGCTCTGCGTCCATGGATACATGGCGGTGATATCCGCAGGCAGGGTGGCTGCGTCCACGGTGCTGCTGTAGATCATCCAGCTGCTGGGCCGGAAGCAGGGAATGATGACGCCCTCGGCAAGGATCGCCTCGCAGGCCTGACGGGTAAGGTCATCTGCCTGAGCCTCATCGGTCATGTCGCCGATCTGCAGGATCAGCTCATCGGCGCTTTCGCTTTCCAGACCGAAATAGTTCTGTCCGGCGGCGTTGTCACTGTGGAAGTAGCGGTACAGATCCTCATAATCTCCGCAGGAAAGCTCAGAGACCCAGATCTCATGGGCACCGGCATTCACGGTCTCGCGAAGAGTGGTGTTGTAGGCAAGATCGTTGAGATCCAGGGTAATACCGATGCCAAAGAGTGCGACTGCGGCGTTTTCCAGCATGGCAGTGCAGGGATTGTCGCCGCTGCCGCCGCCCACATAATCCACGGTGTAAACGAGGGATGCGCCTTCGGGAGCCTCGGTGAAGAGCGCCTGCTCTTCATCCCAGGTGTAGCCTGCTTCGATGAGAAGCGCCTTTGCGGCCTCAACAGCGGCGGAAAGACGGTCTGCGGTGGGCGTGCTTTCGGTATAGAGCATATTGCCCTCGCCGTCGGCGGCGTAGCAGAAATAGCCTTCCGTCAGGAGACGGCCGGAATCCAGAAGGGGATACTGCAGGGAAGCGGCGCTGTCGCCGTACCATGCGGCACGGGCTTCGTCACGTCCCGCAGCAAGAACTGCGGCAAGCGCACGGCGAAGTGCGGAGGAAGCTTCGGTGTTTACCTCTTCCTCACTGCCCACGTAAACATTATCGGCATTGAGACCGATGTAGACAAAATCGTCTTCCGGCAGGGGAACAGAGGTCAGGATAGCCCCGTCGGTGTATCGGGCGGCGGCTTCAGCCTCAGCCTTTTCATCGGTAAAGGCGATATCCGCAAGACCCTGACTGAGGACCTCCACGGCGGTGCGGGTCCCGGTGCCCACGATGCGGATGGTGGGGGTGGCGGGGATGCCGCCGTAGTAGTTGGGATTTGCGTTCAGGGTAACGGTGTTGTTCTCAAAGCGGTTGAAAACATAAACGCCTGCGCCCAGAAGCTCTGCGTTTTGCTGCAGGCTCAGATCCCCGAAGGGAAAACCGTAGGTGCCGGCATCCGGGGCATAGAGAGAAGCATCGCCGTAGTGATGCATGGGAGCAACATAAACATCCAGCAGGGTGTAGATATCGCCGGAGGCATAGGTCTCGGTGGTGATCTCCACCGTACGCTCATCCACCTTCACGATACCGGAGATGGAAGTTACGGGGACGTAATCCTCATCCTCGGAAGCAAAGCGCTGAACGAACAGGTTCCGTGCAGCGGTGATGACATCGGTGTTGTCCACGCCTTCCACACGCCAGTATGCTGCGGCATCGCCCTCGTAACGGGCGTAGCACTGGTTGTAGCAATCCTCAACGGTGGGGTAGGCAGTATCCAGATCCCAGAGACCTTCGGCAAAGCTGCCCCGGAACTGACCGTCATCGGTCATCTCGCCGAAGCCCCAGAGCCACATGGCGAACATGACCTGCAGTCCCTCATTCGCAGAGATCTCCTCGGCGGTGTAGCCGGTGAAATCCGCGTAATCGGCAAGGTAGCGATCCATGCAGAAGTCCACGATGGCCTGAATATCCTCCATCCATGCTTCTTTCAGACAGGCTTCCACGTCTACCGCATGACCGGCTTCCAGACTGTAGCCTTCATCAAAGATGGCGGCGTACTCATCATAAAGCTCTGCGGGAGTGCTTGCCTGATAGGAGAGCACACCTGCGATGTCCAGCGCAGCTACACGGCGGGGACCGTTGTAGCTGGGATCCAGCAGGGTATAATAGGTGAAGATCACATCGTCTGCGGTGACGGGGGTACCGTCAGAGAAGGTCACGCCTTCCCGCAGGGTGATGCGGTAGGTGGCGCCCTCGTTATCGGTGGAGACATCCACATCCGCAAGACCGGAATAGGCGTAATCGGTGCCGTTGTAGGGGACGGTCTCTCCTGTGGCGGCATGGAGCACGGCAGTGCCGGTGCGGTCCGGAGTCAGAAGAGAAAGCTGGGTCAGATCCAGAAGGACGCGTCCGCTTTCACTGTCGGTGAAGAAGGGATTTGCGCTGCCGTCCACATCGGGATACGCCACGGAAAGCGTATCGGCAGGCTGGGGTTCCGGAGTAGGTGTGGGAGACGGCTCGGCTGTGGGTGTGGGTGTGGGTGAGGGCGTCTCGGTAGGCTGAGCCGATTCATCCGGAACGGGATCGGCTTCGCCGCAGGCCGCGAGCGGGCAGATGAACAATACCGCTGCCAGCAGCATGGCCAGAATCTTCTTTGCCATTGCAGAAACCTCCTAAACAATGCCTGAGAACCTTGAAAACAAGGTATAAAGCCGCGTATGCAAATATGCATACCAAACGGATTATACATTATATGTGCCCGTCTGTCAACTCCACCCACCGTTTTGGGCAGTTTTTCGGCACCGAAAAACGGGAAAACCTGAAGAAAAACAGGAAAAAACACGAAATCAGAAATCACACGGTGAAAGGAAATGAAAAAAGTGGGGGAGAAGATGGCAAAATCACGAGACTTTTTCCGCTGCAGGGAGGCCCTTCCCCATTGACAAGGATGCAGCTTTGTGGCAGGATGACTTTGGAGGTGAGGAAGCTTGACCCACAGAGAAAATTTCCTCCGGGCGGTACGGAGACAGTCGCCCGAGTGCGTTCCTTTTTGGATGGAGCTTTGCCCGTCCTTGAAGGAAGAACTGAAAAAACGGTACGGGACGGAGGATGTGCAGGAGGCTTTTGATACACCCATCCGCTATGTGGGCATGGGACCTACAAAGCTCACCACAGACTTCCGGAAGTATTTTGAATATTTCCCGGAAGATGCCTATACCGATGAATGGGGTGTCGGTTATGCGCCGGGAAGCGTTGCCCATTTTGCCACATTCCTCTCACCCATGAAAAATTTTGAGACCCCGGAAGAGGTGGCAGCCTTCCCCGAGCCGGACTTTTTGGAGGAGTATCGGTGGGAGCCTGTGCGTAAGGAAGTGAAGCGGCTGCATGAAGCCGGCTATCCTGCGGTTTTCAGTGCGGTGCAGGTGTTTGAGCCTGCATGGTATCTTCGGGGACTGGAAAATCTGCTCAGCGATATGCTCACGGATGAGGAAATGGCGGAGGCCTGCATCGGAAGGGTGCAGCGGCTTATGGAAGGCGTATCCCGCAAGGCGGCGGAAAGCGGCTGCGATGCCATCCTCTTCGGGGACGATGTTGCCACACAGCGGGCAATGATGATGAGCGTGCCCCTGTGGCGCAAATGGCTTAAGCCGGCTATGGAGGCCTGCATTGCCGCAGCCAAGGCGGCAAACCCCGGCGTGATCGCCCTGTATCACTCCGACGGTGTGGTTTACGATATTGTGGAGGAACTCATCGGGATCGGTGTGGACGTGCTGAATCCTGTGCAGCCGGAATGCGTTGAGCCTGCGCTTTTGAAGGAGAAGTACGGCCAAAGGCTTTCCTTCTACGGCTGTGTGGGCACACAGACCGTGATGCCCTTCGGCACTGCGGAGGATGTGCGGAAAACCGTGCGGGAGCTTTTTGACACCGTGGGAAAGGGCGGCGGACTTCTGCTCTGTCCCACCCATATGCTGGAGCCCGAAGTGCCCTGGGAGAATATCGAGGCCTTTGTGGAGACGGCAAGAGAGCTGAAATACTGATAAAAGACCCGCCGCGGAAGTTTTTTCCGCGGCGGGTCTTTCGGTTATTTTTGGTGGCTGAGCCAGATCATAAGCGCTGCCACATCTGCGGGAGAGACGCCGCTTATGCGGCCTGCCTGTCCCAGATTTTCCGGCATGAGCTGCTGCAGCTTCTGCCGTGCCTCCAGACGAAGACCCTGAATGCCGCTGTAATCCGCATCCGGGGGAAGACGCTTGGCTTCCAGTCTGCGGAACTCCTCCAGCTGCTTCTGCTGCTTTTCGATGTATCCCGCGTAGCGCAGGCAGATCTCCGCCTCTTCGGTGACGGCACGGGACAGTGCAGGGCGATCCGGATCAAAAGGCGCCAGCATCCCGTAGGTCACCCCGGGACGGCGGATCAGATCCGCAAGAGAGGTTCCCGGTGCTGCGGGAGTGGTGCCTGCCGCTTTCAGACAGGCGGAAAGAGCTTCGGATACGGGAGGCCGGGTACGCTCAAGCCGCTGCATTTCCCCCTTGACGGCGGCGTACTTTTCCTCGATGGCCTTCAGGCGCTCGTCACTCACAAGACCGATATCATGGCCGATCTTTCCGAGGCGCTCATCGGCATTGTCCTGCCTGTGCCACAGACGGTATTCCGTGCGGGAGGTCATCATGCGGTAAGGTTCGTTTGTGCCCTTGGTCACCAGATCGTCAATGAGAACGCCGATGTAGCCGTCGGCTCTGGTGAGGATCATAGGTTCCTGTCCTTGAAGCTTCCGTGCGGCATTCACGCCGGCCACAAAGCCCTGTACGGCGGCCTCCTCATAGCCGGAGGAGCCGTTGAACTGTCCCGCACCGTAGAGACCTGCGATCCTTTTGTGCTCCAGCGTGTGCCGAAGCTCCGTGGGGTCTACGCAGTCGTATTCAATAGCGTAGGCGGCTCTGGTCATTTCGGCGTTTTCCAGTCCCGGCAGGGTGTGGAGCATCATGAGCTGCACATCTTCGGGCAGGGAGGAGGAGAAGCCCTGAATGTAGAGTTCCTCGGTATTGAGACCCATGGGCTCAACGAAAAGCTGATGTCTGGGCTTTTCGGAAAAACGCACCACCTTGTCCTCAATGGAGGGGCAGTATCGGGGGCCAACGCCCTCGATAACGCCGGAGTAGAGGGGTGAGCGGTGCAGATTTGCCCGGATTATCTCATGGGTGCGCTCGTTTGTGTAGGTCATGTAGCAGACTGCGCTGTTCTCGGGCACAAAGTCCGTGGAGAAGGAGAAGGGGACTATCTCCTCGTCTCCCGGCTGCAGCTCCATTTTGGAAAAGTCCACCGTGCGGGCGTTCACTCTGGGGGGAGTGCCGGTCTTGAATCGGCGGAGGGGCACACCAAGTTTTATGAGATTTCCCGTCAGCTCCAGAGCTGCGGCAAGTCCGTCGGGGCCACTTTGCCGTGCCACATCGCCTATTATGGTGCGGCCGCCCAGATAGGTGCCGCTGGCGATTATGGC
>JAFQKD010000118.1 GCA_017397075.1 Oscillospiraceae bacterium | reverse complement strand
CGGGATTCGGCAGCGCCATATCGGGCACATAGCCTGCCTGAGGATACCGCTGCAGGGTGTACAGGGGATTGTAACTGAGCCTTGTGTGGATGGGGGTGCTGCGAAGAAGATCCATGTGATCTTCAAAATACCCCGGTACGGGGAAACGTACCTTCTCCTCCGAGAGACAGGGTTCCGTTTCTGTAACTGCGGGGGCTTCGGAAATGTAGTCCAGATACCAGTTTCCGTTTAAGTTCAGCTGTTTCATAAGCACCTCCGAAAGAACCGGTTTGCTTCAATTTACCACAGAATCGGGGAAGAAAGCAACCCTTCGAGAAAAAAGCACAGGAATAGCAATGGCTTTTGTGGCATTATCTTTTGGATTATGCTATCATCATGTGTAGGAGGCGATCTTGATGTACGGTAAGCACGGTATCCTTTTTGAAGAAAGTTATCAGCAGAAACTGAAGACTGCATTTTACTATACCGATTCTGACCCGTATTACGGTGAGCGGCTCTTTTTCGATAATTCCGGCGGCTCTCTGCGGCTGAAAGCTGCGGTGAATGCCAAGGCGGAGAGCGAAAGTCTGCCCGACTGTCCCGAAAGAAGCCACAGCGCCGCTTTGCAGCTGAACCGATTGGTGCAGGACGGTACGCGGGAGATCATGTCCTGCGTGTTCGGCACGGAAAAAGGCGCGCTCATGACGGAACTTACCGCCTCCCAGACCATGTTCCACATGGTGGAAATGGTGATGGAGAATATCCCCGGCACCAACGCGGTGGTCTCTGTTCTGGAGCATCCCTCTTCTTTTGATGCGGCGGCATATTATTGTGCAAAGCTTGGAAAAGAACTGCGGGTGATCCCGGCAGATCCGTCTACAGGGGCAATCGATCCCGATGCGGCTGCCGCATTGGTGGACGAAAACACCTGTCTTCTCAGCGTGATGTCCGCTTCCAATGTGACGGGGGCGATCATGGATATTCCTGCCATTGTGAAAAAGGCAAGGGCAAAAAAGCCTGACCTCTATATCCTTTCCGATGCGGTGCAGCACGCGCCCCATCAGGCGCTGGATACGGAAGGGCTGCAGGTGGACGGGATGAACATGGCACCCTACAAATTCTTCGGTGTCCGCGGCTGCGGTTTTGCCTGGGTCTCCGAGCGGATGGCGCAGCTGCCGCACAGAAAGCTTCTGGCAAAGGACAGGAAGGTTTTTGCACTGGGTACTCCCGCACCGGGAAATTTTGCAGCAATGCTGGCGGTTTTGGACTATGTCTGCGGCATCGGGGCAAAGTTTGCGGAAAGCACTGACCGCCGAAGTCTCTTCCGCAAGGGCATGGAGCGCATCCATCTGCAGGAACGGGCGCTGCTCCATCGGCTTCTTGAAGGAACAAAGGAGAATCCCGGTCTGCGGTACATTCCCGGCGTAAGCGTGTATGCGGACGGACTTCCCCTGGAAAGACGGGATCTTATCGCAGCCATCGGTATTGCGGGAATGGATGTATGCGATGCGGTAAAGGCATATGAAGCAAAGGGCGTTATCGTCTGCGACCGCAGCAACCGCAGCATGTATGCCAAACGGATCGTGGAGGCGCTTGGGCTTGAGGGCGCCATCCGGGTCTCTCCTCTGCACTGCCACGGCACCGAGGATATTGACCGCTTTCTGCGCATCACGGCAGAGATCGCAGCAAAATAAAAAGGAGGCGTCAGCCTCCTTTTTGTTTTGCGGTGCTTATGCGGTGAGCAGTGCGTCAAGCTCGGCGGCAAGCTCCGCCTGACGGGGTTTGATTTCCAGATACAGCTCTGCGATTTCCCTGAAGTTCATGGCGTTTGGCTGTGCCCAGCGCTCTTCCTCAAGATACTTCTTTACGGCAGAAAGCTTCTCCTGCGTGGAAAGGCTTTCATCGTTGATGACAAGATATTCCGTTGCCGCGATACGCCGGTATTCCGCAATTTTTTCCTGCAGCGCACAGATGTGGGCGTCCTCCTCGCCGCTTACAGGGGCAAGCCCCTGGCTTTTTAGGATAACCTCTGCCATATACAGCTGCCCTTTTGGCGTGGGGTGGACACGGTCTTCCGCGTAAATGTTTTCGGTCTGCATTTTTTCGGTCATATAGGCGTGAAGATCCGCAAAGCCGCAGCCGTATTCCAGCGCAAGCGCCTTTGTTGCGGCGGCATAGCCCACGGTAAGGGCGTATGCACCGGGAAGCACGGGGCTGTCCCCCGGCTGATATTCCGCGTAAGGGGGAAGGGAGACAAGCGTGATCTCCGCGCCCAGCTCCCTGCAGCGGCGGATGATCTCACGGTAATTCTTCTCCCAATTCCGATAGCGCTCCAAAAGCACCTGATACCGCTCAGCATCCCGGGGGTGGGAAAGGTGATCCCTCCAGGAATCGTTGATGCCGATGGTGATGCAAACGTGGGTTGGCCTGTGAGAAGCAATGTCCGTTTCAAAGGTGTCCAGAAGCCATTTTGTACCTGCTCCGGAAGTACCGCAGTCAAAGAAGCGGATGCCGCTGTCGGGAAACAGCTTTTTGTAGCAGTCTGCGATCAGCGCCACATATCTGCCGTTTGCGGTGATGCTGTCGCCAAGGAAGCAAACTCTGGCATTTGCCGGGAACGGTTTCATAAAGATCCCTCCGTATGGATGATATCAGGTACAGAATACAGGAAATGCCGCCAAAAGGCAAGAAATACCGAAATTATTCCTGACGGGGATCCTCCCTGCCGTATTTTTTCTGCAGACGATAATAGCAGGAATAATCCCGAAATCCGCAGCTTACAGCGGCTGCGGCGGCAGATTCCCCACGGGAAATGCATTGCTGCACGGCCAAAAGCCGTTTTTTGGTGATATAGCGGTAAATGGAAATGTGCAGCTCTTTGGAGAATCTGTGGGCCAGTGTGGAGGGGGAAACATAAAGCTCCCGCGCAATGCTTTCCACGGTCAGGGGCAGGCGGAACTTGCTGTCGATCATATCCATGGCTTTTTGGACAGTCGGGGAGATGTTGATGTTTCTTCGGATCTCCTCCGCGTCATACTGCTTGAAGCAGAGAAGCAGACGGATCAGCACGGATTTTGCCAGAAGCGCCTTTTCCTCCCGGCTGAGACTGCCTTGTGCAGCTTCGGTCAGATCATCAAAAAGCCCGCGGATCTTATCGTCCGGTGCGAAGATCACACGGGTGTCGCGCATCACTTCCCGAATCAGCGAAGACAACTCATCCGTTTCCCAAAAACCGAGAATGCAGCGGGTATATGCTTCGGGGGAGGTGATGATAAACTCATGAAACTGCTCACGGGGGATCAGCACGATGCTGCCGGGGGTAAGAGACTGCTGGATGTTTTTGGAGATGAAATAGGCTTTGCCGGACAGAAAGAGCACAAATTCATGATAGTCGTGAAACTCCTGGTTTTTTACCGCAGGTTCCCCTCGGGCGTATTTGCAGTGCAAAGCGCTTGTTTCAATATAGTGTTCAAAAAGTCTGTCCATGCATCCAACCTCCCCGTTCAGCCTATCATAACTTGGCAGGAATTACAATGATATTTGCATATATTGCCGTTGAAATGGTAATTCACACCGGGTAAGATGGGAAAAAACGGAAAAGGAGAAAGGCAGATGAATCCTCTGCGGATGAAACTGGAAGCGGGAAAAACCATCCTCGGCACACTGGTGAGCACTACGGACCCTTCCATGTGCGAGATCATGGGGTATGTGGGATATGACTGCGTGTGGATCGATATGGAGCATACCTGCATGAGCTATAAGGATGTGCTGTGCCATCTCAATGCGGCAAGAGCAACGGATATCCCTGCTGTTGTTCGGTTGCCGCAGAATGATATGACGGCAACGAAGAAGGTTCTGGAAATGGGACCTGAGGGAGTGATTTTCCCCATGGTGCGCAGCGCCCGGGAAGTGCAAAGCGTGATGGAGATGACACTCTATCCGCCGGACGGCACACGGGGCTTCGGACCTTTGCGGGCGATCGGCTACGGAGCGGTGGATGCAAGGGAATATGTGACGAAGAAGAATCTGGAGCTTTGCCGATTTGTGCAGGTGGAGCATATAGATCTGATCGAGGAGCTGGATGCTGTCATGGAACTGCCCTATGTGGACGGCTTCATCTTCGGACCAAACGACCTTTCCGCTTCTCTTGGGGAATTTCTTCATGTGTTTGGAGATGCCACCATGTCAAAGATCCGCCTTGCCGTTGAGAAGCTGAGAAGCCGCGGAAAGATCGTGGGGCTTGCCGGGGGGATCAGCGAAAGGGAGATCAAAACCTGGTCTGCTCTGGGGCTGGATATGCTCTTTGCCGGGGCGGATTGGTGCTTTGTCTATGACAGAGGGAAAACCACGCTGGAAATGATGAAAAAGTACGCGGAGGGGTAATTATGGAGATCAAAAGAGATACATACACCGTGCATTTCAGCGAACCCACTTTGTATGTGGATAACAAAAGCCGTGGAAGAAGCGGCCACATGACCCATGCCCTTGCCCAGTGGGCACCGGGAAAACTCATCGACTTCAATTCCAACTGCACTGCCGTGAAATATTGGGGGCATTCCACCTTCGGCTGGGTGGAGTACCGCATTTCTGAGGACGGCGGGGAGACCTATTCTGAGGTTTACGAGCTGCCATATTCCAAAAAGGCGCTTTATGACGGCATCCATGTGATCTCCGTGGAAAAGGCAGTTGCCTGCGATGACGGGCGCATCGTTGCCATCTGTCTGCGGAACGATGCGGATGCCCTTTGCCAGCCTTGGGATACGCCCATGACGGTGACAAGCTTTGACGGCGGAAAGACCTGGACGGAGGAAAAGGAGCTTTGCACCTTCAAGGGCAGAGTGTATGACGCCTGTTACCATGATGGGGTGATCTATGCGCTGGAGTTCTGCAACGACGGCACGGGAGATTTCTGCGGAGAGAAGGAGGATCATGTTTACCGCATCTTCACAAGCCGGAATAACGGAGACACTTTTGAGGAGCTTTGCGTTGTTCCCGTTCCCACATTTGGCAGAGGCTACGGCTCCATTCTCTTTGATGATGCGGGGAAACTCCACATGTACGCCTACAATAAAAATGACGAGCAGCACATGGACCATGTTGTCAGTGAGGATTGTGGTCATACCTGGGGCGAGCCTGCTGTCTGCCTGCTGAACGAGGGGATCCGCAATCCCCAGACGGCTCAGCTTGACGGCGTGTATATCCTTCATGGCAGAAACGCCGCCCTGACAGGCTTTGTGTTCTATACCTCTCTTGACGGACAGAACTGGGACGAAGGCACCGACCTTGGTCACGAGGAAGGCTCCTGCTACTATTCCAACAATATTGTTCTGCAGGATAAGGACGGAAATAACCGCCTTCTCGTGCAGTATTCGGAAATGTACGGCAGAGAGATGTGCGTGAACGTGAAGCATGTGTGGCTTACCGTGGAGAAATAAGCAGACAAAGGAAGAAGCGTGCCAAAAGCACGCTTCTTTCTTTGTTTCAAACCACAAGGTATGCGAAAAATGTCGAACGAAATTACCAAAAATTACCATATATAGTATTGCCAAATTTTGGAAATTGTGGTACATTATGTATCACAGGAAGCGGTAACAGAAATAAACCGTGATAATCGGATTACGGAGGAGATACGATGGAGAAGAAAACAAGGGTGCTGCTCGCAGATCCTGCGGAAGAGCAGCGGGAAATGCTGGCGGAAGTTCTGGCGGCAGAGGGAGATATGGAGATCGTTGCCGGTACCGGCGACGGACTTCAGACGGTGGAGCTTGTGCGGAAGCTGAAGCCGGATGTGGTGGTGACGGATGTGATCCTGTCCGGGCTTGACGGGCTGAGCGTCATGGAGCGGCTCATGGAGCAGCAGGAATGGAAGCCTGCGGTGATCGTGACCTCCGGCTTTGCCAGCGAGCAGGTGCTTTCCGCCACCTATGCACTGGGGGCGGCATTCTTCCTGCAGAAGCCGTTTGATCCTGGGGTGCTTGCCGCAAGGATACGGCAGAGCGCAGGCCGGGGCAGGCTTCAGCCTCTGCCCTCCAGACAGGAGACCGCCATACGCAGACAGGAACCCTCTCTGGAAGCGACCATTACCGAGATCATCCATGAGATCGGCATCCCCGCCCACATTAAGGGCTACCAGTATCTGCGGGAAGCCATTGCCCTGACGGTGCGGGATATGGATATCATCAACGCCGTGACCAAGGTGCTGTATCCTGCTGTGGCGAAGAAGTTCAGCACCACACCCTCCCGTGTGGAGCGTGCTATCCGCCATGCCATCGAGGTGGCGTGGGATCGCGGTGACCTTGAGACCCTGCAGAAGTACTTCGGCTACACGGTTTCCAACATCAAGGGCAAGCCCACCAATTCGGAGTTCATCGCCCTCATTGCCGATAAGCTTCAGCTGCAGGCAAAAAGCGCGGAAGGCGGAAGTTTCTGATCCAAAACAAGCGGTTTCTGTTCTCATTCAGGGAACAGGAACCGCTTTTGGTTTATTCCACTAACGAAATATGGCTGAGCCCTTAGTCATCCTTTTCCATCACATCCAAGGCAGTGGAGAGCATGGCGCGGATGAGCTCCGCCTGTTTTGGGGGAGCGGAACGAAGTCTGCGGAAGAGCTCCTCATTTCGCTCATCCTCACAACCGGGAAGATCCTCGCAGAGAAGATAATGGGGGGAGACATTCAGTGCCTGACAGATGGCGGCAAAAACAGGGAGGCTTGGCGTTTTCAATCCGCTTTCGATCTGGCGCAGATAGACGGCATTTATGCTGCAAAGCTCAGAAAGTTTTTCGCCGGTGAGACCCCGCTCCCTGCGGGCGGTGTGGATTCTGCGGCCTAAAGCAGTAAGATTCATAAGCCCTCCCATAGTAGCTGTGGAGCTATTATATGTTTACTATTAGCTTACAATTCTATTGACAAGGAGAAAAGATGCTGATAGAATGCAAAGCGTTAGCTAACAGATAACAAACTCGGAGGACTTACCATGAGAACCAGGAACGGCAAATACGGCGACCGGAATCTTTGCGGCGCCGTGGTGGAACGGCTGCGGAAGCAGCGGGGACTCAAACAGTCAGCCATAGTCAGCGAACTTCAGAAGCGGGGAGTGAATCTCAGCATTTCTGCGTATTCCAGACTGGAAGGGCAGCAGAGGGCGGTTACCGATGGGGAGATCGCAGCGCTTGCGCAGATCTTTGACGTACCCGCTGACAGGCTGCTGAACAGGGGCTCGGAACACAATACATATCAATAAAAAAGGGGGATGATTCCTTGACGGAATCATCCCCCTTTGTGAGCAAAGAAAAAAATATACACCCACATGACCCAGAGAAACTGTCTCTCTGGATAGTGCGGGTGTATTTTTGTTTGGAATTTACGCGTCCTCTTCCGTACGGACCAGTTCTTCCATGGTCACACCGAGGATCTTTGCAATGGCTTTCAATTCAATGTCGGAAGCCAGACGGATCTGACCTTCCAGCTTGGAAAGGCTGGAGGGATTGATGTCCACGCCAAGCTGCTGCATCTTCATGATGAGCGTCGTTTGCTTCATGCCCAAACGCTTGCGGATACGCTCCACATTGGCGCCGCAGATATTTTTGTCGCCGTAGCCCGCACTTCTTGGTCTCATGGTGCCACCTCGTTTGCTGAATTTCGGTATTGCTGAATGCATAGAATCTGATGAGCATCCGTCATTGCTCGGGAGAGAAGCGGTATCGGACAGAGATGCTGAAAGAATTTCTCACTGCCGTGATACAATACTACAAATGTTAGGTGCTGTCAACAACAAAAGTGCAAATGGTTGGATACAGAATGGTTTCTGAATACATTTATAATACTTATACGGAATTATACTTCACGATAGTAAGGCGTAAAATTCCAGCTGTGCGGTGCGAAAAGTAACATAGTATTGACAAATATTACAGAATATGTTTAAATAATGACAAAATGTTACAAAATATCCGGAGGCTTTGATGAAGAAAACCTTTGGCACTTTGGTGCTGATGATATGTATGATCCTGTCAGTGATGCGTTTTGGGGCGGTAGAGGCCAGCGCGGAGGACTGGAAGCAGTATCTTGAGGGGGCAGAATGGATCACCGATCCCGAGCTTGCAAGCGGAAGCGAGTATACGACCCATCCCTATCTTTCCGCTAAGCTGGACGAGGTTTTTCACGGCAACGCCGCACTCTATACGGATTACGAATGCACGGAGCTTTACAGCGCACCTATCGGCTCAAACAATGTGCCAAACTGGGGCGAAATGCTCTGCGTACCCGGAAATCAGCGGGGATGGTCCTGCTATATTTATGCAAACGGTGTGTATTATGCGCTCTTCGGGGAATGTCCCGGCGATGGGGACAACGAATATGCCTGTTCCGAGGTTATCCGCGGTGTTGCGGGAACGCCGGATACGCTTTTTGATGCCATGACCGCAGCAGGGGTTACCCAAACAGGGGCTTACTGCCGGAATTACAGCCATTCCTTCATCATCCTTTCCTACGATGAGAATGGGATCGCTCTGCTGGACGGCAATTCCATCAACGGCGGCGACGGATTTATCCAGATCACCGAGGCCACGTGGGACTACTTTTACGAATATTTTCTCGGCGGCGGA
Source organism: Oscillospiraceae bacterium (assembly GCA_017397075.1). Classification (GTDB taxonomy): domain Bacteria; phylum Bacillota; class Clostridia; order Oscillospirales; family Oscillospiraceae; genus RGIG1893. The sequence goes on along the minus strand of JAFQKD010000118.1, from coordinate 3,415 downwards.
GATAACCCCATCGACCATATCGTGCAGCCTACCCGGGAGTGCCTTTTCGGACTCTATCTGAACGGTACTGCGGAAGGAGGGGCAAAAGAATCCGAGCCTCCCAAAATGCTTCTGCAGCGAAACAGCACAGCCAAATAAAAAATGACGGGTTTGCCGTCATTTTTTTATGCTTCGCTTTTCAGCCGTGCTTCAATGTAACCGGGGACACTTTCCGGCGGGATATCCAGTGCAGCCGCAAGCTCCCCGAAAAGAAGCTCCTCTGCCCGTTTCATAAACCGCTCGTCCACGGAACCGAGCTTTCGGTTCTGCAGGGCGGCGTTTTGCTTTTTGACGTAAATGGATTTGGCAAGCTCTGCAACAGCCATGCAGTCGTGAGATTCCAGAGCTGCTTTGTAATGCTCGGTGAGCTGTTGGATGCTGCGGTTCTGGCAAGGCTCGGCAGAAACTGCCGGGAGCTTGTCAATGAGAGCGTTTGCCTCCTGCCTTGTGAGAATGGGACGGATGAAAATTTTGCTGCTGTCTGCGGGAGCGGAAATGGTGCAGCTCTGATAAAGCGGCTTCAGTACATAATAACACCGCTTGTCGCTGGGATTTTCGCGGATCTCACGGATCGTGCAGACACCCGTGCTGCCGTATACCACAAGCTGACCGACCTGAAACATGAGAAGATACCTCCTGATCCTGTAGATAGAACCAGTATAGCACGAACCGATCACGCCGTGTAAGTTACAAATTTCAGCGTTTTTTCCGAATATTCCAAAGCATACATTGCCCCCTTGTCCCATAGAGTGTGGACAAGGGGGCGATGGCTTGGATGAGGCATATCGGATCTCAAGGTTTGACGGGGCAGTGCTTCTGCTGCCGCAGACGCTTCGCTGTCGGGCAAGACAGCTTTCTTCGAAGCAGCGCGGGATGGCGGAAGAGGTGCGCCTGCGGGTAGGGCAGCCGATGACGGTGCTTGTCGGAGGGACGGAGATCCCTCTCGGCGCGGAGAATGTGGTCCCCCGGGATCTGGAAAGCGTGCTGGAGATCGGTACGCAGGCGTCCATGCATTCCGTGCGGGATTCTCTGCGCCGTGGTTTTGTGACCCTTCGGGGCGGATACCGTCTCGGACTTTGCGGCACAGCAGTTACGGAGCACGGGCAGATGACCGGTCTTCGCTGTCTTTCCTCCGCTGCACTGCGCATTTCCAGAGAGATACGCGGCGCGGCAGAATCGGTACTGCCTGCCGTTGTGCGTAACGGGAAGTTTTCCTCAACACTGATCCTCTCGCCGCCGGGGATGGGGAAAACCACTCTGCTCAGGGACATGGTACGGCTGCTTTCCGACCGATATCGTTTTCGGGTGGCGGTTGCAGATGAGCGCGGTGAGATCGCTGCCATGTATGAAGGGAGACCGGGGATGGATGTTGGACGGCGCACAGATGTTCTGGAAGGCTGCGGGAAAGCAGAGGGGACAATGACGCTTCTGCGTGCCATGAATCCGGAGATCATCGCCATGGACGAGATCACGGAAATGCGGGATCTGGAAGCCATACGGCAGGCTTCCTACTGCGGTGTGAAGCTTCTGGCAACGGTCCATGCGGAAAACCGTGAGGGGCTCATAAGGCGGCCGCTCTATCGGGAGCTTCTGGCGCTTGAGGTATTCTCCCGGTTTGTCACCGTGGAAAACCATGCAGGAGAACGCAGATACACGGTTACGGATGAGGAGGGGGCGCTTTGCTGCGGATGATGGGGGCGGTGCTGCTTGTGTGCGGTACAGGGGCTGTAGGTGTGGGACAGGCGCTGAAGCTGCGGCGACGGGCAGAGACTTTGCGGCAGCTTTCCTGTGCTGCGGGAGCTTTGCGGCGGGAGATCACCCTGCAGAGCACGCCAATGCCGCAGCTGCTCCGGGAACTGGAACGGTTGTCGGATGATCCGGTGAAAAGGCTGTTTTCCCGAACGGCGTACCTTCTTCGGGAACTTTCAAACCGATCCTTTGTGCTGCTCTGGCAGCAGGCAGCGGCGGAAACTCTGGGCGGTATCCTCAAACGGGAGGAGCTTTCTGCGGTGGAGACCATGGGGACATGGCTTGGCAGGTACGATGCGCGGCAGCAGGAAGACGCGCTGGCAAAGGTGCAGACTTTGCTTGATACCTTTGCACAAGCCGCAGCGGAGGATGCACGCAGAGAGGGGCGCGTCCGCACGGCGCTGGGGCTTGCCGCGGGAGCCTGCAGCGCGATCCTGCTGCTTTGAGCGGAACAAAGGATACGACGGAGGATGTTCTGTGGATGTGGATCTGATTTTTAAAATTGCTGCGGTGGGGATTCTCGTTTCGGTGCTGAGCATTCTGCTGACAAGAGCCGGACGGGACGATCAGGCACTGATGACCACCCTTGCGGGACTTATTGTGGTGCTGATCGTGATCCTGCGGGAGATTTCGGCACTGTTTGCCCTGATCAAATCTCTTTTCGGCTTCTGATGGATATGCTTGTGCGTGCTTCGGGGATCGTGATCCTTGCGGTGATCCTGTGCGCGGTGCTGAAAAAGGAAAATCCAGCCATGGCGGTTCTCCTGTGCCTGGGGGCGGTCTGCGCCGTGCTGGCAGCTGCAGCGGAGCAGATCTCCGCAGTGGTGACGGCTGCGGAGGAAATGGCGGAGAATGCGGGGATATCCTCTGCGGTGTCCTCTGCCATCTGGAAGACGGTGGCAATTTCCGTTGTGACAAAGCTTGCCTCCTCTGTTTGTGCGGATGGGGGACAGGCCTCCGCTGCCGCAGTGATCGAGCTTGCAGGCTGCGGTGCAGCGGTGGCGGCGGCGCTGCCTCTCATGGAAACGGTTTTGGACATGGTGGGGGTGCTGCTGTGAAGAAAAGACCGGTGTTGATCACAATTTTTATATTTTGCTGCAGTATGTTGAGCCTTACGGTAAGCGCAGCTGCCCCAACGGCGGAAGATGTAACGGATGCCCTTCCCCGTCAGGCGCGGGATACTGTAGAGGGAACGGCGCTTTCCCCGGAAACGGAAAAGACGCTGGAGAATCTGTGGGAGCAAATCCTTGAAGCTGCAGGGGTTTACGGCAGAAATGCGCTGACCGGAGCGGGCGCTGTTATGGCCATTGCATTTTTGTGCACCGCGGCATCTTCCGCATTTGGCATCGATAAGGGAAAAACGCCGGATTACACCGTCATGGCGGGGGCGCTGGGTATTATGGCGGTTTCCGCAGGGAATGTGCATACCTTTCTGGAGGAAGCAAAAACCGTGGTGGAGACCCTTGGGGCATTTTCAAAAACGCTTCTGCCTGCCCTTGCGGCAGCTGCCGCAGCCTCGGGGATGCCTGCACTGGGTACTGCCGGCTATGCTGTAACGGCGTTTTTCATGGATGTTCTCGTTACCGTGGCAGAGCATGCCGCAGTTCCCCTTGTGTACGGCTTTGCG
>JAFQKD010000117.1 GCA_017397075.1 Oscillospiraceae bacterium | reverse complement strand
GGGCTTTGGTTTCCGCTGCGGCTTCCTGGGTATGCTCCACATGGAGGTCATTCAGGAGCGTCTGGAGCGGGAATTCAATCTGGATCTTGTGACCACGCTGCCCTCCGTCATTTACCATGTCTATAAGAGCGACGGCACGCTGGTGAAGGTGGACAACCCCCACAACTATCCCGATCCCGGCACCATTGAGCACGCCGAGGAACCCTTTGTGAAGGTCAGCATCATCGCCCCCAACGAGTATGTGGGCAACATCATGCCCATGTGTCAGGAACGCCGCGGCGAGTTCAAGGATATGCAGTATCTGGATACCCGTCTGGTGGAGATCCATTATGAGATGCCGCTGAACGAAATTATCTACGATTTCTTCGATGCTCTGAAGGCCAATACCCGCGGCTACGCCTCTTTGGACTATGAGCTTTCCGGCTATCGCGCCAGCGACCTTGTGAAAGTGGATATGCTGCTCAACGGTGATCAGGTGGATGCGCTGAGCTTTATTGCCCACAAGGACAAGGCCTATCCCCGCGCCCGGAGACTGTGTGAAAAGCTGAAGGAGAATATTCCCCGCCAGCTCTTCGAGGTCCCCGTGCAGGCAGCCATCGGCGGCCGCATCATCGCCCGGGAGACCATCAAGGCAGTGCGGAAAGACGTGCTTGCCAAGTGCTACGGCGGCGATATCACAAGAAAGAAGAAGCTTCTGGAAAAGCAGAAGGAAGGCAAGAAGCGTATGCGCTCTCTGGGTTCCGTTTCGGTGCCTCAGGATGCGTTTATGGCGGTTCTCAAGCTGGACGAATAACATTTTGGGAGAGAGAAACGTGGAACGGGAAGCGGCAACGCAGGACAAAACAGAATACGGCTGGCTGCGGCTTCCTCAGGTTCTGCGTGAGATCGCAAGACTGGCGGAAGCGGAGAGTGCAGGACTCTGGTACCCGGATGGGGATGGTAAGCTGCGTTTGTGCGCCCTTTGGGGCGGGGAGGAGCTTTCCGATGCGGCTTTTGACCCCGGTGAGGGGCTCTGCGGCACTGCCTGCGGGGAAAACGCGGTGTTTTCCGCGGACCTTGTGGAGGATGAAGCTGCTGTGCTTGCCCTTGATCCCGAGGGGAGAGCGGCGGCAGCGGTTCCCGTTTCGGAAGATGGGGAGATCCTTGGTGTGCTGCATGTTTCCGCAAACCGGGTAAGCGGTCTTGCCGGACGGGCTGAGGCGGCTTTGACCCAGAATCTGCAGGCGGTGAGAAGCGGTCTGCGGCTTTACTGCGGGAAAAGCTTTGGGGAAAGGCCTGTTTTTGCCGCGCTGCGTGATGTTTCCGTCACGGAGCGGGACGGAAACGGTCTTCGCGCGGTGCTTTCCCATGTGTCTCTGACTTTGCATGAGGGAGAATTTCTGGCGGTCTGCGGCGGCAGATGCAGTGGAAAAAGCGTGCTTTGCAGTGTGGCTGCGGCGCTGGAAGTCCCGGATGCGGGGACGTATTTCCGGGGAGAGAAGGATCTTTTCCGGTTAAGCGAGACTCAGCGGCGGAAATTCCGCCTGAATGAGGTCGGCTATATTTCTGCGGGGGGGAGTTTTCTGCAGGATCTGACGGTTCGGGAAAATCTGCTTCTGCTTTCACAGGGGAACCGGGATAAGGCGGAGGACGCACTGACGTTTTCCGGGCTTGCGGAGCACGCAAGAAGCTTTCCCGCAAAGCTCAGCCTTTTTGAGCGCCGCAGAGCAGAGCTTGCAGGGGCAAGAATGAAGGCCGTGTCCCTCCTTGTGGCGGACGAGCCGGAGGCGGATCTTGGAGACTGTAAGGAAAGCTTTCTGCAGGCCTTCGGTTTCTGTGCCAATGAGGGGCAGCGGTGCACGCTGCTTGCGGTTTCAACTGAGGAAACTGCTGCCATGGCTCACCGGGTCATCGGCTTGCAGGAGGGAGCGGTATGCTCCATGGTGCTGAATCCAAAGGAGAGAACATGATGTTTCGTTCCATAGGCCGGAAGCTCCGGCGCGCCCCAGGGCGATGGCTTGCCATCGCCCTTGCGGTGTTTATGGGCATGAGCCTGTGGAGCGGTTGTCTGGCAGCAGGGTCGGGGCTTCTGGAGGGAGGCGTCCGTTATGCACGGCGGCAGAATCTGCATGACTTTGCCGTGACGGCAAACTGCGGCTTCTCGGAAGCCGAGGTGGACTCCCTGAGGGAACTGGAAGAGGTTGCACAGGCCGAAGGCGTGATCACCGGTTGGGGTCTTGCGGAGGATGCGGACGGCCGGGTGAAAACGGCGGCGCTGCGTTCCGTAACGGAGATCGTGGATATTCCTGCTGTGCGGGATGGAAGGCTCCCGGAAAATGCCGGAGAGTGTGCGCTGGATGCATCGGTGTATGATGCCTCCTTCCTCGGCACAACAGTGATCCTTCGGGAAAGCGGAACCACCGGCCGTGAATATACGGCGGTTGGTCTTGTAACACTGCCGGAATATCCGGGAAGCGCACCCATTCTCACAAATGACGGCAGCGCAGAGACATTTGTGCTGCTTACAGCAGATGCCTTTGCGGCAGAAGGGTGGACGGAGGTGCGTCTTTCCGTCACGGACAGAGGAAGTCTCTGGAGCCGGGAATATCAGGAGCGGCTGAACACTGTCTACGCCGTGCTGGAGGGCGCTGCGAAAACAGCGGTGTACAGCCGCCACGCGACCATGCTTGCGCAGGTGCAGACAGAGCTGACGGCGAAGGAAGAGGCGCTTGCTGCCCTTCAGGAGGAGTACGATACCGGTTTCGGCGATGCTGCGGCGGAGCTTGCGCTTCTGCAGGCGGAATTTGGCGCAGCGGAGGCGCAGTGGCTGGAAGTGTGTCAAAGCGCCGCAGAACTGGAAAGCACCGAACAGGCGCTGATCGCGGAGGCTGCCCGCATCGAAGCTGAGGACAGTGCCATCCAGCGGGACTGGCTTGCCTATGAGGAAGAGCGGGATGAGCGTCTTTTGGTGCTGGATGAGGAAAAAACGGCGCTGGATCAGGCACATTATGACATGGAATATGCCGTGGTGGATCTGGAATACCTGATCGGTGATCTGGAAAACTCCCTCTACGTTGTGGCAGAGAGCGAATATGACAGGATCGGTCTGGAAATTCTGGAGCATCAGCAGGAGATCCTGCGGCTTGAATCCGAGTACGCCGCAATGGAAGAAGTCTACCTTGCAAATGAGGCTGCATTTGAGGCATGGCGTACAGAGGCTGTAGCGGCTTTGCAGAATCGGGAAACCGTTCTTCAGGAGGATCGGGCGACCTATGATGCGGATATGGCTTCCTATGAGACGGAGCTCGGACCGCATGAAGAGGATTATGCCCTGAAGGAAGAAGCGTATCTTTCGCTGAAGGAGGAAGCCGAGGCGGCGGAAACCCAGCTTCTCAGCGATTCTCTGGAGCTTCTGAATGAGATCGCAGCTGCGGAAGCGGCAAGAGATGCAGCTATGGACGAAGCGGAGATGCTCCAGCAGCCTGTGCTGCGGTATGCGCGGCGCAGTGAAAACGCGGGCTATCGGAATCTTTATACAGACGGGACATCGTTGAACGGACTGCTGCTTCTTGGCAGCTTCGTGTGTCTCCTGCTGATGATCTATCCCTGTGCAAGGGCGGCGCGGGAAGTACGGCATGAAGAAGAAGCTTCCCGTCGGTCTCTGGATATGATGGGCATCCGTTTCCCCGCCTGGGATTGCGGCAGGTGCGCCGCAGTTTCCGGTGCGGCAGGCGGTGCAGTCGGTTCGGTCGTCGGCAGCATACTCGGCTTTTGCGCAGTTCGGGGGATATACGGCAAGGTGTATTCCGTACCGCCGGCAATGAAGCTTTCCCTGATTTTTGTGCTTCTTGGGATGTGTGCGGTCTGGGGGATCCTTTCCTGGGGACTCACGGCAGCTTTTCTGCGGCGTCTGCCCCGAAAAAAGATCCGCCGCGGCAGTATTGTTCCCGCTGCGGAAAAGCTCCATCCCATGCTCCGTACCGTGTTTCGGGGGATCGGAAGTGCACCGGGAAAATTTGTGCTTTCCGCTCTTACGGCGCTTTGCTGTATGGCGCTGCTTTGCACCGCTTTTTCCGCAGCCGACAGCAGAAATGCAGACAGCGCCGAAGCGCTTCCGAATGTACTTGTGCCGCTTCCCGGTGACCTGACTGCGGAGCGTGTGGAGGAGGTCATGGCGGATCACGCTTCGGTAATGATCCCCGCGGTACGCCGCACGGTGGAGCTTTCCGTGCCCGGTGTGCGGGAAACGGCAGAGCTTTTTGCGGCGGATGCCGATGCTATGGCGCAGCTCCTTCAGGGATACGGTCTTCCCGAAGAAACGGCGGTGCTTTCTGCCGATACGGCGCAGCGGATGGGAGTTGACACCGGGGATCGGGTAAGCATCACCATGACGGACGGAAGCAGCATACAGCTGCCCGTTTCCGTGATGCCTGAGGCGGGGATGGAAGCCTGTATCGTTTTGGAGCGGTCGGTATTTTCCGCGTGGACGGAAAAGGAACTGCCGGATGATGCGCTGTTTATTCGTTTGCCCGGGAATGCGGACCGGGAAGAGATCATGGAATCTCTGGAGTATGCGGGCATCCGCACGGCACTGCAGCCCATAAATCTCGGCAGCAATGACCGTGACGGCGGCGGAGCAGTATTCGGGATTTTCCTGTTTGTGCTGTTTGCCGGCACAGCGGGCCTTTTTGCTCTGTTTACCCTGCCCGGAGGACTTGAGGAAAAGCAAAGAGCCCTTCTGCGCAGGCAGGGTCTTTCCGATGTGTTTGTGCTGCAGACCCTTGTGCTGCAGACCGCACCTGCGGCTCTGCCGGGGGTGCTTGCGGGACTTTGTGTGAGCGGGGAGATCGCAAGGCTTCTCCACAGGGCGATCCGTTACGGCGGAGGAGCAATGCCCTTCAGACTCAGCGCAGGAAGCCTTGTTCTTGCTGCGGTCATGACCCTTGCGGCAGCAGTCGGAGGCTCGATCCTTGCGGCGTACCTGCTGCACAGGAAAGCGCGTGCTATGGAGGAAGAAACAGAAAACGATCCGAAGATCGAATGATCTTCGGATCGTTTTTTGTGACGCTTATTCGTAAGAGCCGAGGGCAAGACCCTTTTGGATGAAGTACTTGTAGGTCTCGAAATCCACGGTGTTGGGGATGGAGTGGTCGCTGTGGAGCACATAGGCAAAGCCGTCCTTCACATAGGGGATCTTGGCTTCCAGCTCCGCATCGATGACAGCGCGGTCATTGGTGTAGAGCGCGCGCACATCAATGCCGCCGATGAGAACGATCTTGTCCCCGAACTGCTTGTGAATACGGAGAAGATCCATACCGGCCTTGATCTCAATGACCTGCAGGGCATCGATGCCTGCCTCGATCATGTGGGGCAGCAGGGGCTCCACAAAGCCGCAGGAATGCATGACCACAGGGCAGCCGTGTTCGTGAGCGAAGGCGATGGTCTTGATGTGGGCGGGCATAATGAGCTGGCGGTACATCTGGGGAGACATGAAGGGAGCACCCTTGTAGCCCATATCCTCGTAGAACCAGAAGCCGTCCGGCCAGCCCTCCTGTTCAAAGAGCATGATCTGCAGCTTGATGATGAGATCGGAATAGGTGTCTGCCATTTCGGCGATCCAATCGGGATCGTCGATCATGCCCATGAGCATATACTCATGACCGCAGATGGGATGCATACACTCAAATACGTTCACGCCGCTCCAGAAGAAGAAACGTCCCTTTTCTGCGGCCTCTGCCTTGGCCTTGCGGTAGGCCTCAAAATTGATGCGTCTGGGGTCGGGAGTCAGAAAAGGCTTGATGAGCCGCTCCCAATCCTCCCGTTCCTTCACGGAGAAATCAATGTGTTCGGGGGTGGTGTCGTGGAACTTGTGCCGCCGAAGCGTAGCACCGTTGCCGTCAAGGGCAGTGTAGGTATCCTCATCCTCAGAAATAATCTTCGGCTCAAAATCCAGATCCGCCGTAAGGTTGAAGCACCAGCTTTCCTGTACGTCGAAGCCGAAGAGATCTTCATAGCTTGCACCTTCGGGGATGTGTCCCTGTTCCTGCCATGTCTTATAAGTGTCGTTCCAGAAATGCTCGTAAAGGCCGATGCGGTCCACCGGCTGGTGCTTCAGGATCCGTTCGAAACGCTCTTTTCCGGTCATGGTCTGCCTCCTTGACTTTGCACACGGTCTGTGCTATAACTTGGTCAAATTATACTGTATATCCTGTAAAACCGTCAATGTTAAAATGGCGGAAAAAACAGACAAAAATTGCGAAGATCGGGAGGAAAATGTGTCATGTACAAGATATCTGACTGCTGCGCGGACTATTTGCAGGGACTTCTGGACAAGGGCGGGGAGGTCTATATCCCCGGGGGAGACTATGTCATCGCAAAGACCCTGAAGATCGGGAGCAATACAAGGCTTCATCTTGCCCATGATGCGGTGATCCATCTGGCCGATGGGGCAAACTGCGTTATGCTGGAAAACGAGGCGCTTCATGTCCATGGGAAAAACAGCCGCATTACGGTGACCGGAGGCACATGGGACGGCAACAACGCAAACCAGCAGCGTGGGCAGCCGGGGAAGATCTGGACCATTGAGGAAGACCGTTTTTACGCAGGCATTCTCATGCGCTTTGTGGGGGTGGAGCATTTTACCCTTACGGATACGGTGCTGAAAGACCCGGAGAGCTATTCTGCTCTCCTTGCGGATGTGCAGTATTTCACCGTAGAGCACATTACCTTCGACCATAATCTGCTGCGTCCCAATATGGACGGCATTCACGTGAACGGACCTGCCTGTTTCGGCTATATCCATGATATCAAGGGCGCCACCAACGACGACCTTGTCGCCCTCAATGCGGGAGAAGATGTGCTGTGGCTTCACGAGGGACTTCACATCACCGATGTGGAGGTGGACGGTCTCTATGCCGATTGCGGCTACACGGCAGTGCGGCTGCTTTCCAGCAACGGCGATCTGCGGAATGTGAGCATTTCCAACATTTTCGGTACCTATCGGTTTTACGCCGTGTCCTTCACCCATCATGATCTCCATCCCGGCGCACCTGTTTTGCTGGAGAATGTGACGGTTTCCAACGTCTATGCCTCCAAGCCCACATGGATGCCCGACCCGGAAAAGACCTTCTATTATGCGCCGAGCCATCAGTATTACGCGCAGCGGGAGCCTCTTCTCTGGTTTGCCAAGGGGATTACCGCCAAAAACGTGACACTTACCAATATCCGCCGCCGTGAGGAATCCGTGACCCATGCGGTGACGGTGAAGATCGATGAGACTGCCCGGGTGGAAAACCTCACCCTGCGGAATCTTTCCCAGCAGTTTACCGCCTGCGAGCCTGTGCCCATGATGGTAAACGAGGGCGATACACCAAACCTTCGCATGGAAAACGTGCAGGAGATCTGAAAAAAGCAGCCGGAACAAGTTTCCGGCTGCTTTTTGGCTTATTTCAGATAATGCACCTTTTTTTCGTCAAACTGGGTTCTGGCCTCCGGAGTCTCCGCAGGATAGCCAATGTGGAGAAGTCCCAGCGGCACGATGTGTTCCTCCGCGCCCAGAGCCTCACGGACGGCATCGGCAGCCTTGTCATTGGGGTGCAGGCCGCACCAGCAGGTACCGAGACCCAGCTCCAGCGCGCCGAGAAGGATATTTTCCACGGCAGCGGAGCAATCCTGGATCCAGAAGGCCTTCTGCTTTCCGGGCAGCGCCTTTTTCAGGTTTCCTGCCACGATGATGACCATGGGGGAATTGTAATTGGTGAACATATGGGTGTGCTTCAGCTTGCCCAGAAGCTCCGGGTTTGTCACTGCATAGAACTCCCATGGCTTTTTGTTGCAGGCGCTTGGCGCTGCCATGGCATATTCCAGAAGCTTCTGCACAGCTTCTTCGGGAACGGGGTCTGCAAGATATCTCCGCACGCTTCTGCGCTGATAGATGGCCTGTTCCAGATTCATGGAAGTCCCTCCTGCGAAAATTCAATTGTGCGTGATGAGAAAAGTATACAGGATTTCGGCGGGGATTGCAAGACATTCCGTGTTGACAAATTCTTACCCGGTGTATATGCTGTACATACAAAGCTGAGGAGGATTCGCCATGCCGGAGTTATACGAATATAAACGAAATACACCCGTTGCGGAAGAAAGTTATGACGTTGCGGTTATCGGCGGCGGTTCTGCGGGAATCTGCGCTGCCATTGCGGCGGCACGTGAGGGAGCAAAGACCCTTCTCATCGAGGATACCGGCTGGCTTGGCGGTATCGGCTCCACCTGCGCCATGGTGGAATTTGGGCCTGTGTACCGTGCGGGACTTCGTGTTGTGGGCGGCGTTCCTCAGGAACTCATGGAGCGGATGATCGCCTTCGGCGGCGCTGTGCGTCTGGGGGAAGAGGGGAGCACCATGTTTGCTCCGGAGACTTTTGCCCATGTGGCCATGGAGATGTGCCTGGAAGCAGGGGTGAAGCTCATGCTCCATAGCAGGTTTATCGATTGTATTCTGGAAGGAGAGCGCATTTCCGGCATCCTTGTGGATACCAAGGGCGGTATGTTTGCGATCCGCTCCAAGGTGTTTCTGGACAGCACCGGGGACGGAGATGTGTTTTTCCGGGCAGGCTTGCCCTTCAAGATGGGAAGGGATGCGGACGGTGCCATGCAGCCAATGACCCTTGTGTTCTTTGTGAACAATGTAAACTACGCCGTTTATGAAGCCGCGGTACAACGGGAGACCGGCGGCAAAATGATCCCGTTTTTTGAAAAGCTGGTGGCAAAAGCCAAAGCGGATGGGAATTTCCATGTACCCATTTCCCGGCCGGGTTCTGTTGGTGTGGTTCCCCGTTACGGCAGGATCCATGATCCGGAAAGCTGCGAGGTCTTTGTGAACAGCACAAACGTGGTGGGAAAGTGCGGCGCGGACGCAAAAGACTTGACGGAAGCGGAGATCATCACCCGCAGACAGGTTTATGAGCTGTATGCGTTTCTCAAGGACTACGTGCCCGGGTTTGCCGATTGCTACCTGAGTCACGTGCCCAATGCCATCGGCGTTCGGGAGACCCGGCGCCTTACCGGACGGTACGTGCTCACAGCAAAGGATATGGTAACGGGAAAGCGCTTTTGTGATACTGTGGCGGTGGGTTTCAACACCATCGATGTGCATCAGGTGGCGGGCGAGGATTTTGATCTCACTGATTTTGCACCGGGCGAGTATTATTCCGTGCCTTACCGCTGTCTTGTGACAAACGAGCTTTCCAACCTCATTGTTGCCGGTCGCTGCATCTCCGTGGATCACGAGGCGCTGGGCGCTGTGCGGGTCATGGTGAATACCATGCCCATCGCAGAAGGTGCCGGTACGGCAGCAGCCATTGCCGCGAAGCTTTCCTGCGACGTGCGGGATGTGCCTGTGGATATGCTGCAGGAGACGCTGGTAAAAAACGGCGCAGTCATCGGCTTTTGACAGGAGAAGAAATCGAAAACCTCCGTGGGAAATTCCCACGGAGGTTTTCGATTGGAGCGGATAATGGGAATCGAACCCACCTATCCGGCTTGGGAAGCCGGTGTTCTACCGATGAACTATATCCGCACAGGATTTGTACGCTTTATATTACCACGCAGCGGAGAAAAATGCAAGAGGAAATTTCTGCATAGGCGGCGGCAGACGGGCATAGACTTTTCCAGAAACGGAGGGGATGCCCATGAAAAAGGCGGTGTCGGTGATCGTTGCGGCGCTGCTGCTTGTCACGCCTGTGCAGGCTTCTGAAAGCGCACAGACCATGGCGGAGGAGAACGCCGTTACGGGGGAAGCTGCTGCTGCGGCAGAGCTTGCAGCGTGGGCGGCACTGGATGCCGCACCGGTGGAAGAGGCTGTTTTCGGCATGGAAACGGTTCCCGTCACGGCTGCGGGACTTGAGGTGGAGGCGCCCTCCGCCATTCTCATGGAGCGGGAGACGGGCACGGTGATCTGGGAGAAAAACGCGGATACGCGGCTTGAGCCTGCAAGCGTAACCAAGATCATGACCATGCTGCTGCTGGCGGAGGCGGTGGACGCAGGGTCTGTTGCACTTACGGATACGGCAGTGTGCAGCGCCTATGCATCCTCCATGGGCGGCAGTCAGGTCTTTCTTGAGGAAAACGAGCGGATGACACTTTCGGATCTTTTGAAATCCGTGGCGGTTTCCAGCGGAAACGATGCAGCAGTGGTGATCGCGGAGCATCTTTGCGGCAGCGAAAGCGCCTTCGTGGCAAGGATGAACCAGCGGGCGGCAGAGCTTGGCATGACGGGGACAACATTTCAGAACTGCACGGGTCTTCCCTGTGAGGGGGAGCATCTCACCACCGCACGGGATATTGCCCTCATGAGCCGGGCACTTCTCAGCCACACATGGATCCGGGAGTATACCACCATCTGGATGGATACCATTCGGGGCGGTGAATTCGGGCTTTCCAACACCAATAAGCTGATTTATTACTATGACGGCGCAACGGGACTCAAAACCGGTTTTACCCAGAGCGCAGGTTACTGCCTTTCTGCAAGCGCATTCCGGGAGGATGTGGAGTACATTGCCGTGGTGCTGAACTGCGAGACCTCCGCAGAAAGATTTGAAAGCGCAAAGCAGCTTCTCAGCTTTGCCTTTGCCAATTACACGCTGGTGGATGCGGCGCCCCGTGAACCCATACCGCCCATTACCGTGGAGCTTGGAGCGCAAAGCACGGTGCAGCCTGCGGCAGCGGAAAGATTTCCCGTTCTGGTGACCCGAAACCAGGCGTCCTCCGTGGAGATATCCATTGACCTTCTGGAATCGGTGGCGGCGCCTGTTGCGGAAGGGCAGGAGCTTGGCACCATGAAAGTCACCGCGGGAGAGACCACTGTTGCACAGATCCCCCTGCTTGCCGCACAAAATGTGGAAAAACTGACCCTCTGGCAGATCTGGGGAAGGCTGCTTCAGGGAACCTTTGCGGATGTTTTGGGAAAGAAATTGTAAACAGAAAGGCAAATCCCAGAAAAACTGTTGCCCAAATGAAAAAAAGATGCTATAGTATAGATACTAAAGAAAGGGGTGGTCCACCATGGTTAAAGTCATTATGGGTCACGCAGGCGCAGGCAAGACCAAGGACATTATTGAACTGGTAAAAAAGGCCGCAGAAGAAGAGAGCGGCAATGTGATCTGCATTGAAAAGAGCGCTGAACTCACCTATGACATTCCGTACCGCGTACGTCTGATCGACGCATCTTCCTACGGGTTCTCCGGCGTTGAATTCCTGGAAGGCTTCCTTTCCGGACTGTATGCCAGCAATTTCGATATTACCCACATTTTCATCGACGGTCTTTACAGTATCATCGGCGACAAGTCTGATGCTGCTGTTGAGGATTTCCTGGATTGGTGCGACGCCTTCGGCGAGAAGCAGAATCTTCGTTTCACCATTTCCATCAGCTCCGATGCCGAGCTTGCAACGCCCGGGATCAAAAAGTATCTGTAAACGAAAGCCCGCGGTCAACAACCGCTAAGCCTACCCGCCCCCGGGATGCCGGGGGCGGTATTCGTTTGAAAGGAGAACAGCATGAAAACGCAGATCGCAACTGACCGTGCCCCTTCCGCCATCGGACCCTATTCACAGGGTATCGCTGTGGGGGATTTGGTGTTTACCTCCGGGCAGATCCCGCTGGATCCCAAAACGGGCATATTGGCAGAAGGGGGGATCCGCGAGCAGACAAAGCAGTCCCTTCTCAATGTGAAGGCTGTGCTGGAGGCAGCAGGCTCTTCCATGGATAAAGTCATCAAAACCACTGCGTTTTTGCAGAATATGGGGGATTTTGCCGCCATGAATGAGGTATACGCCGCTTTCTTTGAAGGCAGCATCTGCCCTGCAAGATCCGCCGTTGAGGTGGCGGCCCTTCCCAAAGGCGCCTTTGTGGAGATCGAAGCCATCGCCCATAAATAAACGCAGAACCTCCCGGATGCGCAGCATCCGGGAGGTCTTTTGATGCCGATGAGCAGTCCCGCTGCAGCGGGAGCCTCCCTCTGACGAGGGAGGTGGATTTTGCGAAGCAAAAGACGGAGGGAGAGAAAAGGTTAAAGCAATTTCTCTCCCCCAGTCTCGCGCAATCGCTCGACAGCCCCCTCGTCAGAGGGGGCCGATAAACGTCCTGCTGCGAACAGAATTTGGCTGCAGGGATACAGGCACGCAGGCTGCCCGTTATACGGGCTGTCCTGCCTACTGAATTTCCTGCTCGAGAGAGTCAAACAGCGGAGAATCAAAGAATTCGCGTACGCTGATCCCAAGCCCGTCGCAGAGTTTTTTGATGGACACAACGCCGGGGTTTTTACTTTTTTCGTTGAGCATACTGTAAACGGTGGACGGCGGGACTCCTGCATTGGTAGCCAGCGCATTGACTGCGATATTCCGTTCCTGACAAAGCAGCAGAATGCGTTTTGCAACGGCTTCTTTGGTATTCAAACGCATCCACTCCTTCCTGTGATTCCCAAAACAGTTTACCCAAAATTGGGATAAATCGTGTGGGATATATCGCAAATTAAAAGAAAGTG
>JAFQKD010000116.1 GCA_017397075.1 Oscillospiraceae bacterium | reverse complement strand
TGCTTTTGCTTTCCGTTCCAGAATCTGTAGGAAAACCACACATCGGGACCGGCAGCCGTATGATCGTAGACCTTGCGGCACAAAGAAGACCTCAGCTTATCCGGCAGGCGCTGAAAAACATTCTCCGCAAGACAGTAGTGGGTAATGATATCCGGCATTGCCCTTCACCTCTCGGTCAGGGACAAAGGTCGCCCACACCGTCAAGTACAACGGTCGGTGCATAGGAATAGCGCTTCAGATCCTCCCGGGAGGCAACACCGGTAAGCACCAGCACCGTATCAAGACCGCTTTCCAGCCCTGCCACCATATCCGTATCCATATTGTCGCCGATCATCACGGCATTGTCGGAATGTACACCGAGCTTACGAAGCCCGGTCCGCATCATCAAGGGATTGGGTTTGCCGACGAAATATGCATTTCTGCCTGTGGTAAGCTCGATGGGCGAAACAAGCGCCCGGCAGGCGGGAATGATCCCCCGTTCGGAAGGACCGGTAAGATCCGTGTTTGTGGCAACGAGCTTTGCGCCCTTCTGCACAAGCTCGACAGCCTTCAAAATGGTTTCGTAATTATAGGAAGAGGTCTCCCCCACTACCACATAATCTGGATCAACATCGTTCATGGTGATCCCCGCTTCGTAAAGCGCATTGAGAAGTCCGGGTGCTCCGATCACATAGGCAGAGCAGCGGGGTGCCTGATGGGAGAGAAATCTTGCGGTAGCAAGAGCGCTGGTGTAGAAGTGATCTTCCCCGATATCCAGTCCCATGCGGAAAAGCTTCTGTCTGAGCTCTCTGGGTGAACGCTCGCTGGAGTTTGTCAGAAAGAGAAACTTCTTATTTTCTTTATGCAGCCAATCCACGAATTCCGGAACTCCCGGCAGCAGACGGTTTCCGTGATAGATCACACCGTCCATATCGCAGATAAAGCCTTCTTTCCCCCGAATCAGTTCCAGATCCACAACCTGACACCTCCGAATATTTTTCTGTTTACAGTATACCTTGAAAGAGAATGATTTGCAATGACTTGTATTCTTTCCATTTTTGTCGTATAATGTTTAAAATGTTTCGTAGCCTACACAATGGAGGTATCTGTCATGATCGAAAAAGGACTGGAAGCCGCAAAGCAGGCTTTTGCCATTGAAGCTGAGTGTCTGCAGAAGGCGTATGATGCCATTGACCCGGCCGAATTTGCCAAGGCTGTGGATGCCATGGCAAAGGCTCAGCGCATCGGCACCTGCGGCTGCGGACACAGCGGAATCTGCTGCCAGCATCTTGCCCATCTTCTTTGCTGTATTGAGCGCCCTTCCCGCTTTATCTCCCCTGCCGAAGCTGTTCATGGTGCAACCGGTTTCCTGCAGGAGGGTGATGTTCTGCTGCTGGTCTCCCGGGGAGGCAAGACCGCAGAGCTCCTTCCCATCATGGAAATCGCCCGGAAGAAGGGTGCTGTCATCATTGCCGTTACAGAGAATACCGCTTCTCCCCTTGCACAGGGTGCCGATATCGTGCTGAAGATGTATGTGAATCGGGAAACCGATAAATATAACTGTCAGGGAACCACGAGCTTCACAGAAACTGCCGTGATCTTCCATGCGCTGCAGGCGGCTCTCATTGAGGAAACCGATTATCAGAACGAGCAGTTTGCGCTCATTCATCCCGCAGGCGCTGTGGGCGAAAGGCTGAACAAAAAGTAAATTCTTGGGCAAAAACCTGCTGTACCTTGATGCAGCTTCCCAAAAAGTCAGAAAACCATTTCATCCGAATCTTTAAGCGCCGAACAGGATGTACCCACGGAGCCTGCCGCCGCAGCTTTGCTGCTGCGAAATAAGCATATTATCGGAAAAGCACAGCCGTACTGTCGTACAGCTGTGCTTTTTTATTTCTTATTTCTGATAAAATTCCCTTTGCATAGTCCGTATTCTCGTGAAGCCATTTTGCCTGCTCCGCCCAGATCTTCAATTGGTTTCGGTCGATATTCTCCGGATCCGGGAATTCATATTTCATGACCGTATCGATATCCGCATCCCGCAGAGGATTCACACAAATCTCGCTGTGTCCGTTTATTTCACGACAGCCAATGCCGAAGAAGTTATAGGTCACACCGTTCTCCGTTCGGCAATGCCCTGTTTTGGGCATTGGCATACCGCCGACCCGACGGTTCTGAGGCACAATTCCTTTTCTGGCTGTGTTCTTTAGATTTTGGTTATATTCTTTATGTGCAGCCGCTATCCTCCTCGATACTGCTTTCTCCCGTTCGGAAGTTCACCGTCACGGTGCTTCCGCCTGCAAATACAGTGCGCTGCACAAACGGGTCGCCGTTTACGTACCCGAAGGAGAGCATTTCCTTTCCCGCAGTCTTCTCCGCAAAGGGAACTGTTTTCTGATAGGAAGCAGTGATCTTATGCCTAAGCTGCTCCCACCCGCTCACCGTAAAGCTGAACAGAGGCGGCTCGCCGTAAAGCAGGCAGAAAAGATCCCGCAGAGACATAAGCTCAGGGCAGGAATTGTGGGAATCTCCCCAATACCAGTAGGATGTCATGCAGTCATGAAACACAAGCTGCCAAAGGGGCACGCGGTACATGGGATTCAGCATCAAACCGGGAATACTTTCGGGCACATTTTCCCCTTCGTAAAGCTGGGTCATTCTGCGCCCGGCATCGTATGCCCGATACAAAACGGGACTCATCATCCCCTCGTTATACTCCACACAGGCAGCAGCGTCTTCTGTGCCCACTTCCGTTCCGCGGATAAGTCCCATATCCTGCAGACGGCGGTTCATCTCCGCTTTCAGGATGACCGACTCCCTTCTGGTTGTGGGATGCTTCGGATCATAGCACTCGCAGGCATCCATATAGGTCACATCCAGAAACCGCCCCTCAAGACCAAGGGAAGGTGAATGTGTTCCGGCATAACGCTCCATGCATTCGATTGCGGCAGCCTCGCAGATCCGCTTCTGGGCGCGGAACACACCGTCTGTGCACTTGAGCGCCCATGCATCGGCTGCATTTCCTTCCTCATCCCGCACAACACCGTCCGGATAGCACCCAAGCCGCATTTCACAGCGGCGGCGTCTGCACTCCGGAATAAGATATGCATATTCGGAAGGGATCACGTCGGTATAAATGTCATAATATGTTGGGATGTATCCCAACTCCTTGACCGCATCGCATTCCCGTTTTTCGGTGTTTTCGTCAAAAAGAGACCACAAGACCTTTGTCATTCCTGTGTCATGCATTTCTTTTGCCCGGGATATCCGCAAATCCACCATTTCTGAGGTTGGGATGCTGTAGAGACAGCCTTCATCGTAAAGCTTCTCCATGGCGTCGTCATTCCAGAGCCAGATATTTGCGCATCCCCCAAAGCGCGACACATTCGGGTTTTTCCGCGTCTTTTCCGCGAGGGTGACCAAGAGTCCACGCGCTTTGGCAAGCTCCCGGTATGCTTTGCAGATTTCGGTAATTCCTCCTGCCACAGGCTGAAAACGCATCACCCGGGGATAGCCCCACGCGCCTTTCTGCGGCTTCCAAACCGTTTTTGTTCGCAGAAGTCCGTTTTCCCGTCCGATGAGAAACGCCGCATCCCACGGTGTTTCCACTGCGCAGAGAAGCCCGCTTTTACCCCGCAGGATCCCGTAAAAGCTCATGGTGCTGCCATGAGCTGCACAAAGCTCGAGGCGGCCCGGAAGAAGTTCCCTTTCTTCCCCCGCATCCACAGAAACGCCCGCTCCGAATGCGTATAAGTTTCGGTCTCCCTTTTTGGGATGCACCCAAACAGGTGACTCCGTCTCCGCTTTCAGAGGGTCGGAACCATAAAACGTAACTCTAAGACACTCTCCTTCAGCTTCAGCCGTGCAGCCACTCCCCCATGCAAAGCAGTACTGTACCCCCGTCTTTTCATGGGTCAGAACAGCGGTGCCGCGCTGCAAATCCGCAGCAAAGGTAAACCCTTTTCCCTTTGTCTCTGCCATCTTCTGCCTCAGGGGTAAAACCCATACATTTCCGGTTTATCACTTTGAAGAAGCGCACCACCGTCAATAACAAGGTGCGTTCCGGTAATGGAGGCAGCACCGTCACCGGAGAGGTAAAGCACTGCCTTGGCAACCTCTTCCGGCGTGGTCCATCGCTGCAGAGGGATTTTATAGAAGCTGTCCTCCTTATTCCCAAGACGGGCAGCACCTGTATCTGTCCACCCGGGGCAGACGGAATTTACCCGAATGCCGTACCTTGCAAGCTCAATGGCTGCATGCTCCACAACTTTTGCCGCCGCAGCCTTTACGCTGCCGTAAACAGACGCATCACCGAAATGCGCATAAGCATGGTTCGAAGTAATGAGAACTATGCTGCCGCGGATGCTGTGCTTCACCATGCTGCGGGCAGCTGCCTGCATGCAGAAATAGGCTGCGCGGTAATCCACACCCATCACATCATCGAACATTTCCGGAGTTGTCTCAAGGAAAGGTGCCTTTTTTGTGATGCCCGCATTGTTTACAAAAATATCCGGTGCACCGAAGACAGCTTCAAATTCCGTGAACATCTCACAGATGGCATCTGTATCCCTCAAGTTTCCCCGAAAAATCTCCGCCCTTCTGCCCATGCTGCGGATCTCCGCCGCAGCAGACTCCGCCCCCTCGCTGCTGCTGTTATAATGCAGCCCAACATCAAACCCGTTTTCTGCAAGATGAAGTGCAATGCCGCGCCCGATTCCGGTACCTGCACCTGTCACAAACGCACATTTTGCCATGTTATACCTCCCAACCGTATCTCGCTGCCATTTCCCCGCAGAACTCCTCAAAAAGCCTGTCAAAGTACGCATCCGTGGCATAGGAAGGTTTGCGGCAGTAAGCTGTCTTAATGATCCCACGTTTCTGCAGAATGCGCTTTTCAAAGGAAATAATCTGCTCCACATTCTGGCGGATGTGATTCAGCATGGGAAGAAGCCGGTTATGCGCATCCAACGCTCCCGTACGGTCACCGGAAACATAGCGGTTATAGATATCCAGATACACATCATACATGGAGCATCCGGGCATAGCTCCCACTGCTCCCCGATCCATACACTCGATCAGCTGGAAGCCAGCGTTACCTACGAAGATCTGCATTCTGCCGTCGGTAAGCTCCATAAGCTTCGATACATAGGGTCCCGCAGGCTTGCACTCAATCTTGTAATACATCACATTGGGACATTCCTTTTCCAGACGCACAAAGGTTTCCGGCTGGATGGCAACGCCTGTCTGCTCGGGAGCGTACTGCGCCATAACAGGGATATTCACTGTCTGCGCAACGGCCTTCATATGTGCATACAGTTCTCCCGCTCCCGGTTTCAGGAAAAACGGCGGCAGCAGCATAAGGCAGTCTGCACCGATGGATTCATAGAGCTTTGCCTGCTTCACTGCGTTTTCCGTGGCATGGTCGGTCACAGAAAGGATCGTTGTACCTCCCGCCTCTCTTGCCGTCTTCACGGTGACTTCCGCCATTTTGCGGCGTTCTTCGTCGGTGAGCTTATAGTATTCTCCCGCGATACCAAAAAGGGTCACCGCATGGCAGCCGCCAAGGCACAGGGTCTTCACAAGATTTGCAAGATCTTCATAATCCACTTCTCCCGCTTCGGTAAAGGGCGTTGCGATAATGGGACAAATCCCCTTGATTTCTCTCATGGCAATTACTCCTTATACTGCAGATAATCCATGTCGCAGCCTTCGTCAGCCTGAGTCACATGGTCGATAAAATTCCGCACAAAGCCGCGCTTGATATCGGGATGATGCTTTGGGGTGAATTCTGAGAGACGCTTTTGCAGCTCTTCATCGGACAGCTCCACTTCCAGAAGATTATGCTCCACATCCAGATGAATGATATCTCCGTCACGCACTGCCGCAAGAGGCCCTCCCACCGCGCTTTCCGGTGCAATATGAAGCACCTGTGTACCGAAGCAGCCGCCCGACATTCTGGCATCCGTAAGGCGGACGAAATCCCGGACCCCCTGTCTTCTCAGCTTCGGAGGCAGAGGCATGGAATTTCCGTTTTCCGGCATTCCCGGAGCCCCCACAGGACCATATCCCCTAAGGACAACCACCGTATCAGGCGTAATATCCGCGTTTTCATCCAGAAGATATGCTCTGCATTCCTCCAGTGTTTCAAACACCTTTGCAGGACCTCTGTGGTGCAAAAGCTCACGGGATGCCGCAGAGCGCTTGATGACAGCACCACGGGGAGCCAGATTTCCGAAGAGCACTGCAATGCCGCCCTTCTCCTCAATGGGGTCATCCAGAGGACGAATGGTGTTTCGGTCGTAGGGAAGCTCCGCATCCTTCAGATTTTCCTCCACTGTTTTTCCCGTTACGGTAAGGCAGTCTCCATGGAGCATCGCTTCCATCTCCTTCATCAGCGCCTTCACGCCCCCTGCATCATGGAAATCCGTACCAACAGTACCTGTTCCATGAGGCTTCACGTTCACAAGTACAGGTGTTTCGGCGCTGATGCGTTCAAAATCCATAAGCTCCAGCGGAATACCTGCCCGCCTTGCAATGGCAATGAGATGGATAATCAGGTTTGTGGAGCCGCCTGTTGCCATAAGTACGCGGATCGCATTTTCCACAGACTTTCGGGTGATGATGTCAAGACAGCGGATATCCTTCTCCACAAGTTCCACAATGGTGCGTCCCGTCTCTTCACTGATGCGGAGCTTCTCTGCGGAAACGCCAAGGCAAGAAGCGGAATCGGGAAGCGCAATGCCCAGTGCCTCCGTCACCGTCTGGCAGGTGTTCGCTGTTCCCATGATGGGACAAGCTCCGGGACTTCCGTAAAGACAGCCCTCATGCCTTGTCATTTCCTCCAGCGTGATCTCGCCGGAGGTGTAACGGTCATAGAGATAGAAGCTGTCCGTACCGCAGACCAGAGTCTGCCCCTTATAGCTTCCGGGAAGCATAGCACCGCCGGGAAGATAGATTGTGGGTTTGTTTGCGGAAACAGCCGCCATCAGCTGTGCGGGCACATTTTTGTCACAGCCGCCGATGAGCACGATACCGTCAAAGGGGTGCCGCTCGATGAGCTCTTCTGTAGTCATGGAAAGCAGATTCCGGTACACAAGGCTTGAGATGTCAAAGAACACCTCACAAATGGACATGGTATTCACTTCCAGAGGAAAACCTCCCGCTGCCCATACGCCCCGCTTCACCGCCTCAGAAAGCTGACGAAAGTGCAGATGTCCCGGGTTCGTCTCCGCCCAGGTGTTGATGATGCCGATGATCGGCTTTTCAATGTCCTTATCGGTGTAGCCCATGGATTTCAGCAGTGCATTGCGGATAAGCCCCGTTCTGTCGCCCCGTTTTTTCCATTGTGGTGAATAGTTATGTTCCATCGTAACCACTCCCATATTCAGTCTTTCTTCTATTATAGGCTGCAGAGATTTGCTTTTCCATACAATAAATCGCCATGACCTTACATATTTTCGCTGTACTTTTCCGCAAAAACAGGCTACAATGGCATAAACTACAGGAGGTGACACTCGATGATCCGCGAAATCCAAAGCAGCGAGCTTGAAGCTCTGCTTGAGCTTTATCTTTCACTTCACGAAACCGCCATACCTGAGGACACGCCTGCATTGCGGAAGGTATGGGAAAGGATCCTGCAGGATGAGGATCACCATGTGATTGTCTGCGAGGCTGACGGTATCCTCGTTTCCTCCTGTGTATGCGTGATCATCCCCAATCTCACCCGAAACGCGAGACCCTATGCACTGATTGAAAACGTCGTGACACGGGACGGTTACCGCAGAAAGGGCTATGGCTCCGCCTGTCTGCGCTTTGCTGCTGAGACAGCAAAAAATGCAAATTGCTACAAGGTGATGCTGCTCACAGGGTCGAAGGATCAGGGAACGCTGGAGTTTTACCGCAAAAACGGCTTTGATTCCGGGGACAAAACGGCATTCATCCAACGGTTTACATAAAAAGGGAGAAGGACGATCGTCCTTCTCTCTTTCAGTATATCAGAATTTCGGCGCCGCTATCCGGCTGCAGCCAGCTGAGGATCTCCAGCATAGCTTCCCGCTCAACGGCAACGCAGCCTGCCGTGGGCGACCAGCCGCAATGGAGGAAAATGGCAGACCCTGCCGCATAAACGGGCTCGTCCGTGTTGTATTCAACGACCACAGCAAAGGCATATTCCTCTGGATATGCGGAAAGCTGCTCTGCGCTGACCCAATCCTGCTCTTCCGTTCCTTCCACCCATGTGTTATAGAACGCAGAATCGGGATCGTCCACCCAAAAGCTTTCCTCCGTTACCATACGGTAATCGATGTACACTTCCTCCGGATACTCATTTCCAAAGCCGTGACCGAGACGGTAAAGTCCCCCCGGGGTAGCACCGTCCCCCTCCTGCTTTTCCCAGGAAAGTCCGCCGCTTCCGATCCACGCATGGAGCGGTTCTCCAATATCCGTCCACACGCCGTCAAGGCGTTCAAAACGGTACAAATCCGCTTCAACGCCATAGGTATCCACCACGATCAGCTGATCTCCCGAGATCCAGCTTTCGTCGTACCCCGCCTCTTCAAGAAGAGACTGCACTGCACTTGCATTTTCTTCTGTTTCTTCTCCGGACAGGGGCGTTTCTGTGACCTCCGGTGAATGCTCCGGAGCTTCCGGAATATCGGGTGAATTATCTTCCTTCAGCTGAGCCGAAGGCTTTGTCAGATCACCATCCTGCGGACTCGGCAACACCTCGGAAAACGCTTTTGGCTCAGCTGCAGCGCTTTCCTCCGGCAGCAAAAGCAAAAGGATCACTGCCGCAAGGAGGATGACCAGTATGGACAGGATCACCTGCAACCGGATACTCATTGCACAATGAGTATCGGATTCTTCGCGGAATCCAGGAAATAGAGCAGAGATGCAATATCCATATCCGTAATGAGGATATCTCCGTAACCGCGAGTAAGCTCACCGGAGCTTGCAGTACCGTCAATAAAGATCGCAGAACCGCCGCCGCTGTCAGCAGTACCGGCATTTCTGCCGTCACCGTTGTAGCTGAACATGATCCGCGCGCTGGTCATTCCGTTTGCAAACATGTTGTAGATATACTCTACCTCCTGGGAATTCCAGTCGCCGGAGTTTGCGGTATTGCGAAGCGTATTGTAGCTTGCGGAATCGGAGTCCACGACCCAGACATCGCCCGGGACAACGGGCACATATTCAAGTCCCGAATCATATTCGCCAAGACTCATATAAAACAGAATATCAAAGGTCCCCGCGGGGGTACAGCCGTCGCCATCCACCTTGTTTTCAGAAATGCCGTTTCTGCCAAGATGCGCAGTGGTCGCCATCAGCTCCACCCATTCTCCGTCGCGCCATTCCTTGAGCACAAGTGTGCCTGTGCTGCCGTTGGAGGTAACTTCCACGATCTGCTGATTCAAAGGAGCTGTGGGAGCAGGGGTTTCAGGAAGCTCGTTCTTTTCTTCAGCCTCTGTGTTGGGTGTAGGTGCAGGTGTTGCTTCCGGAGCCGCCGTTTCTGAAGTACCGACACCGGGTGCAGCCGCTGCATCACCATCCATTGCCGCATCATTACCTTTTCCTTTGAACACACCGGAAACAAGCAGAATCACGGCAATCAGGATTACTGCTACGATGACAGAGATAAGAATATACGGAGGCTTCTTTTTCGGCTTCGGCGGCTGAGGATATCCGCCGTAAGGAGGATATGGCTGTCCTGCATATGGATCTGCCGGTGCACCGTAAGGCTGCTGCCATGCATTGGGGTCTGCCGGCGCTCCGTAAGGCTGCTGCCATGCGTTGGGGTCTGCCGCCGCTCCGTAAGGCTGCTGCCACGCGTTGGGGTCTGTCGGCGCACCGTAAGGCTGCTGCCATGCGTTGGGGTCTGTCGGT
>JAFQKD010000115.1 GCA_017397075.1 Oscillospiraceae bacterium | reverse complement strand
TCTTCAATGTTGGTTACAGCAGTTCCCTTAGGCTGCGGGATCTTCAGCTCAGAAAGGAGCTTTTCAAAGGAATCACGGTTTTCTGCCTTGTCGATAGCGTCCACATCCGTGCCGATGATGTTTACGCCGCGCTCCATAAGCGGCTGGGCAAGGTTGATGGCCGTCTGTCCGCCGAGGGACGCAATGGCATCGGTTGCGCCTTCGAAGACCATAACATTCATCACATCTTCCGGGGTCAGAGGCTCAAAGTAGAGCTTGTCGGCGGTAGTGTAATCGGTGGAAACGGGTTCGGGGTTATTGTTGATGATGATGGCTTCGTTGCCGTTCTTTTTGATGGTCTGCACAGCATGGACAGTGGAGTAGTCGAATTCCACACCCTGACCGATACGGATGGGTCCTGCGCCAAGGACCACCTTCTTGGACTTATCGGTGAGAATGGAGGCATTCTCGCCGGTGTAGCTCGAGTAGAAGTAGGGAATATATGCGCCGGTATGGCAGGTATCCACCATGCGGTAGATGGGAAGGATCTTCTCATCCATGCGCAGCTTCCACACATCCGTCTCAGGCATATTCCAGAGCTTTGCGATGTACTTATCGGAGAAACCAAGGACCTTTGCCTGCTTCAGCACGTCCACGCTTCCCACGTTCTCCGTGAGCACGGTCTCAAACTCGACGATCTTCTGGATACTCTCCAGGAAGAAGGAAGTAATGGCAGTCACCTTGTGGATGGCTTCCACAGTGGCACCGAGACGCATAAGCTGGGCAATGGCATAAATGTTGTCATCATGGAACACTTCAAGGTATTCAAACAGTTCCTTCTCATCCATGCGATCAAACTTAGCCATGTGGAAGTGGCACACACCGATCTCCAGAGAGCGCACAGACTTCAGCAGTGCCTCTTCGAGGGTGGAACCGATACCCATGACCTCACCGGTGGCCTTCATCTGGGTACCCAGAGTGTTGGCAGCGGAGGTGAACTTATCGAAGGGGAATCTGGGAAGCTTAGCCACCACATAATCAAGATCCGGCTCAAATGCGGCGTTGGTGTTGGCGATAGCGATCTCGTCCAGATTCATGCCCATGGCGATCTTTGCAGTAACGCGGGCAATGGGATATCCGCTGGCCTTGGAGGCAAGAGCGGAAGAACGGGAGACGCGGGGATTCACCTCGATGAGGTAGTACTCGGAAGAGGTGGGATTCAGGGCAAACTGCACATTGCAGCCGCCGGCAATCTTCAGGGCGCGGATAAGCTTCAGCGCACTGTTCTTCAGCATGTGGAAATCATGATCGTTCAGGGTCATGATGGGGGCAACAACAATAGAGTCTCCGGTGTGAACACCCACGGGGTCAATGTTTTCCATGCCGCAGATGGTGATGGCAAGGTCATTGTTATCCCGCATGACCTCGAACTCAATTTCCTTATAGCCGCGGACGGACTTTTCAATAAGGACCTGATGCACAGGCGAAAGCTTGAAAGCGTTGGTACCGATCTCGATAAGCTCTTCCCTGTTGTATGCAAAACCGCCGCCGGTACCGCCCAGGGTAAATGCAGGACGCAGAACAACCGGGTAACCGATTCTGTTTGCAGCCTCTTTGGCTTCTTCAATAGAGTAAGTGATCTCAGAAGGAATGACCGGTTCGCCGATGGATTCGCAGAGCTCTTTGAAAAGTTCACGGTCTTCCGCACGCTCGATACTGCTGCTGGGGGTACCCAGAAGCTCGACCTGACATTCCTTGAGGACGCCCTTCTTCTCCAGCTGCATGGCAAGATTCAGACCGGTCTGACCGCCGATACCGGGAATGATCGCATCGGGACGCTCACGGCGCAGGATACGGGCAACGTATTCCAGAGTCAAAGGCTCCATATAGACCTTATCGGCAATGACAGTGTCCGTCATAATGGTGGCGGGGTTGGAGTTTACGAGAACGACCTCGTATCCCTCTTCCTTCAGCGCAAGGCAAGCCTGCGTTCCCGCGTAGTCAAACTCCGCAGCCTGTCCGATGACGATAGGGCCGGAGCCGATGATCATTACCTTCTTGATGTCAGTTCTCTTGGGCATTTGGTTTTCCTCCTATATCTTCACTATTCAGTCGTTCACAAGCTTAATTGTCCCGTCACTCCAGACAGTCCTGCCGTCCAGCACCGTCATGCGGCAGCGGCCATATACCGGCCAGCCTGTAAAGGGTGTATTTCTTCCCATGGAGACAAACTTTTCCGGGTCGATCTCATATTTCTCGCTTAAATCCCATACCGCAAAACCGGAGTTTTTGATCCCGAAGCGTTTTCTGGGAGCTTCCGCCATGAGGTACACAAGCTTTTCCAGCGTCAGGATCCCGGTTTTTACAAGATGGGTATAGAGCAGCGGGAACGCAGTCTCAAGTCCCACGATCCCCATAACACTGCCGGCAAGTCCCCTGGACTTTTCTTCCGCACTATGGGGCGCATGGTCGGTTGCGATCATATCCACCGTGCCGTCAAGCAGTCCCTCCAGCATGGCTTTTCTGTCCTCAGGTCCGCGGAGCGGCGGATTCATCTTGAAATTTCCGTCTTCCCGCAGCATACTGTCATCCATCAGGAGGTAGTGGGGTCCTGTTTCGCAGGTAACGTCAAGTCCCTCCTGCTTCGCTTTGCGGATAAGCTCCACACTTTCCTTCGTGGAAACATGGCAGATATGATAGCTGCAGCCTGTCTCACGGACAAGGGCAAGGTCTCTTTCTATCTGCTTCCACTCACTTTCCGAGCAGATCCCCTTGTGTCCGTGGGCTGCGGCATAAGCTCCGTCGTGGATGTATCCGCCCTTAAGCAGTGAATTATCCTCGCAGTGGGCAACGATGAGCTTCCCAAGCTTCTTTGCGCGAAGCATAGCCTCACGCATCATGTCATCCCGCTGCACGCCCTTTCCGTCATCGGAAAACGCGCAGACATTCCCAGCCATCCCCTCAAGGTCGGAGAGCTCCTCTCCGGCCTGATTTACGGTGATCGCGCCGTAGGGATAAACATGGATGCAGGCATCTCTGCGGATGCATTCCAGCTGAACATCAAGATGCTCCGGTGAATCAGGCACAGGCTTCAGATTCGGCATGGAGCACACATCCGTGTAACCGCCTCTTGCGGCGGACCCGGTTCCCGTTGCAACCGTCTCTTTATAACAAAAACCCGGCTCACGGAGATGCACATGCACATCCGCAAAACCGGGCAATACCACAAAGCCGGAAATATCAGCATCTGTGGAGAAACAGATATCCCGCATATCTTCCGCAATAACAGCGGCGGGGCATCTTTTCACACTATCCATCTGCATACCAGCCATCGTTTTCTCCTTCATAACATAAAAAAACCTTGCCGCATGGCAAGGCAAACCGGCACAGCAAAACCGCCGCCTTACAGCAGCCTGCGCTCACTTATCAAAACCTTGCCGACATCACGGTGCCGTACTTAAAGATTTATCTTGGGTATCTTACCACAATTTCCGTTATTCGTCAAGTCCTCTGTCCCGAATAATCGGGACAGAGGACCTGATCTTTTTTAGAAAAGTCCGGTGATCACGCCATCCTCGGCCACATCAATGGCTTCGGCAGCGGGAACCTTGGGAAGACCGGGCATGGTCATGATGTCGCCGGTAAGGGCAACGATAAAGCCTGCGCCGGCACTTACCTTGAGGGAACGCACAGTCACGGTAAAGCCCGTGGGCGCGCCAAGAAGCTTTGCGTTATCGGAAAAGCTGTACTGGGTCTTCGCCATGCACACAGGCAGATTACCGAAGCCCAGAGCGGTGAGATTTGCCGCTGCCTTTTTCGCAGCAGGAGCAAGAGTTACACCGTCTGCGCGGTAAACACGCTTTGCAATGGCTGCGATCTTGTCTTCGATGGTGCCTTCCAGCTCATAGCTGAAGGAGAAGTCATTTTCCTCTTCGCAGAGACGGACAACTTCCTTCGCCAGTGCAACACCGCCTTCACCACCCTTGCCCCAGACTTCGCTGAGAGCAACATTCACGCCGAGAGAAGCACACTTTTCTTCCACAAGCTTCAGCTCTGCTTCCGTATCCGTGGGGAAACGGTTGATGGCAACAACACAGGGAAGCTTATAGACAGAGGTAATGTTCTCCACATGGCGCAGGAGGTTGGGCATTCCCTTCTCCAGTGCTTCCAGATTTTCTGCGCCAAGCTGATCCTTCGGCACGCCGCCGTGAAGCTTCAGTGCGCGGACTGTTGCCACCATAACAACGGCAGAGGGCTTGAGACCTGCAACACGGCACTTGATGTCAAGGAACTTTTCCGCGCCAAGATCTGCACCGAAACCGGCTTCGGTCACTGCATAGTCACCAAGCTTCATGGCCATTCTGGTGGCAATGACGGAGTTGCAGCCGTGGGCGATGTTTGCAAAGGGGCCGCCGTGAACGATGGCCGGGGTATGCTCCAAAGTCTGCACAAGGTTCGGCTTCAGGGCGTCCTTCAGGAGCGCCGTCATGGCGCCTGCAGCCTTCAGCTGGCCTGCGGTAACAGGCTTCTCATCATAGGTGTAACCCACGATGATATTGGAAAGGCGCTTTTTCAGATCGTTAAGATCCGAAGCGAGGCAAAGAACTGCCATGATTTCGGAAGCCACGGTAATATCGTAGCCATCCTCACGGGGAGTACCGTTTACTCTGCCGCCAAGACCGTCCACCACAAAGCGAAGCTGGCGGTCATTCATGTCCACGCAGCGGCGCCAGGTGATACGGCGGGGATCAATACCAAGGGCATTGCCCTGATAGATGTGGTTATCCAGCATTGCCGCAAGCAGGTTGTTTGCTGCGCCGATGGCATGGAAGTCGCCGGTGAAGTGGAGGTTAATGTCCTCCATGGGAACGACCTGCGCATAACCACCGCCGGCAGCACCGCCCTTTACGCCAAACACAGGACCGAGGGAAGGCTCACGCAGAGCGACAACAACATTCTTCCCGATCCTGCGCATACCGTCGGCAAGCCCCACCGTAGTGGTGGTCTTGCCTTCCCCGGCAGGGGTGGGGGTGATGGCGGTCACAAGAATGAGCTTCCCATCCTTGCGGCTGCTCTCCTTCAGGAGAGACAGGTCGATCTTTGCCTTGTAGTTGCCGTACTGCTCAAGGTACTTTTCCTCGATGCCGGCAGTCTCCGCCACAGAGCGGATATGATCCATTTTTGTGGACTGTGCAATTTCAATATCAGTAGGCATATTCTGTCACCTTTCTGTTTACCGGAAATACTCCACAGCACCGCGGAACATTCCCATCTCGTACTGACCTTCCACATTCTTATACAGATTCTCGCCGATACGCTCACTGTGCCCCATCTTGCCGATGACTCTTCCGTCGGGAGAAAGGATGCCTTCAATGGCACAGGCGGAATCGTTGGGATTGCAGCGCACATCATAGGTAGGCTCACCATTGAGATCCACATACTGGGTAGCGATCTGGCCGTTTGCGGCAAGCTGATCAATGATCTCCTGCGAAGCCATGAACCGGCCTTCACCGTGAGAGATGGCAACGGTGTAAATGTCGCCGGGCTGGGTATTCATGAGCCAGGGAGACTTATTGGATGCGATACGGGTACGGACAAGTCTGGACTGGTGGCGGGAGATGGTATTAAAGGTCAGGGTGGGGCTGTTTTCATCCGGCTCAAGGATCCGGCCGTAGGGTACAAGACCCAGCTTAATGAGCGCCTGGAAGCCGTTGCAGATGCCGCACATGAGACCGTCGCGGACCTCAAGAAGTCTGGTGACTTCCTTGCGGATAGCACCGTTGCGGAAGAAGGCGGTAATAAACTTACCGGAGCCGTCAGGCTCGTCACCGCCGGAGAATCCGCCGGGCACAAAGACGATCTGGCTGTTTTCCAGCTTCTTTGCAAAGTCGGCAACGGAGTTTGCCATGCCCGCAGGGGTCAGGTTGTTGATGACGAAGAGCTCGGGAACGGCTCCTGCATCCCGCATGGCCTTTGCGGTGTCATACTCGCAGTTGGTGCCGGGGAACACAGGGATCAGAACCCGGGGCTTTGCAAAGGTCTCCGCGCTGTGAACGCGGGGAGCACTTTCTGCAGTGAATACAGGAGGCTTACCTTCACGCTGCTTGATGTTGCAGGGGTACACAGGCTCCAGCTTGTTCTCGTAAATCGCCTGAATTTCGCAGAGGCATACGCTCTTGCCGCAGTACGTGATCGCAGCCTCCTCGGTGGTCTCGCCAAGGAGCGTGCCTTCGCCGAGGTCTTCCGTGGTTTCCAGTACGAATGCGCCGTACTTGTAGCCGTAAAGGGTATCGAGAGACACATCCGCAGCAGCAAAACCGATGCCGTTGCCAAGACACATCTTCAGAATGCCTTCCATGACGCCGCCGTAACCGGGCGTCCATGCGGCAACCGCTTTGCCTTCACGCATAAGGGCAGTGACCTTACCGAAGAGGGCGATCTGGCTTTCTGCCACGGGGATGCCGTCTGCCTGATATTCGGGCTCAAGCAGATACACCTTGTGGCCTGCAGCCTTGAATTCGGGAGAGATCACGTTTGCAGCCTTTTCCGTGGTCACAGCGAAAGACACCAGTGTGGGAGGCACATCGATATTTTCAAAGCTGCCGCTCATGGAGTCTTTGCCGCCGATGGCAGCAACAGAGTATTCCTTCTGGGCGATAAATGCACCCAAAAGTGCGGAAAGGGGCTTGCCCCAGCGCTTGGGATCCTTCAGCGGCTTTTCAAAGTACTCCTGGAAGGTCAGATACACATCCTCGAAAGCAGCACCGGAGGCAACCAGCTTTGCAATGGACTCCACCACGGCAAGGTAAGCACCGTGATAGGGGCTCTCGGAAGCGATGAAGGGGTTGTAGCCCCAGCTCATGAGAGAAGCGGTATCGGTATGTCCCTTTTCTACAGAGACTTTGTGAGCCATCGCCTGTGCCGGGGTCATCTGGTACTTGCCGCCGAAAGGCATAAGTACGGTGCCGGCACCGATGGTAGCGTCAAACCGCTCGGAAAGTCCGCGCTTGGAGCAGACATTCAGGTCAGAGGCAAGGGCCTTGAGACCCTCGGTAAAGTCTGCCGGGATCTTTTTTGCGTAGGGACGGATCTTCTCCGGTTCGATGGTAATGTGCTTTTCCGCACCGTTGGAATCCAAAAATTCTCTGGAAATATCCACGATGTTCACACCGTTCCAGTTCATGACCAGTCTGGGTTCCTCAGTAACCACAGCAACCTGAGTTGCTTCGAGATTTTCACTCTGTGCAAGCGCAATGAAACGGGGAGCGTCCTCGGCAGCGACCACCACAGCCATGCGTTCCTGAGATTCGCTGATGGCAAGCTCGGTGCCGTCAAGACCTTCGTACTTGCGTGTCACCTTATTGAGGTCGATGGCAAGACCGTCAGCCAGCTCACCGATGGCAACGGAAACACCGCCTGCGCCAAAGTCGTTGCAGCGCTTAATGAGACGGGATGCCTCGGGGCTGCGGAAGAGGCGCTGCAGCTTGCGCTCTTCGGGAGCGTTGCCCTTCTGCACCTCGGCACCGCAGTGCTCAAGGGACTGGAGGGTAT
>JAFQKD010000114.1 GCA_017397075.1 Oscillospiraceae bacterium | reverse complement strand
TCCGGTGATCTTCTTTATTATGCAAACAGTGTCTGAATGTTCCCCACAAGCATACTGCCAATCTCGCTTTCGGATACGCCCCTGGCGCGAAGCATACTGCAGAAAGTATCCAGCACCGCGGTAAAGGTGTTCTCCTTGCGGCACATTTCCGCTTCAAATCTCCGGCCGCCAAAGCCGACAAAGGCTCCCCCGTCTCTGGCAAGCAGCAGCCGCTTTTCCCAGCCCCGCTCCAAAAGCCGGCAGACCGTATCGGCATGCTTCTCTTCGCCCCAGAGTCTGTCAAAACCGAGGAATACGCCCCGCTTCAGCAGATTTTCCAGATAGGGAATATCGTCACTGTCGCTGGCGTGGCCGCAGATGATCTTCTCCGGGTTTGCTCCCGCCTGTTCCAGAACATCCAGCTGCACAGGCCCGGTATGGATGCGGTGCTCATTATGGGCAAAGAGGGGAAGTCCCGTCTCCTTCTGCACGGCACCCATCACAGCAAGATACATCCGGTTACCCTCAGTGACTCCTGCGCTGCCGGTGGCACACTTCAGCATCCCGGGAAGCACGGGGTTTTCCGTCTTCCACGTATCCTCCATACCCTCCCGGCACTCACGAAGAAACAGCTCTGTGATCCAGCCGAAATCCGCGCCGTGCATGAACGAACGCTCATCATAATAGAGCCCGGTGGAAGCCACAATGTTCACACCGGTTTCTTCCGCACAGCGAACCATCAAACCCACGTCCCGCCCAAGGTCGATGGGTGTGCCGTCCAGCAGGGTGCAGAGACCGAATTTCTCCTTTGCCTCCCGAATCTGCCGCACAGCGGCAGAAATCAGCCGCTCTTTGTCATAAAAACGGCTTCCGAATGCTTTTGCCATATCTCCGCTGCCGCAGAAAATATGCTCATGGCACAGGGTGATGCCAAGTTTTTCCGGGGCAATGTCCCCCAATACGGTATGCACCATAAGAAAACTTCCTTTCTGTATTACAGCGTGGCGTTGTTGTCCCCGCCGTCGGCCACAACGGTATGTCCGCAGACGATCTGGCCGTAATCACTCATGAGATAAAACGCCAGTTCCGCGATCTCATCCGGACGGATGAACCGCCCGATCGCGTGACGTTCGTAAGGTTGGTCAATACTGTGGGCATATCTTGCGATCATGGGGGTAAAGGTTGCCCCGGGGGCGATGCCGTTTATGATGATGCCGTCATGTCCAAAGCGCTTGCCGAATGCCCGCGTCCATTTGATGACAGCCTCCTTCGCCGCACCGTAACTGCCGATGATATCCATGCAGGCAGCATTGGAGGCAATGTTCAGGATATTTCCCCGCAGCCCATGCTTACGCAGATAGTCCACTTCGTTGCGGATCAGGAAAAATGCAGCCTTGAAATTCACATCGGTAAGGGCATCCCATTCCTCGCCGGTGATATCCCAAGGCTCATAGCCTCTGCCGGTAAATGCCCCCGTTCCCAAGGCAGCTGCGTTGACAAAAGAGTCCACCTGCCCCAGCATTTCGGCACAGGCCTCAAAGCACGCCTCATGCCGGTCTACATCGGCAATGTCAAACGCATGGCACCAAAGCTTCTCCGACCCGATCTCTTCCGCGGCGGCTTCCAGCTTTTCCCGGCTTCGGCCGGCGATGCACACCTTCGCCCCGGCTTCCAGAAACCGGACGGCAATGGCCTTGCCGATCCCGCTGCCGCCGCCAAAAATCAAAACATTTTCGTTTCTGAGCTTCATTTCTGCACCGTTCTTTCGATGATCTCATCCTGAATGCTGTCCGCCAGCTTCACGAAATAATCAGAAAATCCGGAGACTCGGACGCGGAGATTGCCGTACTCCTCCGGGGTCACCTTTGCCTTCTGCAGTTCCTCCCTGGAAACGTAGGTCAGCTGGAAATGCACCCCACCGGCCTTGAAATACGCCTCGAAAAGATCCACCATCTTTTCAAAATAGGCATCGTTCCTGACGAGTTCTTCCTCGATCATCACATTTGTCACCGTACTGCCGCAGGTAATGCCGTTTGGATCAGCCTTGGCGATGGAATTCAAAAGCGCGGTAAGTCCATTTCTGTCATAGCCGCCGGTCTGTCCCATGCCGAACTTCAAGGTCTCCCCGTCCACTCGTCCGTCAGGGGTA
>JAFQKD010000113.1 GCA_017397075.1 Oscillospiraceae bacterium | reverse complement strand
ATGAATATGCTGCTGCACAGTGTGCGTCATGACTGGCCGGAAAAGGCGGGGTTTATCATGTCCCGGCCCCGGGGGCATACGCATTATACGTTTCTTCATTTTCCACCTCCGTCCATTTTTCTCTGAACGGGGAGGAGATCGATGCCCGTCCCGGGGTGTGTATTTTCTATGCACCCGGTGTGCCCCAGAGCTTTCATTCCTCGCAGGATCTGATCCATAACTGGCTCCACGCGGAGCCGGAATTCGGTGAATTGCTGAAAAAGTACGGCATTCCGGAAAACATGCTGCTGTATCCCGGGGATACATCCTTTCTTTCGGAGCTTTTTCGGCGGATGGAAGTGGAGCATTTTTCGGAAAGTCCCTACAAAGAGGAGCTTTTGCAGGGGTATCTGCGGGAATTTGTGATCCGTTTTGCCCGGGCAATGGAAAAATCAGAGCCTGTTGTGGCCGTGTCCCGGGATATGCGGGACAGGCTGCGGGAAATTCGTTATGAAGTGCTTTCAAGACCGGAAAAGCGCTGGACAGTTGCGGAAATGGCTGCCATGGCCTCCCTTAGTCCTTCGCGGTTTCATGCAGTGTATAAGGCAAGCTTTGCGACCTCTCCCATGCAGGATGTGATCGAGGCGAAAATGAAGTACGCGCGCTCGCTGCTTCTCTCCGATGACAGATTGACCATTTCTGCCGTGGCGGAAAAGCTGGGGTACCAGAATGAGTACCATTTCCTCCGTCAGTTCAAGGCGGATTGCGGCATGACCCCCGGAGCATTCCGCAAGGCTAAAGAAGTATCTTGCAATACCGCTTTCGGCGGTTTATAATCGAGCCAAACATAAAGGAGGGCATACTCATGAAACAGTTTGTGAAAGACTTTTTTGCGGAATTTGCCTATCCCGCGGAAGCGCAGGAGCAGCTGCTGCGGGATCTTGACGCCGTTTACGGCTGTGAGGAGACGAAAAATGCCTTTGAGGGTCTCCTTGCCCGGTATGAAGCAGACATGGACTGCGATGTAAAGCAGCTCATCACCGGGATGCAGGAGATCTCTGCAAAAGCGGAGATCCATGAATATGCAGGCGCGCTGCTTCTCCTTGTATGCCTGTCCAAAACTTTGCAGCGGTACCATGCCGAAGCAGGTTTTGACCGGGAGGTCTGGCATGATATCATGGAAGATCTGAAGTGGAAGCTTTATGAATGCCGGGAGGTCTACGGCATCTGGGGAACCTTTGTTGCGGGGTGGTTCTGCCTGCATATGACGCGGAAGATCTTCTCCTGCGGGAGACTTCAGTTTGAGCGCATCCGCTTTGGCAGGACCTATGAAAAGAACGGCGTCGTCCTCACCCCGGAAACGCCTGTGCTCAATGTGCACATCCCCCGCACCATGACCCGGCTGGATCCGGAAAGTGTTGCGGACGCCTACAAAAAGGCCGCTGCCTTCTTCCGCAGACATTTTCCGGAGGAATACGGCGACACGATCGTATTTGTGTGCCACTCATGGCTTCTTTTCCCCAGACATCTGGAGGTGCTTTCGGAAAAATCAAACCTGCGGCAGTTCATTCAGGGCTTTGAGATTTTGGAAAACTATCTTGCTGAGGACTATCACGAAGTCTGGCGTCTATTTGACAAAAACTATGAGGGGGATCCGGACGCACTGCCCTGTGACACCTCCCTGCGCCGCGCCTATGTCAACTGGATCAAAAACGGCGAAAAGATCGGCGGCGGCTACGGCGTGCGCGTGTACGAAGACTAAACAAAAATCGGCGTTGGGAAATCTCCCAACGCCGATTTTTACAGGGGCTTCACAAAGCAGATGATGCGGTTTGCCTCGGTAAATCCCGATGCAAGGTGAAAGGCAAGGCTTTCCCTGTTGGAAAGCTCGCAGTCGCTGGCAAATTCCCGGCAGCCCTGAGCCTTTGCCCATGCTTCACAGGCGGAGATGAGCCTGCGGGCATTGCCCTTTCGTCTTACCCAAGGCTCCACATAGACACCCTCCAAATATCCCACAGGACTGGAGTTTGTCCCCTCCACATAATCCTGCCGCAGCTGGCACTGGGCAAAGCCGATGGGGGTGTCTTCTGTATAAAGCAGAAAGAGCGCGCATTTGGGATCCTGCAGAAGCACTTCGAATTCTTTCGCAAGTTCCTCCGGGGAATGCTCCCAGAGCTTTGAGGCGAGATTTGCGAGGGACTTTTCGTCCCCCGGTTCGGCTTTGCGGATCATATCTCAGTTCCCTGTGGGGATGTAGGGACGGATGGCGTTTGCCACGTTCACGATGGGCATGGTCTGCAGCCAGATGCGTCCGGGACCTGTGAGCACGGTGTTGAAGAGACCTTCGCCGCCGAAGAGGGCATTTTTTACACCGGGAACCTTCACGATATCCATCTGCACGCTGGCATCAAAGCCTGCCACATTGCCGGTATCCACAACCATCTGCTGACCGGGGGCAAGATCGTACTGCACAAGATCTCCGTCGATCTCCACAAAAGCGGTGCCGTTTCCGCTGAGACGCTGCATGATGAAGCCCTCACCGCCGAAAAGTCCTGCGCCAAGCTTGCGGCTGAAGTGGATGGAAAGCTGCACGCTGGTTTCCGAGGCGAGGAATGCGCTTTTCTGCACGATAAAATCCCGTCCCGGGGTGAGCTGCACGGGGATGACTCTGCCGGGGAAGCTGGAGCCGAAGGTGATCATGCCGGGACCCTGTGCGGTATATACGTTCTGGAACATGCTCTCGCCGCTGAAGGCCTTGGAGAACATTTTGCCGAGACCGCCGCCCACAGTTTCCATGGAAATGTTGGGGGTCATCCAGACCATGGAACCCTTTTCGGTGATCATGCTTTCTCCGTGTGCCAGCTGGCAGATGACGATGGGGAAATTGCCGCCTTTGATTTCGTACTGCATAATTTTTCCTCCCGTATAACTCAGAATTCCCGGTCAAACACTTCACAGATGCGCTTTGCGATGGTCTCCATGCCAAGGTCACCCGGGTGACTTGCAACGCCGCCATGCTCGAAGCGGCCGATGGCCTTCATCTCGTCCATCTCCGCAAGGTCACTGAGCATGACAAGAGGCTGGTTGGTATCTGCCGCATAGCGCAGGATGGCAGGCTCAGCCGGGTGCTTATAGAACCCGGTGCAGACAATGGTCTTTGCCTTGCCGCTCTTGGAGAGGAAGGCAATGAGCTCCGCGAAACGGTCATAGAACAGATTTTCGTCAAAATCTTCATGGGGGCAGTTTGCGCTGAGCTTAATGATGATGACATCCGGGTCAAACTCCCGGGCGTTTTCAAATTCGCCGAAGGTATCGCTGCCGGTCTTGTAATCCCGCTCCCAGCGGGATACCTGACAGATGCCGAAAGCGGCATCGGGGTGGGATTCCAGCATGTGGGCCATGCAGAGGTGCACATAGTCCTTTTCCTTTGCGGTAGCTGCCATGCCCCATCTCCAGTGCCAGCCGATGTCGTGGGCAATGCCGTGCAGGGTAATGGAGTTACCCACGAACAGCACGCGAAGGCCAGTGCCGTCGAGATGCTCAAATTCCACCACATCATTGTTTTTCAGCTGCTTTGTGGGGTCGACTCTTGTAACAGTGTCGAGAAGATTTTTCTGATCCATGCTTTATTCTCCTTTTACGCAAAATCGCCGCGGTACTCACGCACCACATGAAGCATATGCAGATACTGGTCAACGGGCACATAGTCGGGAATGGAGTTTCCGCTGCCGAAGGCAAAGCCTCCGTGTCCTTCGCAGGCGCATATCACATCCAGAATGTAGGTCGTCATCTCCTCCTTGGGCAGACGGCAGACCGCATCCGTATCGATGCCGCCGAAGTTTCCGATCCTGTCGCCGTATTTTTCCACCCATACGGGGAAGGGGGCGATCTGATCT
>JAFQKD010000112.1 GCA_017397075.1 Oscillospiraceae bacterium | reverse complement strand
TCTGCAGATCCTTCTGCGCATCGTGGTGCCCTGCTCGAAGATGGGCATCGCCTCCCTTGTGGTGCTGTCCTTTATCGATAACTGGAACCTTGTGGAGCAGCCAATCGTGTTTCTCAAGAACACGTGGCAGTATCCGCTTTCCGTGTTCCTGTCTCAAATCAACGAATCAAGGCTGGATGTGGCCTTTGTCTGCGGCGTGCTTGCGATTTTGCCCACGGCGCTTTTGTATCTCTTCATGAAGGATGCACTGGTGTCGGGCATTGAGAACGCAAGTCTGAAGTGAAGGAGGTAAAAGATGAAACGAGCATTGCTGCTTATCCTTTGCATTGCCCTTCTGCTTCCCTGTCTCTCCGGCTGCGGGGATACGGAACCGCTGCAGGTGTGGACGGCAGACGGTACGCACGAATTTTCGAATCGGGCGGTATACATTGAGCAAACCATAAATGACCGTTTTGAATGCGATGTGACGGTTTTTGCAAACGAAGGCAGCGCGGCAGAGTTTATGGCCACGACAGAAGAACTCCAAAGTCAGCTTATGGCGGGGGAGGGGCCTGATCTGATCCTGTTTACCGAGCGGCAGTTTGGCGATGTCCGCAAGCTTGTGGAAAGCGGCTGCTTTATGGATCTGAGCGGATATCTGGAAAACAGCGAAACCTATCATCCGGAGGACTTTGTTGAAGGAATCATGCAGGATGGGTATTACGGAGATTCCTGCTTTTATGTTCCCCTGGGATATTCCTATTACAGTGTGCTGGTTCCAAGCTTTGTCCTTGAGGAGAACGGTTGGGAAGGCGCAAAGTCCGCGGAAGAACTGTTGCAGCAAGCAGAAGCATTTGCGCAGAATCCGGGAGAATATGACAGAATGTTCGCGCATACTGCACCGCCTGAAGGCGATGAAGTTTTTATCATGCTGTTTGAAACTGCCGGTTTGGAGCTTGTTGACGATGAAACGGGAGAAGTGTTGCCGGATGAAGATGGACTTCGGCGCTTTTTGGAGGTATATAAAGGCATTTGGGAAAGCCAGTGGAAGAACTGCATTGGCTCAGGCGGACTTGGATATCACGGATTTTGGGGCGATTATACCCGGGAACGGAATTTCTGCTACTACCTGATGAATTACACGCTGCCCAGCGCAAGGAACTATATGCTGCTCATCAACGAACTGGAAGCACATTACACCGTGGTGCAGGATCTGTACGGAACAGTTTCCGGTGAGGTAACGGTCTATGCTGCAGTAAATACCTACAGTCGGAATTCGGAACAGGCGTGGCAGCTTGTAGAGAGAATGCTGAGTGAAGATATGCAGATGTATATCTGGGAAACGACGACATTTCTCATGCCGATCCGCAAAGGCTGTATTGCCCGATGGATGCGGGAATTTCCGAAGGAACACGAAAATTCCACAGTTGTTGAGACCAGAGAAGGAATGCATTACGGATATCAGGCCATAGACGAAGAATTGATTACAGAATATGCGGCGCTGGCGGAATCAGCGGTTGCGCGGAATAACAGTCCAGCGGTTATGCAGATGCTTTGGGACGCTATGCAGCCGTATTTTGAGGGTACGGACAGCTATGAAAACTGTCTTGAAGAGCTTCGCGGCAGATTGGAGATCTACGCCGGAGAATAAGGGGAGGAGTACTTATGGAGCGGGAAAAACGGACCTTCAGGGAAAAACTGCGGCGGGAATGGAATGCCGTTGAATACAGCCTCTGGCGGTTCCGGAAGAACATGACCTGGGGCAAAGCACTCTATCTTCTCAGCCCCGTCTGGGTGCTTGCGATCATCTTTGCCATCTGGCTAATTCCCGCGGCAAAGGGGGATTGCGGAGAAATGGTGCAGTACCGCATCGTGGGCACGACCATGTATGTGGAAGGCTTCGGGAAAATGGATAACTACTATTACTCCGAGCATCATAACAGCTTGGCCGCACCCTACCGTCCGTGGCGTCCCTTTATCCGCAGAGTGGTGATTCGGGACGGTGTGTCGGCCATCGGTGTTTCGGCGTTTTATAAGTTCGCAAATCTGCGGGAGGTGGAGATCCCGGAGAGCGTGAATGTGGTGCAGAGTTATGCCTTTCAGGATTGCAGGCGGCTCAGGGCGGTTACGGCAGAAGGTGCGGACTTTGTTGGGCCGGATGCATTTAGAGGCTGCACGGAGCTGCAGACAGTTACACTGAAAAACGGGGACGGCTCCTGGGGAAGCATTTATGATGGAGCCTTTCGGGACTGCGTATCGCTGGAATATGCGGTAGTGAATGACGAAACCTTTTTTGGGGATGAGTGCTTCGCAGGCTGTGAAAATCTGGAAACGATCCAGGTTGTTCGGCCACTGAAAATCGGCACACATGCGTTTATTAACTGCCGGTCACTGACGGCTTTTCCCTTGGAGAATACATCGGAAAAGCAATCGGATGAAGAGGGATATCTCGGTTACCCGGATCTTGGGGAAGGCGCGTTTCTGAACTGCGCTTCTCTGGAGACCATCGAGCTTCCGCCAAGCACACGGGAGATCCCGGACTCGTTTTTTAAAGGCTGCACGTCGCTTTCTGCGGTGCAGATGCCGGAAACCGTAACGGTGATCGGAGAGAATGTGTTTTCGGGCTGTGAGTCCCTTGCGGAAATCAGTCTCTCTTCAAGGCTGAGAGTGATCGGGCGGGGTGCATTCACCGGCTGCGTAAGTTTGCCGCAGCTGACGATCCCCGAATCTGTGACGGAGATCTACCCCTCGGCTTTTTCCGGCTGGACAGCGGAGCAGACGGTATATGTGTACCGGGACGATCTTTTTGCGGAAGGGACTTTCAATTCGGGTGCTGTGATACAGGTGCTGGAATAAGGAGAATATAATGAAGAAAACGGTTTGTATGCTTTTATGCCTTGCACTGCTGCTTCCCTGCCTCTCCGGCTGCGGGGATACGGAACCGCTGCAGGTGTGGTGCACCAACGGCACCCAGGATTTTGCCAAGCGTGCGGTATTTCTGCGCAGTCAGATCGATGACAGAACGGAATATGAGGTGACGGTCTTTGAGGATGAAGCCTACGCAGCGGAGGGAATGGCGCTGACCCAGAATCTTCGCAGTCAGCTGATGGCGGGAGAGGGACCGGATCTGATTCTCTTTACCAAGGAGGACTTCACCGATATCCGCAAGCTTGCGGAAAGCGGGAGCTTTCTGGATCTCGGCGGGTATCTGGAGGATAGTGAGAAGTTCGATCCTGCGGATTACGCGGAGGGCATCATGCAGGATGGGTGGTATGACGATGCATATTTTTATGTTCCCCTCGGGTATTCGGTTTACAGTGCGGTGACCACACGGGAAGCCATGGAATACGGCGGATGGGAAACTCCCGCAAATATGGCGGAGCTTCTGCAGCAGATGGGGGAATACGGCGCAGCAGAGACGCGTACGGAATACTTTTTTGACCCGATTTCTGACAGCAGTAAGGACTATATTCCGGAATATCTGCTGCTGCAGTCCGGCGTGCGGCTGATTGACGCGGAGACCGGAATGCCGCTTCCGGACGAAGAAGGGCTGCGCAGGGTTCTGGAAGGGTACAAAGCGATCCGGCAAAGCCAGTTTGTGCCGGAAATGCCGCCGATGCATTCCTTTTTCTACGGAGATTACTTTACGGATCACCATGTGTCCTATATGCTCTCCGACTATCCGCTGATGCTGGCGCAGATCTGCACCGCAGCGAATGCTGTGCAGGAGACCGAGCTTTTCTGCATTGCAGGCTTTGACGGAAACGTATATGGGGAAGTCAGCGTGTATGCGGCGGTGAATGCATATTCGAAAGATCCGGATGCCGCATGGGCGCTTTTGGAGACCATGCTTGGCAGCAGTATGCAGAGTTACATTCTGGAAGAGAATCTCTATACCTTCGCCATGCCTGTGCGCAGAGGCTGTCTGGAAGCATATCTGAACGGATATTACGCGGAGCATGAGGCGGAATGCTGGGAATCTCTCTCCGGAGAAACCTGTTTTGCCCAGCCGCTGAATGCGGAAACGGTGACGGAATTTGCTGCGCAGTGTGAATCGGCACAGGTGAATTACTTGAGTCCCGATGCATTTTCCCTTTTGTGGGAATGCATGGAGCCGTATTTTGAAGATACGGATACCTATGAAAGCTGTTTGGAGGATTTGCGTTCACGGCTGAATCTGTACGCAATGGAATGACCGGGAAAGGAGAAATACCGTGGCAACAGAGAAATCTGCGTTTAAAGAGAAGTGTAAACGCGCATGGAATGCCGTGGATTATGCTCTGTGGCGCTTTCGTAAGAACATGACGTGGAAACGGGCGTTGTATCTATTGAGTCCTGTTCTGACTGCGGCGGTTATTTTTGGCTGCGTGATGATTCCGTCAATGCGTGGAGATTGCGGCGAAATGACAGAGTATTCCATCCGGGGTACAACGATGTATGTCGAGGGATTCGGGAATATGGAAAACTATTACCCGGGTATCCATCCACCATGGTGGAACTGGCGAAAGATTATCAGACGTGTTGTGATTGAAGACGGTGTGGAAAGCGTCGGGGTCGCAGCGTTCAAAGATTTTTCCGGCTTGAAGCGGGTAGAGATTGCCGACAGTGTACAGACGATACAGTGGGCGGCTTTCCAAAACTGCCGTTTGCTCGAATCGGTAACGGCAAACGGCGTAGAGTTTTTGGGGCCGGAGGCATTCAAAGCCTGTGAAAATCTTCGGGGAGTGAGGATGGGAAGCTGCGTTTCCGACAATGATACGCAGATTTACGAAATGGCATTTCAGAATTGTGTGTCTCTGGAAACGGTCGTAGTGGAAAATGCGCTTTGTGTTGAAGAAAAATGTTTCCAGGGATGCACGAATCTGCAGGAGGTCAGTGCGGAGCGTTGGCTGAAAATTGCAGATCTGGCGTTTTCCGGCTGCAAATCGCTGACGGCGTTTCCTCTGGAAGAGGTATCCAATTTCCTCGATGTCGGAGAGTATGTGGTAAATCATGACGGCGTGATCATCGGGCAGGCGGTGTTCAAAAATTGCGTTTCGCTGAGAGAAGCCGCCTTGCCTGCATGGTGTGAGGAAATACCGGACTCGTTGTTTGCCGGCTGCACGGGGCTTACATCGGTGATGATACCGGATGGGGTTCTTTGCATCGGGGAGGATGCTTTTCGGAACTGCACAGAAATCGAAAGCATCGTGATCCCCGAATCTGTGACGGAGATCAATCCCTCGGCCTTTTCCGGCTGGACGGCGGAGCAGACGGTATATGTATATCGGGACGATCTTTTTGCGGAAGGGACTTTCAATTCGGGTGCTGTGATACAGGTGCTGGAATAAGGAGAATACAATGAAGAAAACGGTTTGTATGCTTTTATGCCTTGCACTGCTGCTTCCCTGCCTCTCCGGCTGCGGGGATACGGAACCGCTGCAGGTGTGGTGCGCGGAGGGGACAGAAAACTTCGTGCAGCAAGCCGCGTATATGCAGAAGCAGATCGATGATAAGTTTGCATGCGAGGTGACCGTTTTTCGTGAGGATGCAGCTGCGGGGGATGGCTTTGCGCTGACCCAGGATCTGCAAAGTCAGCTGATGGCGGGG
This sequence comes from Oscillospiraceae bacterium, assembly GCA_017397075.1. GTDB lineage: Bacteria > Bacillota > Clostridia > Oscillospirales > Oscillospiraceae > RGIG1893. Next base: position 6,379 of record JAFQKD010000112.1, on the reverse strand, counting down.
GAAGGACCGGATCTTGTGCTGTTTACGGAAGAGGACTTTACCGACGTTCGTAAGCTGACAGAGAGCGGATGCTTTCTGGATCTCAGCGGTTATCTGGAAAACAGCGAGAAAATCGATCCGGAGGAGTATATCGAAGGCATATTTACAGACGGATGTGTTGGGGAGATGTGCCATTATCTCCCGCTTGGCTTTACCGCGGTTTCCTATCTGACCACGGGGATGACCCTTGCGGATAACGGGTGGACGGAACCGGAAACGCTGACGGACGTGCTGCAGCAGGGAGAGTCGATCGCTGAGGGAACAGGCGGGTATGCATATCTCATGTGCCCGCTGACAGAGACAGACTGGGATTATGCATTTGAGTTTCTGTTCCGTGCAAGCGGGCTGGAACTGATCGATGATGAAAACGGCACGGTTCTTCCGGATGAAGGGGGACTGAAGCAGTTTCTGGAAGGTTATCGGCATATCTGGGAAGTGCAGTGGCTGAATGCCAAAGCCGCAGATGCGGAAATGCCGGATATTTTAGGCTATTGGGGAGAGCATTTTGCAGAGAAAAGCTTCGCATATCTGTTCTGGAATTATCCGCTGATCACGGTAAATGCGGGAATGCTGGTGCCGGAAGAACAGGGGGCGCGCATAAATGTGCTTCCGGATTTGCGCGGCGGAACAGCAGGGGAAGTGACAGTATACGCAGCCATAAATGCGGGCAGTGAACGATCGGATGCTGCATGGGCATTGATGGAGCGGATGCTTGGGGAAACCATGCAGGAGAAGATCCTCAGCGATTACGATAATTCCGAAGCGTTCCGGGTTCCTGTACGCAAAGACTGTTTGCAGGAGTGGATCGATGCGTACTGGCGGGAACGGGAAAATGCGTATGTTGAGGACAGTCAGGGTATGCTGCAGCCCTACCTGCCTATAGAAGAAAGTATGGCGGAAGCATTTGAAGCGCGGATGGAAGAGGCGGTTTCGGTATACAACAGCCAAACGGTGATCCGAATGCTGTGGGATACCATGCAGCCCTATTTTGAAGGAAGCGGGAGCTATGACAGCTGCATAACAGAGCTTCGGGAAACGCTGACACTGTACGCAGGGGACTAAGGAGAGAAACATGAAAACAACATTCAAAAAGACGCTCATTCGGGTGACGGTGATTCTGCTTGTGATACTGGTGGGATGTACGTTCCTCTCCAAATCCGTGTATCGGGCAAATCTGCCCCGTGTGCGGACAGCACGGGCCTCCATCCAGTCAGAGCTTTCCGTTTCCGTGAAAACGGAGGGGATCATCACCCGTGAAACGGAAGAGATGACCATGCCTGCGGGGGCGAAGATCACCGCAGTGCTGAAGGAAGAGGGAAACCGTGTAGACGCGGGGGATCCCGTTTTTGAAGTGGACGCACGGGAATTCCTGCTGGAAATTCAGCGGCGGGAAATGAATATTGCCGCGCTGGAAAACGCGCTGGATTCCTGGATGACGGAGTTTAACCGGGGACAGACGGAAGCGCAGCTGGAAATGGCTCGGACGGAGCTTGAACTGTACAAGGAATCTGTGCCCTGGGAGGGCGTCATCTGCGCCGATGCCGCAGGGACGATCCTGCAGCTGAACGGAGAGGTGGGGGATACCCTGCCGGCCGGGGCAGTATACTGCACCGTGATGAAGGAAGAAGCGCCATGGGAGGCGGAATTTGTCCTCACCGAAGAGGAAGCACGGGGATACAAGGAAGGCTGCGAGGTGCAGCTTACATACTATGCGGTGATGCTGGAAGGAGACGGAACGGAGTCCAAACAGCGCACGGCAAATACGGCAATTTCCTCCATGAAATACGAAAACGGCTATGTGGTGTTCCGCGCGCCCTTTGAAGAAACGAACGGTCTGCAGATCGGGCAGTCCGTCAGCGTAACGGCGGTGCTCTCTTCCCGGGTGTATCCCTGTGTTGTGCCCCTTGCGGCGGTGTATGAGGATGCGGGCGGCAGCCATTATCTCTATATGGTAAACACCCGGGACGGTCTCTTCGGTGAGGAGCAGTACGCGGAGAAGGTCACCGTGGAGGTGCTGGAGGAAAACAGCTTCTATGCTGCGCTGGATCAGGGGATGTTTGCCGGGCGGGATATCATCGTTTCCACCACGAGAGCCCTTGAGGACGGCAAGGTGGTGGTCATGGAATGACCGGGAAAAAAGGCTTTTGGACGAAGCTGATAATCTTCGCCCTGCTTTTTGCCCTGTGCCTTGCGGGGAGTCTTGCGACAGGCAAGGCGGCGCTGAAAACGGTACCCGGCGGCACGGTGTTTACCGGCGGGAATGCGGCGTTTTCCGTGCTTGAAGAAGCGCCTCTTCCGGGGATGGAAAGACTTTGTGCGGTAAGCCGTGCAAGGGGATATGCCGGGAGCGTTACGGATCCGGCGAAGTTTGCCTCCGTCAGCATCGTGCGCACAGACGGCGCTTACAGGGATACGTTCTCCATGAAGCTTACGGAGGGGGCGTTCTTTCACACAGATGCCCAAACAATGCGGAACGGGCAGGATGCGGTGATCTCCGACAGGCTTGCGGTGACCCTTTTTGCGGCGGAGCACGATATCGTGGGACGGCGGTTTCTGCTGAACGGAAAAGAGCTTCAGGTGGTGGGCGTGTATGAGACGAAGCGGGACATTCTCTCCCGCCTTGGCTCCGACGGAGCGGACACGGTGTATGTGCCCTGGTACTCCGATGCAGCGCCCGCCGATACGGCCCAGGAGGTATGGATCCCGGAGATGGAATACGGCCTTCGTACGCGGCTGATGGAGCGGCTTGACGGTGCGCTGGATTTCTGGCAGGAAACGGATCTTGCAATGCAGCGGAAGCTCATTTCGCAGAAAGGGAATATGACCCTGTTTTTCTGCGGACTTGCGGGAAGCGTGTTTCTCGTTTGGGTGCTGTACCGATGTGTGAAGCGGGATGTGCTCTATCTGCGGCAGCAGATCCCGGAGAAGCGCTGGTGGGCAAAGCATATTGCGCTTTGGTGCGCGCTTGCCATAGGTGCGGTACTGCTCATTCTGCTCACAAGGTTCGACCTTGCGCTTCCCTACGAACTGACGGAGACCAATATCCTGCGCCCGGGCTTCTATCTGGAGTGGTTCATCACCTCTGTGCAGACCACACGGCAGATCCCCCTTGGGGCGTATATCGGCACCGCAGCGGTGTTCCGGACCGCGTTCGGCGCGCTTGCCTTTGTGTTTCTGCTGCATGGGCTTGCGCTGATCGGAAAACAAATCAAGAAATAAAGCAGCAGCGCCATCTGCCCGATTTCGGGCAGATGGCGCTGTTTATTTGCCGGTAATTTGCCGGCAGTATCACTGCAGGATGCGTAAATCGAATTCAAGTGTCAGCACTCTGGGGAGGCATGCAGTAACGGTCTTTGATGAGCAGGAGACGGCCTTCGCTCACGCTGACGCTTGCCGTTTCCCCGGGCAGGACCTCATTGCTGACACCGTACTGATATTCGCAGGCTATTTCGCCGTCGGACAGGGGATATTTGGCACCGGTAACGGTAATGCCCTTCGCGCAGCCGGAAATGTTCAAAAGCGAAAAGAATGCGTAGCTGTCCGGGATGGAAACCGGTTTATGGGATACGATTTCCATTTCGGAGTAATCATCGATAATGCAGCCTTTCTTTCCGAGAGAATCCAGATACAGCAAAATGGAGACGTTGCCCAGGGTGTGGTCAAGTCTTGCGCCAATGACGCCGATCAGAAGAAAATCATCAAAACCTCTCCTGAGGGCTTCTTTGACGGCAAACACCGTATCGGTATCGTCCTTTTCACAGGGGAGCACGATGGTCTCTATATCAAGGTGAGGATTTTTGTGGGAATCAAAATCCCCGACGATCAGACTTGGCTTCACCGACAGCTTCTTCAAATGCTTCAGACCGCTGTCGCAGAATACTGCATAGTCATCCGAATTTAGTCTTTCCCGGAGGAATCCGTAATTGTGAATATCCGCGCCGCCAACAATCACACATCGTTTCATGGCCGTACACCTTAAAGAATATCGATATATTCGCCGCTCAGCGCTTTGTTCATGCTTCTGACAGCGCAGAACTTGCCGCACATGGAGCAGCTGTCCGCATGTTCCGGAGCACGGCTGTCGCGGATGGCTTTCGCGGTTTCCGGATCAAGGGAACATTTCCACTGCTTTTCCCAGTCAAAGGTCCTTCTGGCATCTGCCATTTGATCGTCGATGTCTCTTGCGTGGGGAACCTTCTTTGCAATATCCGCAGCATGGGCTGCGATGCGGGAGGCGATGATCCCCTGCTTTACATCGTCAACATTGGGGAGCGCCAGATGCTCGGCAGGCGTTACATAGCAAAGGAACGCAGCACCGCTTGCTGCGGCGATCGCGCCGCCGATCGCTGAAGTGATGTGGTCGTAGCCGGGGGCAATGTCCGTAACGATAGGACCGAGCACGTAAAACGGCGCACCCATGCAGATGGTCTGCTGCATCTTCATGTTGGCTTCGATCTGGTCCATCGGCATATGTCCGGGACCTTCCACCATGACCTGCACATCCTTTTCCCATGCGCGCTTGGTCAGCTCGCCGAGACGGACAAGCTCCTCGATCTGACACACGTCGCTGCCGTCGGCAAGACAGCCGGGACGGCAGGCGTCACCGAGAGAAACGGTCACATCATACTCACGGCAGATTTCCAGAATCTCGTCAAAGTATTCGTAGAAGGGATTTTCTTCGCCCGTCATACTCATCCATGCAAAAACAAGGGAGCCGCCGCGGGAGACGATATTCATCTTTCTTTTGTGCTTTTTGATCTGCTCGATGGTCTTGCGGGTGATACCGCAATGGAGGGTGACAAAATCAACGCCATCTTCTGCATGCAGACGTACCACATCAATGAAATCCTTTGCGGTCAGTGCTGCAAGGTCTCTCTGATAATGGATCACACTGTCGTAAACCGGGACGGTGCCGATCATTGCGGGACACTCACTTGTGAGCTTTCTGCGGAAAGGCCGGGTGTCACCGTGGGAGGAGAGATCCATAATGGCCTCCGCACCCATATTCACCGCCGCCATCACTTTCTGCATCTCGATATCATGATCTTTACAGTCACGGGAAACACCGAGGTTGACGTTGATCTTGGTGCGGAGCATGGAGCCTACGCCGTTGGGATCGATACAGGTGTGCAGCTTATTGGCACAGATCGCAACCTGCCCTTTTGCAACGAGCTGACGGATCTCCTCTTCGGTTCTGTATTCCTTGGCTGCAACAGCTTTCATTTCGGGCGTGATGATCCCCTGCTTTGCGGCATCCATCTGTGTTGTGTAATTTTTCATCGGTCTCAGTTCCTTTTAAAAGATTCCTTTTCTTCGGCAAAGGATGAAGTTAAGTCAAAATTGTGCATCACAGGGCCTGAGCCTTTTCCCAGATCAAGCATTGCGGCCAAAGCGCCGGAAATATAGTCTTTTGCGCGTTGTACGGATCCGATAAGGGAAAATCCTTTGGCGAGATTTGCGGCAATGGCGCTTGAAAGGGTGCAGCCTGTGCCATGGGTATTGGCGCTGCAGATACGCCTGCCCGCAAACCAGACTGTTTCACCGTTTGCATACAGAAGATCGTCTGCATCGTGGATGCTGTGCCCGCCCTTGAGAAGCACGGCGCATCCGCAGGCATTGCTGATGGTTCCTGCCGCTTTTATCATATCCTCCCTGCAGGAAACAGCCATTCCCGCAAGAACCTCCGCTTCCGGGATGTTGGGCGTGACCACATCGGCAATAGGGAGCAGTTCGTGCATCAGTGCGGAGAGCGCATCGCTCTTCATCAGTGATGAACCGCTGGTGGCCACCATCACAGGATCTACCACGATATTCTTTGCACCGAAGTATCTCAGTCTGTCGGCGATAACCTTGATAAGCTCCGTAGAAGATACCATACCGATCTTGACTGCATCAGGGAATATGTCCTCAAATATCGCATCGAGCTGCTGCTTCAAAAATTCAGGTGTGGACTCCTGAATCGCTCTTACGCCGGTGGTGTTCTGCGCCGTCAGTGCAGTGATGGCACTCATAGCATAAACACCGTTCATCGTCATTGTTTTCAAATCAGCCTGAATACCGGCGCCTCCGCTGCAGTCGCTTCCTGCAATGGTCAATGCTGTTTTCATATTCACAAAGAACTCCTTTCCTCTTCAGCATCGTTTTCTATAGCGGCATAAGGTGGTGCCCCCGATCTGCCGCTTGCTTGCTCAGATCAGAGCAAGCTCCTGCGCTCGCGCCTTCAATTCTTCCGCTGCTGTTTTCGGGTCATCTGCTTTCATAATGGCAGATACCACGCAAATACCGGCAATCGGAATTCCGGTGAGAACATCAATGTTGTCTTTATTGAGTCCGCCGATGG
>JAFQKD010000111.1 GCA_017397075.1 Oscillospiraceae bacterium | reverse complement strand
GATTCTGGTGCAGGAAGATGTACACCTCACCCTTTGCTGCGGAAAGGGCGTTTTTCAGCCCCTCGGTATCGGGCAGGAAGGTATCCTCCCAGTCATGATCCCCCGGGGCGTAATGTCTGCCGCTTGTGAGATAGCAGGCATCGAGAAAAATGAGCGTTTTTCCCTCTGCGTATACCGTTTCGGGAAGGCAGCGCTTACCCAGAATGGCATAAAATTCTTCTTGGGTAAAGGCAAAGCCGTCGTGGTTACCCATGACGCAGACGACCCGCAGAGGGGATGCGGCGAAAACCGACCCCGCTTCCCACAGATTTGCCTGCTCCTTTCCGTGATCGGCTTCCCGGTCGATGAGATCCCCCAGACAGACTGCAAGATCGCAGCCTTCCGCTTCGAAAAAGGACACGGCTTCACGGATCTTTGCAAGGGACTTGCTGTTATACCGGTTCCCGCAGGTCACTTCCTGGGAGCTGTAGTGAGAATCGGTAAAAATGCCAAGCTTCATTGTATTACCTCAGGGTTCGGGAAAACGCATGGCAAGTGCCTGCGCCTTCTGTTTTACGGTCTCAAGGCATTTCGGGTCTTTGGCAAGGGCGAGGAGAAGATCCGCAGCCTCGTCCATTTCCCCGTGGCCCATACCCCGCTGGGTCAAAACCGTTGTGCCTGCCCGGATGCCCATGGGGAGAGGAGACTTATCAAAGGGCAGCGCCTTGGAATTGACAAGGATACCGGCCTTTTCCAGAAGGTCCGCAAAGAACTTGCCGTCAATGCCGAAGGGGGTCAGGTCCGCAAGGAACATATGGCAGTCGGTGCCGCCGGTAAAAATGCCGAAGCCCCGGTTCTCCAGCGCTTTGCAAAGGTACTGCGCGTTATCCACCACCCTGCCCATGAGCTTGCGGAAAGCGGGGGTCTGGCTTTGCTGCAGGGCAAAAGCCATGGCCGCCACCGTCTGCAGGTGGAGAGAGGCCACATGACCGGGGTAAATGCTCTTTTCCACCGCTTCACGAAGGGCAGCGCTGCACATGACAAATCCGCTGTGGGGGCCGCAGAGGGTCTTGGTGGTGGAGCCGGTGACGATATCTGCGTGGGGGATGGGATTGGGAGAAAGGCCTGCCGCAACAAGTCCCGTGAAATGGGCGATATCCGCCATGAGATATGCCCCGTTTTCATGGGCGATGCGGGAAAGCCTGGCGTAATCGATCTCCCGGGGGTAGGCTGCCGAGCCTACAACGATGAGCTTCGGATGAAGCTCGCGGGCAAGGCGGTCGGCTTCCCCGTAATCGATATCCAGCGTTTCGCGGTCAAGACCGAAGAAAGAAAAGCGGTACATTTTTGAGGTGATATTTTTTGCGCCGCCGTGGGACTGATGCGCCCCTGCAGCAGGGTCTAAGGCAAGGGCGGTATCCCCGGGCTGCATCACAGCGCCGTAAGCGCAGAAGTTTGCCATGGAGCCGGAATAGGGGGTCAGGTTTGCGTGGTCTGCGCCGAAAATGCGGCAGGCGCGTTCCGCGGCAAGCTGCTCCAGCGCATCGGCATATTTCGCGCCCTTCAGCCGCTGGTTTCCGATATTGCCCACGGCAGTGCGGTTTGCAAAGGCGCAGGCTGCGGCAAGAAGCGTCTCTTCCGATTGCAGACTTTCCGAAGCAATAAGCTGCAGTGTATTTTTCTGGTATTGCTCTTCCTGCGCAATGCAGCGGGAAAGCTCCGGATCAAGGGCGGAAAGCAGCTGAGAAATCTCCATAACAGCCTCCAGATCATTGATAGAGATAGTATACCATAAGAAAGCGGGAAAATAAATTGAAACTTTCCGCAAAACATTGTATGATAATCTCGTTTTGAAAAGGAGGCCGTGTGCATGGTCGGAGAGAAGACACAAAAGAATAAAGCCATGATCGCGGCGATATTGTCCCTTGCATGGCCGACCATGCTGGAGCAGCTGATGCAGACGGCAGTGCAGTATATTGATACAGCCATGGTCGGCTCTCTGGGCACCCATGCCACTGCGGCTGTCGGCGCGACCACCACGGTAAACTGGCTCTTCGGCAGCAGCATCTCCGCCATCGGCGTGGGTTTTCTTGCCTTTATTGCCAAAGCCATCGGCGCCGGGGAGCGGGAGAAAGCCTCCCGCGCAGCATCTCAGGCTGCCCTTGCGGTGCTGGTGATCGGTACGTTTGTTACCGCGCTGACCCTTTCCCTCAGCGGTGTCATCCCCGTCTGGATGCAGGTGGACGAAGATATCCGCAGCCTTGCTTCGGAGTATTTCTTTATTCTCTATCTTCCCATGCTGCCACGGACCGCCACCATCCTTTTCGGAACGGTGCTGCGCGCTGCGGGGGATACCAAGACACCCATGAAGGTGGGCATCGTTGTGAACCTTGTGAATGTGGTGTTGAACTTCCTGCTCATCTATCCCGCGCGGCAGATCGTCCTCTTCGGACTCACCCTTCCCATGTGGGGCGCCGGTCTCGGGGTAAGAGGCGCGGCCATCGCAAGCGCGGCGGCGTTTCTCGCAGGCGGTATCCACATTACCCTTGTGATCCTGCGGCATCCTCTGGTGTCCCCCAAGGGACACAGCCTCCGCCCGGACAGGGAAATTCTGCTGCCCTGCATGAAGACAGCTGTGCCCAATATGCTTCCGCGCTTCGGCACGAGTTTCGGCTATGTGGCCTTTGCCGCCATGATAAACGCCCTTGGCGAGGTCTCCACTGCCGCCCACACCATCGCAAACACGGTGGAATCTGCCTTTTATATCCCCGGTTTCGGTATGCAGACCGCTGCCGCGACCCTTGCGGGGAATGCCTACGGCGCAAAGGACAGAGCCCGTATGCGGGAGCTTGCGAGAATGTTCCTGCCCATTGAGGTGGTGCTCATGTTCCTCAGCGGAGGACTTCTCTTCTTCACCGCGCCCTGTCTTGTGGATATTTTTTCCGATGCGCCGGAGGTCATCGGGCTCGGCACCCGAGTTTTGCGGATGGTGGCAGTGTCTGAGCCGTTTTACGGGGTCTCCATCATCATTGAGGGCATGATGCTTGGCGTGGGGAATACCCGCACACCGTTTATGTACAACATCCTCGGCATGTGGGGCATCCGCATCGTGGGGACATTCATCTGCACAAAATTCCTCGGTCTGGGGCTTGCCGCCGCCTGGGGCTGCATGATCGCCCACAATCTGCTGCTCTTTGTGCTGTATCTCATCAACCACCTGCGGCGGAAATGGAACCCGCTGGAGAGGGAAGTGTAGAATTTCTTCGCAATGCAACGATAAGCATGGAGGAATTTTGGATGGCTTTGCCGAAACGAAAGCAGAACCGTTTGCAGGAATACGATTACAGCACGCCGAACGCGTACTTTATCACCGTTTGTACCCATGAGCGGAAAGCTTACTTTTGGGAAAATGTCTTGCAAATGCCGGAAAAAGGGGAGGATTTCCTGCTTTCGGCATACGGAACCATTGTGCATCAGTGTATCTGCGATATACCGAAGCATTATCCGATGATTTCGGTAGATCATTTTGTGATCATGCCGAACCATGTTCATTTGCTGCTGCAGATCAAAACGGAGCATGGCGGGCGGCCAATGGCCGCCCCTACGATATCAACGGTAGTAAATCAGACAAAAGGGGCGATATCCAAGAAAATCGGTTTTTCAGTTTGGCAAAAAGGGTTCTACGATCATGTGATCCGGGGAGAAAAAGAGTATTTGCAGATTTGGAACTACATCGAAGGGAATCCGTCCAAATGGGCAGAAGATGAGCTTTATGTGTAAGTAGGGGCGGCCAATGGCCGCCCGCAAAAAAGAAAGACGCACCCGAAGGTGCGTCTTTTCGTTTATTCTTCGTCAGGGACAAACTCTGCGATATCCTCCAGCTTGCAGTGCAGGACTGAACAGAGCTTTGCCAGCGTTTTTGTTTCCATGTTGTCGTTTGATCGGAGGCGGCGGATGGTTTTGCTGTCGATGCCGCACTTTTCCCGGAGCATATAGGTGGAAAAACCTTTGTTTTTCATGGTTTCCCATAATCTGTCAAAACGGATCAATCCAACACCCCCCTATATTGACACTTGTCATTATGGGGGTTATAATCACCAGTATTAAGGGGATATAATCCCCATACCGGAGGAACGAAATGGAACTTTGGGAGGAAATGGTGCTCCATGAGCTGAGAGAACAAGCGATAAAGCTTGTTTGGCCAAATATCCGACTTGATGCGGAGCGTCTTGTTTTATGAAAATCGAAAGGATCGTCCAAGTGTATGAGGCTATGGGCAGTGACGGCGGATGCAGACATGATTTCTGATGCCGCAGGTACAGTTCAGGCAACGGGAATACAAAAGACGCACCCGAGGGTGCGTCTTATCGTTTATTCTTCGGCCAGTCACGTCTGCGGATGTTGCGGTAGGGCACAACGGTGTGCCGGGGAGAGAGACAGCCTTTTTTGTGATGGTATCGCAGAGATAGCGGCAGATGCGAAGCCGCTCCTCTTCGATAGGTGCTTCGGGGTCAAATTCGATGGGCGGGCAGAAATACATGGTTTTGAGCCTTGGCGCGATATAGAGTGGTACGAAGGAGAGGCGTTTTCCCGTGCGGCGGTAAAAAAGCTTTGCCACGTCGATGAATTTATCCTGAAATTCGTAAAGAATATTGTTCTGCGGCAGATTATGCTCGGGGAAGATCACCACATCCTGCCCATCCTGCAGGGCAGACACCGTTTCCTTGAAGGTGGAAAGAATGCGGGTGTCATGATACACACCGATGCAGCGGGCATTGGTGAAAATGAGCTGTGAAACGGGGGCGATGATGCGGGAGAGAAGGCGGTAAAAAGGATGGGTATACTTTGGCTTATGAGACCAGAAATCCTGAAAGGCATAGGCAGGGACGGTTTTTTTATCCATCATTTCCCCGGCGCACCAGGTAACGCCCTTTCGGGGATAGTAAAGCTCCGATGCGATGGGACCCAGCATCTGGCTGTGGTTCCCAACGATGATGGCGGCCTCTTTCGGAAGATTTTCATAGCCCTCCACGCGAAACTTCGGGGAAAATAGCTTTACAAGGCTGCGGATGATCTTGTATTTGGCGGAGATCTGTTTTTGCTGCATGGTATACTGTCCTTTGTAAGATGATAAGACCAGTATATGCAAAAAATCTAAACGGAAACGAAACAAAAAGCCTTCCTGCCGGATTTTCGGCAGGAAGGCTTTGTCGCAAAATCAGTCTTCGATTGCGGCTTTGCGGGAGAGAATGCCGTGGAGGATCCTGGCATCAAATTTCGGTGTGCGGTCGTAGGCGTAGATGCCGTTCTGCTCCTGCTCCACATCGGTCAGCTGGGTGTAGCAGAGACCCAGCATCTCGGAGTTATCCAAAAGTGCGTCGGTAAGTCCCCTGAAACGGTCATAGAACTCTTCCAGAGACTTGGGGCCTTCTCCGTAGCCCCAGCCGCCTTCCTGCATGTTCCATGCAATGCCGCCGTACTCGCTGACAAAGGTGGCCTCTCCACGATAGGTTTCCTTATCCGCAAAGCGGTCGTAAAGCTCGCCGGTCTCCATGAGACGGTCATAACGCTCATGCATCACTGCGGGATCCTGAATGTAGTCGTGGACGCAGAAAATATCCGTCTTTACATGGTACGCGCCGCTGCTGTCAATGCAGGGACGGGTGGGATCCATGGCCTTGGTCACCTCATACAGCATGACGATGGCGGGGTCGAACTGCTTTCTGCCTGCGATCTCCCATGTCTCATTATGAGGACACCAGCCGATGATGGAGGGATGATTGAAGTCCCGCTGCAGCTCCTCCATCCACTCGGGGAGGATGGCATAGATGTTGTCCTCGTAGGTATGATCCAGACCCCAGTCGGGGTATTCGCCCCAGACGAGATAGCCGAGCCTGTCGGCATGATAGAGGAAACGCTCCTCAAAGATCTTCTCATGAAGCCGTGCGCCGTTGAAGCCCACATCCATGGAGCGGCGGATGTCGCCGATGAGATCTTCGTCCGTGGGTGCGGTGTAGATGCCGTTGGGGTAGAAGCCCTGATCCAGAACAAGCCGCTGGAACACGGACTTGCCGTTCAGCAGGAACCTGTGTCCGTCAAGACGGACCTGACGCAGACCGAAGTAGCTTTCCGCCTTGTCCTCGCCGAAGGTGAAAACCACATCATAAAGACCGCCCTTGCCCACTTCCCAGAGATGGGCTTCGGCAAGCTTCACGGTGAAATTCAGCTGACCTGCGGCATTTTTGACGGTGCAGCTTCCCATGGGAGCGCCGTCAAAGCTGATCTCGCAGCCGAAATCGCCGCTGCCCTGAAGCTCTGCCTGCACGGTGATGCTGGCATCGGTGATGTTGGGGAAGTACTTCACGGAGCGGATGTGACTTTCAGGCAGGAACTCCAGCCACACCGTCTGCCAGATGCCGGTGGTGCGGGTATAGCTGCAGCCGTAGGATTCATAGCGGACGGACTGTTTTCCGGAGGGGATGAGCCTGCTGCGGGTGTCATCCTCGGCATAGACGCAGATCTCGTTTTCTCCCTCGCGAAGGGCATCGGTGATGTCAAAGGAAAAAGACACGTAGCCGCCGCTGTGGGTACCCACAAGGGTGCCGTTCACAAATGCCTTGCAGGTGTAGTCCACCGCACCGAAGTGGAGCAGCGTGCGGCCGTTCTGCTTCGGCAGGTTTACGGTGCGCTTATACCACACGCCGTACATAAAGTCGGTGTGCTGCACACCGGAAAGACGGCTCTCCGGGCAGAAGGGCACGGTAATGCTGCCGGAGAGGACGGCGCCCGCCTTTGCAAGGCCGCGGGATTCGCCGCTGCGTCCGTTATCGATCTCAAACTGCCACTGACCGTTCAGATTCAGCCAGTTTTCACGGACAAACTGGGGACGGGGATATTCGGGTCTCGGGATCATGTCAATCACTCCTTTGGATAGACTATAGCATTCTGCGGCGGAAAATCAAATGCGGTATACTGGCAAAAAGTTGACGGATCCTACTGCGGAAGGGTATAATGCAGAGGGTGATGAATATGCTGCTGCACAGTGTGCGTCATGACTGGCCGGAAAAGGCGGGGTTTATCATGTCCCGGCCCCGGGGGCATACGCATTATACGTTTCTTCATTTTTCCACCTCCGTCCATTTTTCACTGAATGGGGAGGAAATCGATGCCCGTCCCGGGGTGTGTATTTTCTATGCACCCGGTGTGCCCCAGAGCTTCCGTTCCTCGCAGGATCTGATCCATAACTGGCTCCACGCGGAGCCGGAATTCGGAGAATTGCTGAAAAAGTACGGCATTCCGGAAAACAAGCTGCTGTATCCCGGGAATACCGCCTTTCTTTCGGAGCTTTTTCGGCGGATGGAAGTGG
>JAFQKD010000110.1 GCA_017397075.1 Oscillospiraceae bacterium | reverse complement strand
GGGCAAGAAGCCCGTTTACTGGTGCGCACAGGACGAGACCGCTCTTGCTGAGGCGGAGATCGAGTACCAGAACGATAAGGTTCAGTCCATCTATGTGAAGTTCCGCGTTGTGGATGACAAGGGCAAGCTGGCTGACCTCTGCGATCTGGCCAATACCTACTTCGTCATCTGGACCACCACCACCTGGACCATTCCCGGAAACCTTGCCATCTGCCTGAACGCCAATCTGGATTATGTGCTGGCAAAGGCTCCCTGCGGTGAGACCTATGTTCTGGCCAAGGATCCGATGGAAAGCGTGGCAAAGGCTGCCGGCATCGAGGGCTTTGAGGTCCTGGCTGAGCTGAAGGGCTCCGATTTCGAGCTCATGACCGCAAAGCATCCCCTGCTTGAGAGAGAGTCTGTCGTCATTCTGGGCGACCATGTTACGCTGGATGCCGGTACCGGCTGCGTGCATACCGCTCCCGGTCACGGTATGGAAGACTATGTTGCCTGCCGTGCATACGATAACGCAGGTCTCACCAACATCGGCATCGTTGTCCCCGTGGACGGCCGCGGCTTCATGACCGCCGAAGCCGGCAAGTACGAGGGCATGAAGTACAGTCAGGCAAACGATGTGATCTGGCAGGATCTGAAGGATTGCGGCGCTCTGCTGGCTTCCGAAACCATTGTCCACCAGTATCCCCATTGCTGGCGCTGCAAGAGCCCCATCGTCTACCGCGCCACCGACCAGTGGTTCTGCTCCGTGGATGCCTTTAAGGACGAGGCTGTTGCCGCCTGTGAAGATGTGACCTGGATGCCCGAGTGGGGTCATGACCGCATGATCGCCATGGTGCGCGAGCGCGCCGACTGGTGCATCTCCCGTCAGCGTCAGTGGGGTCTGCCCATCCCTGTGGTGTTCTGCGCCGATTGCGGCAAGCCCATCTGCACCCCCGAGACCATTGCCAATATCTCCAAAATCTTCGGCGAAGAGGGCAGCAATGCCTGGTTCCGCAAGGAAGCAGACGAGCTTGTTCCCGCCGATACCGCCTGCCCCGACTGCGGCTGCGTGCACTTCACCAAGGGCACCGATACCCTTGACGGCTGGTTCGATTCCGGTTCCACCCATATCGCTTCTCTGGAGAAGGAAGATGCCTCCCAGTGGCCCTGCGATCTGTATCTGGAAGGTGCCGACCAGTACCGCGGCTGGTTCCAGTCCTCTCTGCTGACCGCTGTCACCGTCCGCGGCAGAGCACCCTACAAGGCTGTTCTCACCCACGGCTGGACCGTTGACGGCGAAGGCAAGGCCATGCACAAGTCTCTTGGCAACGGTGTTTCTCCCGACGATGTCGTCCCGAAGTACGGCGCAGACCTTCTGCGTCTGTGGGCTGCCGGTGCCGACTACCGTGTGGACATGCGCTGCTCCGATGCCATCTTCAAGCAGCTTTCCGATATGTACCTGAAGATCCGCAACACTGCCCGTTACATTCTGGGCAACCTTGCAGGCTTCGATCCCGCAAACGCTGTGGAATTCAAGGATATGCTGCCTCTGGATCAGTGGGCGCTGGCTCAGCTGGACAAGCTTGCCGATAAGTGCATCAAGGCCTATGACCGCTACGAGTTCCATGCCGTTGTGCACGCCATCCACAACTTCTGCACCGTGGATATGTCCAGCTTCTATCTGGATATCCTGAAGGATCGCCTCTACTGCGAGGGCAAGGATTCCCTTGCACGCCGCAGCGGTCAGAGCGCCATCTACGCCGTGCTGGATACCATGGTGCGGCTCATTGCCCCCATCCTGGTATTCACCTCCAACGAGATCTGGCAGGCTATGCCTCATACTGCTGAGGATGATGCCCGTCATATGCTGCTCAATGACATCCATCCCGTGAAGGGTTACACCCTTTCTGCCGAGGCGGAAGCCCGCTGGGAGAAGATCATGCGCCTGCGCGCCGATGTGAATAAGGCTCTTGAGCTTGCCCGTGCCGAAAAGCGCATCGGTAAGCCTCTGGATGCCGAAGTCACCCTCTATGTTTCTGAAGCGGCCGCCAAGGATTTCGAGGATATCAAGGGCGAAGATTTCTGCACGCTCTTCATCGTCTCCAAGGTGGATGCGGTCTGCGGCGAAGGCGAAGGCTATGCTGCCGAGCAGTTTGCCGGCGTCACCGTGGCTGTCAAGCCCAGCGAAGCACCCAAGTGCGTCCGCTGCTGGGCACACAATGAGCATGTGGGCGAGGATGCCGAGCATCCCGAGCTTTGCCCCCGCTGCCTGAAGGCTATCCGGGAGGCATAATGGGAAGCCTGTTTTTGATCCTTTCCGTCATCATTGTGGCGGGAGATCAGATCTTTAAGCACTGGATCGTTCAGAATATTGAGCTTGGGGGTCAGCTTCCCATGATCCCCGGCGTGATCCGTCTGACCTATCTGCGGAACACCGGCGCTGCCTTCAGCATGTTTGAAGGCATGCGCTGGCCTCTGGTGGTCATTGCCTGTATCTGCTGCGTCGCCATTACCCTCTTTCTGGTGAGGGCGAAGACGAATCCGTGGAATAAGGTTGGGCTTTCCATGGTGCTTGGCGGCGCCATCGGAAATCTCATCGACCGGATCCGCTTCGGTTATGTGGTGGATATGTTCGAGACGGAATTTGTGGATTACGCGGTGTTCAACATTGCGGATATCTGCATCACTCTGGGCGGCATTCTTTTCTGCGTGGTGTTTATCTTCTTTACCAAGCAGGAAGAAAAGCCGGAGAAGCCCAGAAAGCGCACCTCCGCCTTTCCCGAGACGGGAAAGCTTGTGAACGAGGAGCCGGACACCGAATGGACGGAGACCAAGATCCTCGAGGCTTACGATCTGGAACGGATGCTGGATGCGGATCTGCCTGCGGCAGAGGACGAAGACAGCGCCGGGGAGGACGAGCGTGACACATAATGTCATTGCAGAAGACGCCGGGGTTCGCCTCGACGTCTTTCTTGCCAAAATGCTGCCGGAGCTGACACGGTCTGCGGTGCAGCTGCTTTTGGAAAACGGACAGGTGACACTCAGCGGCGTGCCCGTAAAAAAGAACCGCAAAACAGTTCCCGGCGAGGTATACACCGTGGAGGTTCCCGAGGTGCGGGAAATCGAGCTTGCGCCCCAGAACATTCCGCTGGATGTGGTCTATGAGGATGGGGATGTGATCGTGGTGAATAAGCCCCGGGGCATGGTGGTCCATCCTGCGCCGGGTCACGATGACGGAACGCTGGTGAATGCCCTGCTGTACCACTGTGCGGGAAGCCTTTCCGGCATCAACGGGGAAAAACGCCCCGGCATTGTCCACCGTATCGATAAGGACACTTCGGGACTTCTCATTGTGGCAAAAAACGATGCTTCCCACAATTTCCTTGCCGAGCGGATCAAGACCCATGAGGTCGCCCGGGTATACGAGGCTGTGGTCTGCGGCAGGCTTGGACAGGACAGCGGTACCGTGAACGCCCCCGTGGGGCGGTGTCCCGATGACAGGCTGCGCATGGCGGTGACGGAGAAGAATTCCCGTCCTGCGGTGACCCATTGGGAGGTCATCGCCCGTTATAACGGCTATACCCATGTGCGCTGCCGGCTGGAAACGGGGCGCACCCACCAAATTCGTGTCCACATGGCCCATATCGGCCATCCCGTGCTGGGGGATCTGGTTTACGGACGGAAAAAACCGGAAAAAGGGCTCAGCGGACAGTGCCTCCACGCAAGGGAGCTTCTGTTTCAGCATCCCCGTACGGGGGAAGAGATCCATCTTGTCACGGAGCTTCCGGAATACTTCCGGGAGGTTCTGGGGAAACTTGGCGAACCGATGGCATAGGCTGAGCGGTACTATCCGCAGCAATGCTTGGGCGATAAGGAGATGCTGTTATGTGTACAAAACACTGTAAAACCATTGCTATGCCAAAGTATATTGTTCTGAACCCCGGCGATGAGGTTTCGGAAAAATTCCGTGCGTGGCAGGGGTGTCCCACCATTGCCAGAACCGCAGGCGGCAGACTCTTTGCTGGGTGGTACACCGGTGGAATGTTTGAGCCCTGCATCCACAATTACAACGTGCTGATTCAGAGCGATGACGGCGGTGAAACCTGGAGCAAACCGATCCTGGCGGTGTACAGCGATTATGAGGCCATGCACCGAAATATTGACATTCAGCTTTGGGTGGATAACAGAAACCGCCTGTGGGTCATGTGGACCCACTCCCCGTATTACGAAAGCTCTCAGCCGGCAACCATCCGGACGGAGTTTGATTTCAGCTATCATCAGGAATTTACCGGTGTGGAAGCGCTGGTCTGCAATGATCCGGATGCGGAAGAGCTGGTTTTTGAACAGCCCCGTGAGATCTGCGGCGGATTCATCCGCTGCAAGCCCATCATCCGGCATAACGGAGATTACGTTTTTCCGGCGTATGACTGGATACATGAGGACAGATACGTTCTGCGCGTGTCCAAAGACGAGGGAAAGACCTTTGAGGATCTTTTTGCCTGCGCAAAGCCGCAGAACCGGGTCTTTGACGAGACCATGGCCTACGAGACGGGAAGCCGTATCTCCATACTGGCAAGAACAAATCTGGGCTATTATCTGCAGTCCCATACCGATGATGACGGCAGGACATGGAGCGAACCCTCCGAATATGAGAAAGCGCCGTCTGTCCGTATGTATATCGGCAGAGTGTCCACGGGACAGCTGATCTATGTGAGAAATATATCGGATACCGAACGGCAGGGGATGATGGTCTGCCTTTCGGAGGATGACGGCGCAACATGGCCTTATAAGCTGGTACTGGATACGCGCACATCGGTATCTTACCCGGATGTCGCGGAGGGAGAGGACGGCGCTCTGTATATTATCCATGACCGGGAGCGGGACAACCGCATCCGTGTGGACCGGGAAACCTGGACGTCTGACGCGGCAAAGGAGATCCTGTTCTCCCGGGTAACGCTGCGGGATATTTATCGCGGCGCGCTGGGCGAAGGATCTTATACGGCACGGGTCATCAGCAAAGCGGAAATCAATACGGTGGAACGGTAAGCTCTGCACCTGAAACACCTGCGGCATAACGATCACCCCGAAGCGCAGCTTCGGGGTGATTTGCTGTTGACGAAGCAGCCGGGGTGTGATATATTCACAAAAAATGACCACGGATATTTGCAGCGGAAAGAGCATAACATCTGTGCTGAATTCTGCCGCCCATATCGCTCATGACCGCTTTGCCAAAGGCGGCTTCCATCTGCAGGTGAATGTGACAAGCGCCGAGCTTCTTCGTCATGCGCAGCAATGTCCGGAAGAGCATGAAGACCTCCTTATCCGCATCAGCGGCTACAGTGACTATTTCACAAGACTTGACACTCAGCTGCAGGATGCGCTGATCGCGAGAACGTAAAGGGAAACAAAAAACGAGGCGCAGCCTCGTTTTTTGTTTATCCCCGTTTTCGCAGCGCTTTGGGGATCCGGATGGTGAGAATGAGGCTGTCCTCCGTTTCCTCTTTGCCGCAGACAGCATGGATCCCGGCCTGCCGCATAAGATCCATGCTGCGCCCCACACTGTTGAGAAAGAGACGCACGTCCTTTACCACGTATGTAGCCTTTCCGTTGCGGGCAGGCGGCGTTTCCTGAGGGGAACGGAGGAGCGCATCAATGTACTCCTCCGTCCGGGCAACGGTCATGCCCTCCCGTATGATGGCGGAAAGCGCTTTTTTCTGCAGGGTTTCCCCCTCAAGGCGAAGAAGGGCTCTTGCGTGCCGCTCGGAAAGGTCATTGGCAAGCAGTGTTTGCAGGATCTCCGGGGAGAGGGTCAGAAGCCGCAGCTTGTTTGCCACGGCGGACTGGCTTTTGCCCACACGGCGTGCGGCCTCCTGACGGCTGAGACCGCACTGCAGGATCAGCGCCTGAAGTCCCTCGGCTTCTTCCAGAAAGGTGAGATCTTTCCGATGGAGATTTTCCACAAGGGCGATGGCGGCTGAGGTCTCGTCATCCACATCCGTGATGATGCAGGGGACCTGTCTTAATCCGGCAATGCGGGAAGCGCGGAGACGGCGTTCACCTGTGACCAGCACATACCGGCCGTTTAACCGCCGTACCGTGAGAGGCTGGATCACGCCGCATTGGGCGATGCTCTCCGCAAGCTCTTCCAGAGCCTTCGGCTCAAAGTATTTCCGCGGCTGTGCAGGGTTCGGCAAAATCTCTGCCGCAGTGAGCTGCACCACCCGTATGGGCGCCGCCTTTCTTGCCTGAATCGTGTCCATCGCCTCCCGTGCAAGTGATAGCTTGATTATACGGCAGTCGTCCCGGCAAAAATGCCGAAATCAGACGGCGAAAAGAAAAATTCAAGGCTGAAAGATGCGTGCAAGTGTGGTACTATATAAAGAGAAAAAATCGGGAGGAACAGCTATGCCGGAACTGATTTTAACGCTGGATGCGGGAACAACGGGGCTCAAGTGCTCTGTATTTACCAGAGAGGGTGCCGTTGTGGGCGCCTGCACTGCGGCATACGGAGTGAACTACTACGGGGAGGGAAAAGCGGAGCAGACGGCCGAGCAGTTTTATGCCGCGGCTGTACAGGCTGTGCGGCAGCTTCTGCCTGCCTTTGACCCTAAGGCTGTGACGGTCATCGGTCTTTCCGGCACAATGAACGGCTGCCTTCCCGTGGACGAAGAGGGCAGTGCCCTGTACCCCAATATGATCCATGCAGATACCCGTGCCGCCGCAGAGGTGGAGGAGATCCGCAGCGTCATTGACGATGAGACCTACTATGCCCGGACGGCGAACCGTCCCGCGGTGAACTACACCCTGCCGAAGCTTCTCTGGCTCAGAAAGCATGAGCCGCAGGTTTACGGGAAGATCCGTACCGTGCTGAACACCAAGGATGCCATTTACGGCTTCCTTACGGGAAACTTCCGCCGCACGGATTACAGCGACGCTTCCCTTACCGGAATGTTCCGTATTGCAGATGGGCAGTGGGATACGGAGCTTCTTCGCGAGCTGGATATCCGCTGTGACATTCTCCCGGAGATCGTGCCCTCCCACAATACGGAAGGGCGGCTTGCGAAGAAAGCGGCAGAGCTTCTGGGACTTCCTGCGGGGATCCCTGTCTCCATGGGAGCGGGGGACGGCAGCTGTGCCACCCACGGAGCGGGGGTGGCTCTCCCCGGTGAGGCGTACTGCAATGTGGGTTCCAGCGCATGGCTTGCCATGCTGGCGGATCATCCTGCGCAGGATCCGGAAAGACGGGTGTTCTCCTTTGCGGATATGGACGGGGTGCATTTCAATATCTGCGGTACGGTGCAGTGCGGCGCTGCCGCCTTTGACTGGGCAGCGGAAAAGCTTCTTCTGGGGCACAAACCGGAGAAGGCGGATTTTGCCATGCTGGAAAAGGCTGCCATGGAAGCTCCCGTGGGAAGCCGCGGGATCTTCTTCCTGCCCACCCTAATGGGGGAACGGACGCCCTGGTGGACCCCCGATGCAAAGGGAACGCTTATTGGCATGACCCCGGGGCACGACCGTAAGGAGGTCATCCGCGCGGTGTATGAGGGCGTGGTGCAGGCGCTGCATCAGTGCGGTGCTGTCATGGAGGAAAACGGTCTGCGGTACAGAAGCCTTTCCCTGATCGGCGGCGGTGCTTCCAGCGGCGTGTGGCCGCAGATGTTTGCCGATGCCTTTGGCCTTCCCGTGACACTGCCCGCAGAACCCAGGGCAGCGACCTCTCTTGGCGCTGCTGCGGCAGCGGGCGTCGGTGCGGGACTTTACACCTCCTATGCGGAGGCAGCCTCCTTTGTCA
Source organism: Oscillospiraceae bacterium (assembly GCA_017397075.1). GTDB lineage: Bacteria > Bacillota > Clostridia > Oscillospirales > Oscillospiraceae > RGIG1893. The sequence goes on along the minus strand of JAFQKD010000110.1, from coordinate 532 downwards.
CAAAAAAGGCGGAGCTTACCCCGGATATGGAGAAGTATGCCGCCTATCAGGATCATTTTGAGGTGTACCGCAGCCTTTACGGCAGGATCTGTTCCGCCTATGAGGTCATCAGCCGGTATCAGGAGCGCCATGTATGACAGAGCCGTTTGAAAAACAGATCGCGTCGGTGGAGATCACCGGCTATACCTCCGAGGGGGAGGGCGTTGCCCGCATCGGGGGCAGAGCCGTCTTTATCCCCGGAGCCATTCGTGGAGAGGTCTGCCGTGTGCAGGTCACAAAAGCGGGACAGAATGTGTGCGCCGCAAAAATTCTGGAGATCGAAAAGCCGTCTTCCCACAGGCAGGCTCCGGAATGCCCCCTTGCGGGGCAGTGCGGCGGCTGCAGCCTGATGCACATGGATTATGCCGAGGAGCTTTCCATGAAGCGGCAGCGGGTGGAAGACGCTCTGCGCCGCATTGGCGGCAGCGATGTGTCCGTGGAAGAGGTGCTTTCCGCACCGGAGACCGGTCATTACCGCAACAAGGCCATTTTT
>JAFQKD010000109.1 GCA_017397075.1 Oscillospiraceae bacterium | reverse complement strand
GACATGAAGCACCTGTACGATACCTTCAAATACACCGAAGGGTATGCGTGGAAGAAAATGGCGGGACTTCCGCCCATGTATTATCCCACCCATTCCACGTCCATGATCCTCTCTTCCGCAAATACCCACGCCGTTAAGGTTGCCGCCTTCGGTTACAGGGATAAGATGGATCCGGATATCTTTGGGGAAGGAATGAATTATTGGGATAATCCCTTCTCCAACACCTCTATGCTGCTGCAGCTGGCAAACGGCGGCATTGCCCGCATCAGTGAAAACCGCCGTATCGCATGGATGGCACCGCCTACCTATATTTCCTGCTTCTGCGGTACAAAAGCGTCCTACGAAAGCTCCCTTGCCCAGCACACCTATGTGCGTATGCCGGAGGATAAGCCGTTCTTCGAGGATGTGAGCGAGCTTCTTAACCCGGTGGAAATGACGGAAAACCGGAATGATCCCGAGTTTTTCCAGAAGCTGGTGAACTACGGCTGGTCCGGTGGTGCGGCACCTATCCAGAACTACGCCAGAATCCCGGAAAGTATCCGGGAAAATCACAATGGACATGCCGGAACCCACGTATACATGGTGGACGATTTCTGCCGCGCGGTCGTTACCGGAAAGCTTTCGCCCACAAACGCGTGGCAGGCAGCAAGATACAATCTGCCGGGGCTTACCGCCCATGAAAGCGCCATGCGGGGCGGCGTCACGCTGGATATTCCCGATCTTGGCGATCCTCCCGCAGGGTGGGAAGTTCTTCCCAGCGACTATGAGGAGGGTGAAGCATGATTACAGCGCAGGAAGTGAAGCAGAAAGCCAAAGAATTCGGCGCCGATCTCTGCGGCATTTCTCCGATGGACCGGTTTGAAGGCTGTCCGAAGCAGTATGATGCCCGGTATATTTTTCCCGGCGCGAAGTCCATGATCGTTCTGGGGTTCCGCATTGCCCGGGGCATGTTCCGGGGCATTGAGGAAGGCACGTATTTCAGCGCCTATCCCTCCATGGGGTATGCGGCCATGAATCAGGTGTTCATCCCCGGCGTTCTCCATAAGCTCACAAATGTCCTTGAGGATGACGGCAACGAAACCGTGCCCATTATGTTCTTTGCCGGCCCTTCCAACAACACGGTTACCGGCAAATTCCGGCAGGGCTGGAGCAGAAACGTTTCTCCCGATAAGCCCTATCCGGATGTTCTGGTGAACTTCCGCATGGCGGCCTTCATGGCGGGACTTGGTGAGTTTGGCTGGAGCAAGGTGTTTCTCACTCCCGAATTCGGACCACGGGTACGCTTCGCGGTGTTGCTTACCGATGCGGAACTGGAGCCTGACCCTATATACGAAGGACATATCTGCGACAGGTGCAAGCAGTGCGTGAAGCACTGCGGCGGCAGAGCGATTTCCATGAACGAATCGGTGAAGGTCACTGTTGCGGGACACGAGATCGAGTTTGCAAAGCTGGACGAACACGCCTGTGAAGCGGGGATCAACGGCGGTATCGACGGGCAGCTTGATCCCTTTGACGGAAAATACCCCAATCAGTTCGGCTACGGCAGAGCCATTGAGGGCGCTCCCGGCTGTATGCGTGCCTGCATGATCCATCTGGAAGAGCGAAAGAAGATATTGAATCTGTTCCGCAATCCCTTCCGCACGGAGAAGCCCTGGGTGATCGACAGATCGAAGCCCTATGAGCTTTCCGAGGATATTGTGGAAAACTATGTAAAGACCGGCCGCATCGAGGACTATATGGAGCAGATCCGTTATGACGCTGAGCAGAATTACAAAACCGCGCCGAAAAGTGATGCGCAGACCACGGAAGCTGTTTCGGATTAAGGAAGGAGTATACGCATGCTGACAAAAGGCCGTGACTGCATTACCTACCGTTCGGCAGGTCAGCAGATAAAAGTCATTCCCTGGGGAAATCACGCTCTGCGTGTGCTTGTTTCCATGCTGCCGGAAATCCCCGTGCGGGATTGGGCGCTGCTGCCCCAGAGAGAGATCACGCCGGTGATTATGGAAACCGAAGATACACTTACCATCCGAAACGGCAATATCCTGTGCGTTCTGGATAAGTTTGGCAGGCTTACCTTCAAAAACGGGGAAGGCAAGGTGCTGTTGCGGGAATATGTCCGTCAGCTGGATGTTCTGGACCGACGCGACCGCAGTCCCATGTTCGTTTCTGCCCGGGAGTTTAAGCCGATCAGGGGCGGAGACTGGCGTGTTACCCTGCGCTTTGAAGCAGAGGATGATGAGTTTATTGCCGGAATGGGACAGTATCAGGATGGCAGAATCAACCTGAAGGGATGCAGACTGGAACTCAGTCAGCGAAATTCTCAGGCAACCGTGCCGTATCTGGTCTCTTCGCGGGGGTATGGCTTTTTCTGGCACAATCCCGCCATCGGTTGGGTGAGCTTTGGCAATAACCGAACGGAGTGGTATGCCGAGGCCACGGACGTTATTGACTACTGGATCTGCGCCGGGGATACCCCGGCAGAGCTTGTGGAGCGGTATGCCGCCGTTACCGGAACGCCGCCCATGATGCCGGAATACGGTCTTGGCTTCTGGCAGTGCAGGCTGCGCTATACCACGCAGGAGGAAGTTCTTCGGGTGGCTGGGGAATATCACCGCAGAGGTATTCCGCTGGATGTGATCATTATTGACTTCTTTCACTGGACATATCAGGGGGATTGGAAGTTCGACCCGGAGTACTGGCCGGATCCGGAAGGAATGGTGCGGGAACTGGAGGCGATGGGCACAAAGCTTATGGTCTCCGTTTGGCCCACTGTAGAGCCGAAAAGCGAAAACTACGGGGAGATGCTGGAGCGGGATCTGCTTCTTCGCACGGAGCAGGGACTTCCGGTTGCCACAAACTGTATGACGAACTGCGCCGTGGTGGATACCCTGAATCCGGAAGCACGGGAATATCTGTGGGATATCATCAAGAGAAATTACTTCGATAAGGGCATCGGCCTTTTCTGGCTGGATGTCGCGGAGCCGGAATTTGTTGGGTATGATTATGAACTTTACCGCAGCAGCCGCGGCCCGTTTCTGAAGGTGGGAAATGCCTACCCCCAGCTGTATGCCCGGGCGTTCTATGACGGACTTTGCGAAAACGGCGTGGAAAACCCGGTAAGCCTTATCCGCTGCGCATGGGCAGGCAGTCAGCGTTACGGTGCGCTTGCATGGTCCGGAGATGTTTGTTCCACCTTTGAATCCATGCAGAAGCAGCTGTGTGCCGGACTCAGCATGGCCATGTCCGGAATCCCCTGGTGGAATGCCGATATCGGCGGTTTTTTGGACGGAAAAGTGGACGATCCCTATTTCCGGGAACTGCTTGTCCGCTGGTTCCAGTGGGGAACGTATTGCCCGGTGATGCGGCTTCACGGACAGCGGGAGCCTTTGCGGCCGGGTCCGGCTCCCGATAAGCCGGGCGGCGGAGCAATGGCAACGGGAAGCCCCAACGAGATATGGTCCTTCGGCGAAGAAATGTGTGAAATCTTTGCCCATTACATCCATGTGCGGAACAGTATGCGTCCGTATATCCGGAGTCTGATGCGGGCGGCACATGAAACCGGTGCACCTGTCATGCGTCCTCTGTTCTATGTGTTTCCGGAGGATGCGAAAGCATGGGATGTGAAGGATGCGTATATGTTCGGGCCGGACCTTCTGGTGGCTCCCGTGATGACCTATGGCGCGAGAACGCGGGAGGTCTACCTTCCGGCGGGAACAAAGTGGACGGAGGAGTCCACAGGAAAAGAATATTCCGGTGGACAGACAGTCACGGCCGAAGCACCGCTGGATGTTATCCCCGTATTCAGAAAAAGCTGAAAAAAGAAGACCTGAGGGCGGCCTCAGGTCTTCTTTTTTTATATTTTCAGTTCCTTTATGGCGAGATCTGCGGCGATGCTTGCTGCGCCTACATCTGCGGAGGTGCTGAGCTCCAGAAGCTCCACGGGAAGGGAGGGGCAGTAGTCATCAAGAAACCCGCGCAGCTGTGCTTCAGCCTGGGACAGATAACCGATCAGCGCACCGGTGAGGATCACCCGGTCGGCACGAAACACACCGGAAAGGTTGCGGATGGTGATTGCCAGAGGGTCACACAGCTCCCGAAGTGCATTTTCATCCACATTGTCTTCCATAAGGCACGGGGCAATGTAGGCTTCAAGACACCCGTTCATGCCGCAGGTGCAGGGTTTTCCGCCTGGGACAACGATATTATGGGCGATTTCCAGAATGCCCGTGTCCTTAAGAAGCTTGCCGTTTACGGAAACGGCGGCACCGATGCTCCTGTCTATGCGAAGCAGCAGGAGGTTATCCTTTCCTGCTTTCTGCAGATGAGGGAAAAGAAGGCAGTCCGGGTCGTGCTCCAGCCAGGTGCGGATACGGAAGCGTTCTTCCAGAATATCCCGCAGGGGAATGTTCGACCAATCGGAAATACCGGGCAGCTTCAGAGAAATGCCGCCCCGCACATCCACAATGCCCTGCATGGCAACGCCCAGAGCAAAAAGCTTCTCCGGGGCAAAGGGGGAAAGGGTCCAGACGAGAAAGTCCGTGCAGGAGGCGAGAAGCGCCTGCGTGTTCGTTTTCGGCGCAGGGGAGGATGTCTCGGTGAGAATGCGGCCTGTCAGATCGGTTACCACGGCATGAAAGCCCGCAAGGTTAAAATCCAGACCGACAACGAAATTCTTTTCCGGATTTACCTTGATGAGATTCGGTACCCGTGTAACACCCGGTGCGGCGTTGCCTTTTTCTTCGGTGATGTATCCGCTTTCCAGCAGTCGGTTTACGATTTTTGTCATGCCGCCCCAGCTGAGACCGGTGAGGGAGCTGATCTCTTTTCTGGAGATGCCGGCATGGCGGCGAACGGTCTGCAGGACATAGGCGCTGTTTGCAGAGATCATATCATCCTGATCGATATAGTTCTTCATGCCTTCACCTCCGATCTGTGTTTGAGTGTAGCATTTTCGCAGTCTTCTTGTCAAGCTTGCAGATAGGACTTGACAGGAAATATCACGGCGTGATAAATTGAAGACAACAGAAATGAAAGGGGCAGCTGTCATGAAAGCTATCGTTGTAAAGAAACCCGGAGAAATCGGCCTTGCGGAGAGAGAGATCCCGGTGCCGCCAAAAGGCTTTGCACGTATCCGCGTAAAGGCCGCAGCCATCTGCGCCACGGACCTGGAGCTGATCGAAGGGAATATTCCCGCAAACTATCCGATTGTCCCCGGACATGAATGGAGCGGGATCGTGGATGCCGTGGGAGATGAGGCGGACAGCCGCTGGATCGGGAAGGCGGTCATCGGCAGCAACGATGTGGTCTGTCTCACCTGTGAAGCCTGCCGCAGCGGCAACTGGCGCTACTGCGACAGCTTTGAAGAGATCGGTTTCCGCCGTGACGGAGCATATGCCGAATATGCCATCGTACCTGTGTATGGCCTGTACGAAAAAGCGGAGAATGTGAGCTTTGAGGAAGCCGCGCTTTGCGAGCCTCTCGGGGTTGCCCTCGGTACGTTTGAAAAGGCAGGCGTGGGAAGCGGAAGCACCCTTATGATCATGGGTGCGGGATCCATCGGACTATGTATGCTGGCCGTAGGCAAGGCTATGGGGATGCGGAAAATCGTGGTCTGCGCGTCTTCGGAAAAACGGCTTGGCATCGCAAGGGAGATGGGCGCCTATGCAGTGGTTGCAACGAAGGAAAAAAATCTGGAAACGGAAATGGCGAAGCTGCATCCCGGCGGCACGGATCTCATTATCGACGCAACCGGTATCGAAAGCTGCATACAGAGCTGCTTCCGCATTGCCAGAAAGGGCGGCACGGTCATGCTTGCCGGTTATGGCAGAGGCAAAGAGATGCGCATCCGCATGGACGATATCCATGTGAAGAACCTTCGGGTCATCGGCGCGGGAAACAACTGGAATCAGCACCGCAGAGCCATGGACATGATGGCGGAGGGCGCTGTGGATCTCGGCTGCTTTGTCACGGAGCGGATTTCTCTGGAAGACTATGAAAAGGGGCTGGAGCATGTCCGCAGAAGACCTGACGGGTTTGTGAAAGCGGTGTTCGTCCATGAGTGAAGCGTGGCTGGGGATAGATCTCGGCACCTCGGCGGTAAAAGCGCTTTGCGTTTATGCGGACGGCAGAGTGGAAAAAAGCCGCCGGGCGTACGATTCTCTGACACCGGAGGGATGGTATGACGCAGCGGCAAAAGCCGTGAAGGCGCTGGATACCTCCTGCGTACAGGCGGTAAGCCTTTCTTCTCAGGTGGGGACATACATCGTAAACGGCTCCCATGTTCTCCACTGGAACGG
>JAFQKD010000108.1 GCA_017397075.1 Oscillospiraceae bacterium | reverse complement strand
CTTCCTTTTATTCATTGATGGGCGCCAGACCATCTGCTTCATACAAGATTTTCTGAGCGTACCATCCATCCCGCTCAGGTCACAGATTTCCGAGCCGCGAGACCGTCCTGAGGCAAGGTGCCGCCTTGCAGATGGGCTGTCGCCCCTCAAAAGGCGGTAACGCAGCATCGGGGCGGTCTCGTGGCTCCGAAACGGGTTCGGATAGTATCGCTCAGCCTACGGCGGGATGGAAGGTTTCTGCGGGGAGGACAATCCCTCAGTCACGGCTTCGCCGTGACAGCTCCCTTTACACAAGGGAGCCTTTACGAGGACGGGCGGTACCGTTCCCTGAAAAAACAGATTCTTACGCGGGATGCGTTTGGATGGAGTCGTTCGCCTGAAGAACGGGATACGGGCGTATTCCGGTGACGCCGGCCGGACGGATCGGAAAAAAGAAAGGAGAAAATCAATATGGAAATGAATGTACATGCTCTGCAGATGTTTGCAGACGCCGGTTCTGTGGTGAACGGCACCGCAGGCTACACCAATGCTTACACAGGCAGCACAGTGCCGTTTTCCGGGAAGGACACCATGTCCCCCACCATGAAGACCTACTATGACACGGAGCTGCTGGAAAATGCGCGCCCTGAGCTGCTTTACGCTCAGCTTGGCCGCATGGAGCCTATGCCTGCAGGCAGAGGCAAAACCGTGGAATGGCGCAAGTGGAACACGCTGCCCAATGCGGGTGCTCTGCAGGAGGGCGTGATCCCCTCCGGGGAAAAGTTCGGTCAGAGCGCCATGACCTCCACTATCGGTCAGTTCGGCATGTATGTGACCGTGTCCGATGAGCTGGAGCTGCATGCGGTGGACGACGTGATCCTCGGCGCAGCGGAGGAGCTTGCTGCTTCCGCAGGGCAGACACAGGATACCCTTGTGCGGGATGAACTCATGACCGGCACAAACGTGCTGTATGCCGCATCCCGGGATGAGGAGGGCAATGTGGTGGCCGTGCCTCAGGCCCGATGGGAGCTTACCTATGAGGAGGGGAAGAAGTGTCTTCTGACCCCCGATATGGTGAATCAGGCTGCGACATGGCTCAAAAAGCTGAAGGCGCCCCGCATTGACGGCAAGTATGTGGCGGTGATCCATCCTTCTGTGGCGTATGATCTGCGCAGCAGCAATGAATGGATCGACTACCATCAGTATGCAGGCACAGCGGAGCTGTTCAGCGGCGAGATCGGCGAGCTTCACGGCGTCCGCTTTGTGGAGTCCACCCAGGCTCCCGTGCTGGTGGGCGCTGATCTCGGTGAGAAGCGGAATCTGACTGCGGCTTCCGGCTGGTCTGCGGTCTCCGGTGAGACTGCGCAGTTCGGCATTGCCGATCTCTACTGCATGACCGTTCAGGAGACTCCCGATGAGGCGCTGGTGGGCAGAGAGATCCTGATTTGCGGTGCGGATGGTGCTCTCCGCGGTCATTATGTGATCACCGGTGCGGATCCTGCAGGCAAGCGGATCTTTGCGGGCACCAGGGATGATGTTTCCGCAGCCGGGGATCTGCTGATCCCCGGTGAGGGCGGCAGCGAAAGCGCCGATGGCGGGCAGACGGCCGTGTATGCCACCATGTTCTTCGGCAAGGATGCGTTTGGCCTCATTGATCCCGACGGCGCGGGAATGGAGATGATCATTCATCCCAAGGGAGAGGTCGGCGGGCCTCTGGATCAGTTCTCCACCGTGGGCTATAAGTTCAGTCAGGCGGCAAAGATCCTTTATAACGACCGTCTTGTGCGCGTGGAAAGCTGCTCCGCCTACAGCGGCACCGATACCGCAAACTGAGCCGGTAATGGATGAGGCAAAGGCTCCCTCGTCAGAGGGAGCCTTTAGGCGGGCGGATATGGAATCCGCCCCTACGGTAAGATAAGGGCGGATTTCGTGGAGGAAAAACAAAGGAAACGGAGGAACGGGATGAAGACAGAAACGGTTTTTCTGGACAGAGCAGGAAAAAATGAGCAGAATTTCGTTTGGGTGGCGGTGAACGGCAGGGCATGGCAGATCCCCAGAGGACAGAATGTATCGGTGCCATGGTTTGTTGCAGAGGAGCTGCGGCGCTCCGCAAGAGCTGCGCGGAAGCGGGATGAATGGATCTGGCAGCATGCCCAGTAAGGAGATGCCATGTTTGAGATACGGGGAGAGGACATTTATCTGACGCGGGGAGACAGCGGGGAATTTACGGTTTCCGTCCGTGAGGAAAACGGGGCGGAGCTGACTTTGGAGGAGACGGATGCGCTGGTCTTTACTGCGGGGGTAAAGGGCGGGAAGCTTACAAAAAACGCGGACGGCGAAGGCTGCATTGCGTTTTTGCCGGAGGATACGAAGACGCTGCTGCCGGGAACCTATGAATATGACATCAGGCTTCATCGGGCCGGGGGCTCCGTATATACGGTGGTGGGACGCACGCCGGAGAGAACGCCACACCTTGTGCTTTTGCAGG
>JAFQKD010000107.1 GCA_017397075.1 Oscillospiraceae bacterium | reverse complement strand
GAAAAGACCGCCTGCGGCGCAGAGAACGCCGTGTTCCCCGGAAAGCCCCAGAGCCGCGGGACTTTCCACGGCAAACTGACGGAGAACCGTTTCCGTAGCTTCGGAAACGGCAAAGCCCGCCTGCCGCATTTCCGTAAGACTGTTCAGCTGTTCCTTTAAGAACCGGCAAAGCTCTTTGTTTTCCCCAGCCTTGCCTCCAAGGACGGCCTCCCTGGGAGAAAAACGCACAAGCTCGTTCTGCAGCCGGGCAAAATCCGCGGCGGGAACACTTGTGGCGCAGGCTTCTCCCGTGGAGATGTCCGCAAAGCAGATGCCGGTATCCCCGTCTCCCGCGCAGATGGCGCAGATGTAGTTGGAGCGGTTTTCCTCCAGCATGGATGCGTCGATCACCGTGCCGGGGGTGATGATTCGGATCACATCCCGGTCAACGAGACCCTTTGCAAGGGCGGGATCCTCTGTCTGCTCACAGATGGCGACCTTATAGCCCTTGGCAACGAGACGGGCGATATACGCTTCGGCGGAATGGTAGGGCACACCGCACATGGGCACCCGCTCTTCCTCGGAGAGTTCTTTGTTTCTGTCCCGGGTGGTCAGGGTCAGATCCAGTTCTCTGGATGCGACTCTGGCATCGCTGTTGAACATCTCGTAGAAGTCCCCCAGCCGGAAAAAGAGGATGCAATCCTCGTGCTGCTCCTTAATGCGGTGGTACTGGAGCATCATGGGCGTACCTTCAGGCACCCTGATTCCCTCCCTCCTTCAGCTTGCCGTACAGCGACCAGGTGGTGCTGTCTGTGATCTCCACTTCCACGTACTGCCCCAGAAGAGACTTGTCGCCCATAAGATGCACAAGTCTGCCCCCGTTTGTGCGGGCATTGAGAGGACCGCGTTCGTCCCCGGTAAAGCCGTCCACCAGCACCTTCTGGGTGGTGCCCACATAGGCTGCGTGCTTTTCGCCGCTGATGCGGTTCTGCAGAGCGGTCAGCGCGTCAAACCGCTTCTGGGCTTCCGCTTTGGGGATCTGGTTTTCCATTTCCGCCGCAGGGGTTCCCGGACGGCGGGAGTATTCGAAGGTGAAGAGGGAATCAAAGCCCACCTTTTCCACAAGGGAGAGGGTGTCGGCAAAATCCTCCTCGGTTTCCCCGGGGAAACCGACGATCACATCGCTGGTGAGCACCACATCGGGCATATAGCTTCTTGCAAGGGCGACCTTGGCAAGGTATTCCTCTCTGGTGTACCGGCGGTTCATGGCGGCAAGAATGCGGTTGCTGCCTGCCTGGAAGGGCAGGTGGATATGCCGCGCCGCCTTTTCGCTTTCCGCCATGGCACGGAAAAGCCTTTCGCCTGCGTCTTTGGGGTGGCTTGTCATAAAGCGGACAAGGAAATCCCCCGGCACGTCGCAGACCATCCGCAGAAGGTCGGCAAAATCGGGGCCTTCCAGATCCTTGCCGTAGGAGTTTACGTTCTGCCCCAGAAGGGTGATATCCTTGTACCCGGCAAGGGCGAGCTTCCTCGCGTCCTCCAGCACATATTTTGCTTCACGGCTGCGCTCGCGTCCCCGGACGTAGGGCACGATGCAGTACGAACAGAAATTGTTGCAGCCGTACATGATGGAAAGCCATGCCTTTGGGCCGTCCTGCCTGTATTCGGGGAGACCCTCCGCCACGGCGCCCTCGGATGGCTCGGTGGCAAAGAGCCGCTTTTTCTGCTGCAGTCTGCGGCTGAGAAGCTCCGGGAATCGCCAGACTGCGTGAGGGCCGAAGACGATGTCCACAATGGGGTAGCTCCTTTTGATCTTCTCCGCCATGCCGGGACGCTGCACCATGCAGCCGCAAAGACAGATGATCTGTCCCGGTTTTGCTTTTTTCGTGTGGGTCAGAGCACCCACATTCCCCAGAATGCGCATTTCCGCGTGTTCACGGATGGCGCAGGTGTTCAGCACGATGACATCGGCCTCCGCTTCCGTTTCGGTGAAGCCGTAGCCCATTTCCCGCAGCATTCCCCTCAGCTTTTCGCTGTCCGCTTCATTCTGCTGACAGCCGTACGTATCCACAAATGCCAGCGGCTTTGCAGGCAGGGCGGCGCTGCGCTCCGCCGTTTCCGCCATCCACCGGCGCTGAATATCCAGCTCTTCTTTGGTGATTTCAGTTCTCATAGGTCAGATATACCTCGATGTCTATGGAAATACACTTTATTTTAACATTTACCAGTGGAATTTACAATCCGCAGCGTGTATAATTTAGATAAACCGAACAGAAATTCGAGGGAAGCTTATGCCTGTCATACAGAAGCTGGATCCCCATGTGGCGGATCTCATCGCCGCCGGTGAGGTGGTGGAGCGCCCCGCCTCCGTGGTGAAGGAACTGATGGAAAACGCAATAGACGCCGGCGCGGGAAGCGTGACTGTGGAGCTTCGCGGCGGCGGAATGGCCATGCTGCGGGTCACGGACGATGGCTGCGGCATGGCGCCGGAGGATGCGCGGACGGCCTTTCTGCGCCATGCCACTTCAAAGCTTAAGCGGGAAGAGGATCTTGCCGCCATCGGGACACTTGGGTTCCGCGGTGAAGCGCTTGCTGCCATCGCGGCGGTCTCCCGTGTGGAGCTTCTTACCTGCCGAAAGGAAGATGCCGAGGGGACAAGACTGATCCTTGAGGGAGGAGAGGTCATCACCCATGAGCCGGCCGGCTGTCCCACAGGTACGGTCATTACCGTGCGGGATCTCTTTTTCAATACCCCTGCCCGGCTGAAGTTCATGAAAAACGACAGAACAGAGGGGATGAATGCCGCCTCTGCGGCACTTCGTGTGGCCATGAGCCACCCGGAGATCTCCGTGCGCTTTATCCGGGAGGGCAAGGAAGAATTCCATACGCCCGGCGACGGACGGATGGATTCCTGCGTGTATACCCTTCTGGGACGGGAGGCTGCGGGGCAGCTTCTGCCTGCAGAATCCAATGACGGAGAGATCGCCGTCACCGGCTATGTTTCCACCCCTGCAGGCTGCGGCGGAAACCGGGGCAAGCAGTTCTTTTTCGTCAACGGCAGAAACGTGAGATCCCGTATGCTGCAGGCGGCGCTGGAGCAGGCGTACCGCAATGCGCTCCTGCCGGGAAGGTTTCCTGCCTGCGTGCTGTATATGACGCTGCACCCCGCTGCGGTGGACGTGAATGTCCACCCCGCAAAGACCGAGGTGCGGTTCGTGAAGGAAAAGCAGGCCTTTGACGCGGTGTATTATGCCGCCCTTGCCGCCCTTGCCGATGAGCAGGGGAATGCACAGATCCCCCTGTCCAAGTCCACAAAAGCCGTGCTTTCCCGTCCCGTGGAGACGGAGACGCCGGCGGTGCAGAGCCGTATTTCCGCGCCTGTAAGCTACCGTCCCGCCCCTGCACCGGAGGTGCACCGTGCAGCGCCCTCCGGAAATTTCTTCAAAACCATGACTGCGGATACCTTCCGGGCGGAAGCGCCCTCTCCCAGGGTGTCCAAATGGACATATCCCTCCGAAAGCGCCGGTCTGCAGGTAAAAAACGATGCCTATGTGCCCTATCAGTCGGCGATCGACCTTCCTGCGGAGAAACCCGTACCCAAAACGGCAGAACCTGCTGCGGTGCAGGAGACCGCAGATGAGCCTGCGGCGGAGGAATTCCGCATCATCGGGGAGACCATGGAGACCTACATCCTTGTGGAAAAGGGGGAGACCCTCCTTCTCATCGACAAGCATGCCGCCCATGAGCGGATGATTTTTGATCGGCTGAAGGCACAGATAAGGGACGATGCGCCCCAGATGCTTCTGGAGCCTGAGGTCGTGGATGTGGGCGAAGAGGACGTGCTTCTTCTGGAGGAGCAGACTGCCCTTCTGGAGGAATACGGCTTTGATGTGTCCCCCTTCGGTATGAGCAGCGTAGCCGTGCGGAAGCTGCCGTCGTATCTCACGAAGAACGGGGCGAAAAACGTGATTCTGGACCTCTGCACCGAGCTTCGCAAGGGAGGAAGCCCCGAGGCGCTGCGGGATGAGCTTCTGCATTCCATGGCATGCCGTTCTGCCATCAAGGCCGGCGGTATGGAGGAGCGGGAGCAGCTTCGGGTCATTGCGGAGGCTGTGGTCACCGGAAAGGTGAAATACTGCCCCCACGGGAGGCCTGTAGCCATGGAGATCACCAAAACCGCCCTTGCAAAGCATTTCCGGAGGGCGTGACCATGCCGAATTTTGTTGCAGTTGTGACGGGGCCCACCGCCACAGGGAAAACAAAGCTCGGCGTTGAGCTTGCCAAGGCACTGAACGGCGAGGTGGTGGGTGCGGATTCCATGCAGATCTATAAGGGCATGGATATCGGCACCGCAAAACCCACGCAGGAGGAAATGCAGGGGATCCCTCATCACATGGTGGGCATCGTCTCCCCGGAGGAGGAATATTCCGTTTCCCGCTATGTGGAGGATGCCTCCCGCTGTGTGGATGACATTCTGGCGCGGGGGAAGCTTCCCATCCTTGTGGGAGGCACGGGACTTTATATCGAGTCTTTGCTCTCCGGCAGAGATTTTGCAGCCTCTCCCGGGGATACCGGGGTCCGTCAGCGGCTCAATGAGGAGTATGACCGTATCGGCGGGGAGGAAATGCGCCGCAGGCTTTCGGAATTTGACCCGGATGCGGCGGCAAGGCTCCATGCAAACGATAAAAAGCGCATCGTCCGAGCCATCGAGGTCTGGGAGCTTACGGGAAAGACCATCACGAAGCATGATGCGGAAACGAAGGCGCTGCCGCCCCGATACCCCTCAAGGCGCATTGCCCTGACCTTTGAAGACCGGGAAGACCTCTACGCCCGCATTGACAGGCGCGTTGACCTTATGTATGAGGCGGGACTTGCAGACGAGGTGCAGCGGCTTCTTGCCATGGGTCTTCGAAAAGGCTCCACTGCCATGCAGGCCATCGGCTACAAGGAAGTTCTCCGTGCGCTGGAAAACGGCGGCAGGGCGGAGGATGCCCGGGAGGATATCTGCAGGGAATCCAGGAGATATGCAAAGCGCCAGCTCAGCTGGCTTGGCCGCGACCCGGAGCTTAAGTGGATCCGTTGGGGAAAAAACCCGGATTTCCCGGAGGGGTTACGGATTTCGACAGCGTTTTTGGAAGCTGCTGAGGTATGATAGCCGCGGGAGAACGAATGCCGTGCTCCCGAAATACATTGAACGGGGCGGGCATTTGTGGTACAATAATATGCCCCTTTCCCCGGAAAGGACGGCTATCATGGCAGGCAGAGTAAATTTACAGGATCTTTTCCTCAATCAGGCGCGGAAGGCAGGCGTTCCGGTGACCGTTTTTCTCATGAACGGTTTCCAGATGCGGGGCGTCGTCACCGGCTTTGATTCCTTTACCGTGGTCATTGACACGGAAGGAAAGCAGCAGCTGGTGTACAAGCATGCCATTTCCACGGTGGTGCCCATGCGGGCGGTCATGCTGCCCCGGGAGGAGGATGCGGTTCTGTAAGGCTTAGATTTTTTGGAGGACATTTATGCGTACAGACCGAGCCATCCGCATAGCGATCTATGCCGTTTTCGCGGCGGTTGCGGTATACATAGGCATCTCTCTGTACGATGCATCGGCAAATCCCATGAAGACCGTGCTTGCTGCCGAGCATACGGTGGACAGCACTTACGAAGTCAGCGGCTGGATCCTCAGGGAGGAGACTGTGCTCAGCGGTTTCGGCACGGATGTTGTGGTACAGGCAGAGGAGGGCGCCCGCATCGGTGCGGGGCAGGGCTTTGCCGTGCGGTATACCGGTTCGGATACGGTGACTCTGGCCGGGGAGCTGGATGCGCTGTGCCTCCGCCGGGATCAGCTTTCCGAGGTGCTCAGCGGATCGCAGGGCGGCGTTCATCAGGGAGAAAATGCTGCCCGGCAGATGGCGTTTGCCGCTGCAAGGGGCGATCTTTCTTCGCTGGATGAGCTTTCCCTTGCCGTTTCCACTTATGTTTTTGAAAACAATTCTGCGGATCCTGCCGTGCTGCAGGATACCCTTGCCTCTCTGGAGGAGCAGATCCGTCAGCTGGAAGCCCGGGTGGCGGAGGAATCGGTCTGGGTGTATATGCCCCATGCGGGACTTTATTCCGCTTCAACGGACGGCTATGAGCATCTGGGACCGGATAGTCTGGAGGGATTGGATCCGGAGGGGCTCCGCAGTCTCATGAGCGGCGGCAAGGTATCCCACACCGATGTGCTCGGCAAGGTCGTCGGCGGAAACCGCTGGTATTACGCGGTGATCCTGGAGGAGCATGTGGCCATGTCCCTTGTGGGGCAGGAGGCCTATGCCGCGGAATTCCCCGGCCTTTTCGCCGGCGAAGTGGAGCTGACTCTTGAGCGGGTGGGACAGGCTGTTGACGGGGAGAGCGTTGTGGTTTTTTCCTCCGCTGAGGAGCTGGACTGCGTGCTCTCTGCCCGTGAAGCGGAAGGCAATCTCATCCTGCGCTCCTGCACGGGCATTCGCGTGCCTACGGAGGCTGTGCGTTCCAACAGAGCCGGGGATGATTATGTGTATATTCTGGAAGGGCTTCAGGCAAAGCGCGTGTATGTTTCCCTTTTGGAAGAGTATGGCGGATTCTGGTATGTGCGCACCGGAGAAGACCTCCGGGAGGGCATGGAGATCATTACCGAGGCAGAAGACCTCAGCGACGGAAAGGTGGTGCAGTAAATGCCCATCGCAGACAATGTCCGGCTTGTGCTGGACGAAGCGGCAAGGGCGGCGCAGCGCAGCGGAAGAAGACCTGAGGAGGTCACCGTGCTTGCCGCCACAAAAATGAATCCCCCGGAAGCGATCCGGGAGGCCATTGAAGCAGGCATCCGCGCCGCGGGAGAAAACCGTGTGCAGGAGCTTGTGGAAAAATATGGGCAGAACGCCTACGAAGGGGCGGCGCTGCACTTTATCGGAAGCCTGCAGAAGAACAAGGTGCGCCATTTGATCGGCAAGGTGGAGCTTATCCAGTCTGTCGGTTCGGAGGATGTGCTGCGGGAAGTCAGCAGGCGAGCAGAAGCTTCCGGTATCGTGCAGGATATTCTGCTGGAGATCAATATCGGCAGGGAACCCCAGAAAGCGGGCTTTCTTCCCGAAGCTGCAGATGAGACAGCGGCATTTTGCGCCGCACTTTCGGGAGTGCGGCTGTGCGGGGTGATGGCGATCCCCCCCGCAGGGATTCCCTTTGCAAAAACTGTGGAATATTTTGATGCAATGCGTAACCTTTTTGTTGACTTATCGGCAAAAAAATACGATAATAGTACTGTGCAATTTCTGTCTATGGGAATGAGCGCGGATTATGCCGCCGCCATTGAAGCGGGGGCAAATCTCGTGCGCGTTGGAAGTGCCATCTTCGGCCCCCGCAATTATGCCGTGCGGTGACAGGATAGAGATATAGATTCTGGAGGTATATGGGCAATGGGATTTTTGAATGAACTGAAAAAGCTGACCCGTCCTTACGACGACGAAGAAGACGAATATCAGGATTTTACACCCCGGTCTGCTGAGCGGATTCCTGCCGCTCCCAAAACACAGAGCCAGGCGCGCAGCTCCTACGGCGGCTTTGAAGAACGGAGAGACACCAATAAGGTCGTGAACATCCATGCCACCACCCAGCTTGCTGTGGTGCTGGTGAAGCCTGACCGGTACGAGAACGCTTCCGAGGTTGCCGACCACCTGCGCGACAAGCGCACCGTGGTGCTGAATCTGGAAAACACCAATAAGGATGTGGCCCGCCGCATTCTGGACTTCCTCAGCGGCGTTGCCTATGCGCAGGACGGCAAGATCAAGAAGGTGGCTGTCAGCACCTATCTGATCACCCCCTACAATGTGGATCTCATGGGAGACCTCATTGATGAGCTGGAAAATAACGGTCTGTATTTCTGATGCAGCCTGAGAGAATAACCAAAACGGGAAAGGGATGGAAACGATGCTGACACCCCAGGATATTCGGGACAAGCAGTTTGTAAAGGCTGTGTTCGGCGGATACGACATGGCAACGGTGGACGATTTTCTGGAAGAGCTGACGGAGGATTACGCAGCGCTTTACAAGGAAAACGCCATTCTGAAGAGCAAGATCAAGGTCCTTGTGGAGAAGGTTGAGGAATACCGGGCAACGGAAGATGCCATGCGCATGGCGCTTCTCACCGCCCAGAGAATGGGCGACGACCTTGTGGTGGAAGCCCAGAAGCAGCGCACCGATATGCTGGCTTCCGTGGAGGAAGAGGCCGAGGTTCGCCGCCGGCAGATCCTGGAGCAGACCTCTGAGGAGACTGCCCGTCTGGAAGCTGCAAAGGCCGCCGCAAATGTCTATGTGGAGCAGACCCGCCAGATGGCCGGCATGATCCTTGCCCTGTGCGACAAGATGGAAAACGGCGGCGCTATCGAGGCTCCCGCACCGGTCGTCACGGAAGATATTCCTGCTGCTCCCGCAGAGGAGAGCCCCGCAGAGATCACCGGGGAAGCAGTTCCTGCCGCAGCCGAAGAAGAGAGCGGCGATGACGAATATGTGACCCCCAGACCCAAGTTCGATTTTGAAAATCTCCAGTTCGGTGCAAACCTGAATCAGGAGTAAATGACGCCTGACGATGCCGGGGGCGCGACTGCGCCCCCGCTTCACTGCCTGAAAGGCGAAAACAGAGAAGGGAAGTAACACAAAATGGCTGACTACAATGCCACACTGAATCTGCCGAAAACCGATTTTGCCATGCGTGCTGCGCTGCCCAAGCGCGAGCCCGATATGCTGCAGAGCTGGTACGATATGGATCTCTACAACGAGATCATGAAGAAGAATGAGGGCAAGCCCCCCTTCATTCTCCATGACGGACCTCCGTTCTCCAACGGAAGCATCCACATGGGCACCGCCATGAACAAGTGCCTGAAGGACTTCATCCTTCGCTACAAGAATATGTCCGGCTACTATGCCCCTTACGTTCCCGGCTGGGATAACCACGGTATGCCCATCGAGAGCGCCATCATCAAGCAGAACAAGCTGGACCGCAAAAAGATGTCCATTCCCGAGTTCCGCGATGCCTGCATGGAGTTTGCCGGAAAGTATGTGGATGTGCAGCGCAACCAGTTCAAGCGCCTTGGCATCCTTGGCCGCTGGGATACGCCCTATCTCACCATGGATCCCCAGTTTGAGGCACAGGAAGTGGAAGTCTTCGGCAAGATGTACGAAAAGGGCTACATCTACCGGGGCAAGAAGCCCGTTTACTGGTGCGCACAGGACGAGACCGCCCTTGCTGAGGCGGAGATCGAGTATCAGAACGATAAGGTCCAGTCCATCTATGTGAAGTTCCGCGTTGTGGATGACAAGGGCAAGCTTGCCGGTCTTACCGAACTTGCCAATACCTACTTCGTCATCTGGACCACCACCACCTGGACCATTCCCGGAAACCTTGCCATCTGCCTGAACGCCAATCTGGATTACGTTCTGGCCAAGGCTCCCTGCGGTGAGACCTATATTCTGGCCAAGGACCTGATGGAAAGCGTTGCCAAGGCTGCCGGTATCGAGGGCTTCGAGGTTCTCGCCGAGCTGAAGGGCTCCGATTTCGAGCTCATGACCGCACAGCATCCTCTGCTGGACCGCAAGTCTGTGGTCATTCTGGGCGACCATGTCACGCTGGATGCCGGTACCGGCTGCGTGCATACCGCTCCCGG
>JAFQKD010000106.1 GCA_017397075.1 Oscillospiraceae bacterium | reverse complement strand
GCGTGTGTATTCCATAACGGGACTCCTTTCGGTTTTTCTGCCTGCATAGTAGCATAAGCCCGGGTGGATTGCAAGAATTCGGTTGACCTTGGCAGGAAATGAAGTATAATATGAAAAAGAAAGTAAGTGGAGGAGAAAGGTATGACGGTTACTCTGCCGCAAAAAGAGCTTCCGGTTATGCTGAAGGCACAGGTCTGTGTCGTTGGCGGCGGCAGCGCAGGCGTTGCGGCGGCTGCTGCAGCGGCAAAAAACGGGGCAAAAACCGTGCTTGTGGAGCGTTTGGGCTTCCTCGGCGGGACCACAACGGCAGCCATGGTCTGCATCTGGCATCTCTCCGACGGGGAAAAGCAGATCGCAGGAGGCATTGCCCAGGAGCTTGTGGAGCGCTTCCCGACAGAGGGACCCGATGCGGTGAAGGTCACACCGGGGTATCCTGTTATGCCGGGAAAGACCGCAGATAAAAGCCATGAATTTCCCGTGGAAACCGCAAAGCGGGTATTTGAGGAGTATCTCACCGATTGCGGTGCGGAGCTTCTGTATTACACTGTTGTGGCCGATGTCATTATGGATGGGGACAGGATCTCCGCTCTTGCGGTCGCCACCAAAACGGGAATGCAGGCTATTTGCGCAGATGTGTTTATTGACTGCAGCGGGGACGGCAGCGTTGCCGCCATGGCTGGTGCGCCGTTTGCGTATGGGCGCGAAGAGGACGGACTTGTGCAGGGGATGACCATGATGTTCCAGCTTGGGGGCATCGACGGGAAAGCCTGCGAGCACCTGACTTTCCATGCGCCGGAAACCACAAAAATTCTGGAAGATATGGCAAGGGAGCGGGATGCGGGAAGGCTTCCGCCTTTCGGACCCATCGACTTTCATTACTATTGGGAGGGCGGTCATGCCAACATGAATCCCGCCTCCGGTGACCCCACAAACGAGCGGGAGCTTACCCGCTGTACAGTGGAGACACGGGCGAGAATCCCCAAATATCTGGACTATTACCGCAAAAATGTGCCCGGATTTGAAAATGTGTATGTATCCCGGTGCGCCGATGAGATCGGTATACGGGAATCCAGAAGGATTGTGGGGCGGTATACCTTCACGCTGGATGACATGGTTTCCGAGCGGCGGTTTACAGATGCCATCGGTCACGGCTTCTGGTGCCTTGACATTCACGACCCCAAGGGCAGCGGCGCTACCACCTGGGAAGAGGGGAATAAGCGCCATGTTGCTCTTCCCAAGGGGCATAATTACCAGATTCCCTTCGGCATTCTTGTGCCGCAGAGGGTAAAGAATCTGCTTGTCGCCGGCAGGTGTGTGTCCGCCACCCACGAAGGGATCGCAAGTCTCCGCATCCAGAGCGCCTGCATGGTCATGGGTCAGGCTGCGGGAACGGCCTGCGCCATGGCGGTCCGGCAGGGGAAGGCTCCCGGGGATGTTGACATTACGGAATTACAGAACCTGCTTCGTAAGCAGGGGGCGTACATTGAATAAACAGGAGGAAATAATCATGAAAAAGCAGACTTTTGCACTGTTTTTCGGCAATCGCGGCTTTATGCCTGCCGAGCTTATCGAGGGAGCTCGGGTGGACATGGTGAAGGCGGTCACCGATGCCGGCTATGACTACCTCATTATGGATGCGGATGCCACCCGTTACGGCGCTGTTGAGACCCGTGATGAAGGTCTCAAGTATGCAGCATGGCTCAAGAGCCATGAAGGGGAGTATGACGGAGTCATTCTCTGTATGCCTATTTTCATTGACGAAAACGGCGCCATCGCCGCTCTGCGTGACTGCGGCGTTCCCGTACTTATGCAGGCCTATCCCGATACCATCGGAAAGATGGACTTCCAGCACCGCCGTGATGCATACTGCGGCAAGTTCAGCGTGACGGATGTGTTCTATCAGTACAAGGTTCCCTTCACCGTGATGAAGCCCCATGTGGTGGATCCTCTTACCCCCGCTTTCCGGGAGAATCTGGATGACTTCGCAGCCATCTGCCGCGTGGTCAAGGGGATGAAGCGCTTTAACCTTGGCTGCATCGGTGCCCGTACCACCGCCTTCAAGACCACCCGTTTTGATGAGCTGACCCTTCAGCGCTACGGCATCAATGTGGAATCCTTTGACCTTTCCGAGCTCGTGTTCATGGTGAACGAGATGAAGGACGATGATCCCAAGGTCATTGCAAAGAAGGAGCGTCTCTGGAACTACAGCGACTTTACCCGCGTTCCCGAGAAGAACTTCAACACCCTCGCCAAGATCTCCTGTGTCATCGACTGGTACATCGAGACCTACCATCTGGATGCCATCACTCTGCGCTGCTGGAACGAGATGGAGACTATCCTTCGCGTCTGCCCCTGCGTGCTCATCAGTGAGCTCAATGACCGGGGCATCGTCTGCTCCTGCGAGGTGGATCTGTGCTCCGCCATCACCATGCGCGCCATGAATCTGGCCTCCGGCAAGGCAACTGCCTGTCTCGACTGGAACAACAACTACGGCGATGATGAAAACAAGGTCATCCTGTTCCACTGCGGTCCCGTTGCCCAGAGCCTGATGGCTGCAAAGGGTACCGTTACCGAGCATAAGATGTTTGCCAAGGGCGATCCGGGTAGCGGTTGGGGCTCCAACGAAGGCCGTATTGCAGCCTTCCCCTTCACCTATTCCAACTGCATGACTGAGGACGGCAAGCTCAAGATCTACGTGAGCGAAGGCGAATTCACCGGTGAGCCCATTGAAGACAGCTTCTTTGGCTGCGGCGGTGTTGCCGAGATCCCCAACCTGCAGGATAAGCTGCTGAAACTTGCCAAAAACGGCTACAAGCATCACACCACCGTTGGTGTCGGCCGCATGAAGAATATCCTCACCGAAGCCTTTGAGACCTATCTGGGCTACGAGACCTTCGATATCGGCTGATATGGAGAAACGAGAGATCCTGCGCAGCAAACGGCTGTATCTTTTTGATATGGACGGCACCCTCTATCTGGGCAGCAGGCTGTATGATTTTACCATCGAGCTTCTGGAGACCCTGAAGGCTACGGGAAGAAAGTACCTCTTCGTGACCAATAATTCCTCCAAAAG
>JAFQKD010000105.1 GCA_017397075.1 Oscillospiraceae bacterium | reverse complement strand
TCTTGCGACCTAAAATCAATTTATTGAAGCTAAATTCTAGCCTCAAAGAAATATGCAAAGCTCATTCCTGAGCTTCGCGAAGTCCCTAATCTTTTGGTGCTTCGTTCGCTTACATTGTTTAATTTACAAGGTACACCCGCGCTCTTTTTGGGTCTCTCGCTTGAGCGCTTGACTATAATACCACCGCAGAAACAGAATGTCAAGCATTTTTTTCATTTTTTTCAAATATTTTTTGAAAATGTTTGCATACGCAGATTCGCCCTAACATCTTGAGTTTTACATCCATTCTGTCACCAGATGTTGTGGACTGCCTATTTTTTCTTTCTCCTGTTTTTTACTGCGCCGATCAAAAAAAGCAGCGGAAATAAGAAACACGTGAAAAAAAGATTTACAAGCGGTACCCAGTATTCCGACACTTTCGAAAGTACAAACGCATCCTTTGCGCAAAAGACTGCGCCTGTCAGCGCACCTGCGGCAGCAGCCCAGACGTATTTTTTGATATCCCCGAAAACAAACACGGCTTTCAGTCCCGCAGCCGAGGCCCGAAGCATGGCGGCTGCAAAGATCAGATCGGTGACCACCCATAACGCGATGACCACAGCTTCCACCCGTTCATTGACACCGAATACCGAAAGGTTCCTCGCCATAACGAAGAAGGGATTATTCAGATGATTTGCAAGCGGAGCCGAAAGCGTACCGGTGACGGTTACGATCACTGCGGCAACGCCAAGCATGACCCAAAGACCGCCGCGAAGAAGGATCTGTCTGCTGCCTTCCGCTTTTTCCGTATTTTCCAGCAGCAGAAGAAAATACGCCCCCGTTGCAAGCACATTGATAATGGGTATAGCCCCTATCAGCGCCCCGGGGATATCTTCCCCTGTGACCGGCAGCAAATATTCCGCCTTTATATCCACCAATGCAAGTACGCAGGAAAGCCCCAGCACCGCCACAAGCACCGGAAGAAAAACCTCTGCCATTCTGGCAAGTCCCCGGACGCTGGTGCGCGCCACAAGCAGGGCAATGATAAGGCTTGCCATCACGAACATAAAAACATTTCCATCTTTATATATTGTTGCATAGAGCCGCTCCGCATCTACCCGAAGAAGAAAACCTGCATAAAAGGACAGCCACACCCCGCAAAGCAGCAGCACTGTTTTTGCTGCCGGTTTCCCTATACCGCAGCTCAGCATTTCCCCTATTCCTTCCCCTTCTTTGTGATGCTTTGCGGCTCCGTACAGGAAATATGCATACAGCAGCACAGGAATCAGCGCAAAAAGCGGTGAGAGCCAGGAGGCGTTTTTGGCATGGAGAATGGTACTGTTTGGCAGAAGGCGCACCGCAGGCGAGAGTACGCTGACAAAATACAGGGAACGCAGCTGCTTTACGGAAATCCGGTCTGTGTTCAAAACGTACTGTCCTCCTGTCTCTCCATGGGATGAATCAAATCATACGTCCGCTCTACCTGTACATCGGCAGAGATGCTGTACTCTGTTACAGGAAACTGCTCGTCCCAGTCAGCAGGCATAGCATCATATTTCCCCGGCGCTTTCCTGCGGCAGGCACTGCCGATATCCAGAAAGTCCACGTCCATATCCACTGCGCTGCGGATCACCGAGGCTGCGTCCTCTTCCAATACTTTCTGCACGGCGGCAGCCACGGTTTCCCGCACTGCTTCATCCACCAGATTTGCTCCGCTTTCCATCTGCAGCACAGTACAGGTGGTCTTCAGGGCAACTTCTACCCGGGAAAGCTTTCCCTCGGCAGAAAATACAGGGGAATATTCCGCAGATGCATTTTTCAGCATCAAGGTATACTCTCCGTCCTCCGTGGTCACCTGCATGGTATATGCGTCCAGATGATTTGTCAGAAAACACACGGCATAGCTCAGTGCAGGCTCTGTGTAGCCAACAAGCGTGTCCCCGCAGATCACTCCATAACCCGCAGGCTTTACCTCTCCGCTGCCCGCCCCTTCCGCACCGACCTTTGTCTCCTCCAGTTCCACGGCAAGAATGAGCGCATTTCCGTTGGACAGGAGCGAGGATGCGATCTCGCCGCAGTTGTATATATACCCTTCTCCCGTTGCGGAAGCCGTATCCCGCAGAAGGCTTAGCATATCGCTTACAGAGGTGGTGGTGCCTTCCGATCCGTTCAGCACCGCTTCAGCGGTGTTTCCGCGAACCGCATAGAGCTCCGTATCCAGCCGGATCTCCATGGAACGAAGCATCCAGTCCATGGCGGCGGAAAAACCGTTCTTCGCCGCGGCTTCTCCCAAAAGCACCTGCTGCGTATGGGAAAAGAAGGGTTCCAGTCCGGTAGCATTGTACTTCAGATTTTCCACGGCTGCAGCTATGCTTACATCCTCACGGCTGAGGATCTTCGGCGGGGTTTGATTCAGTCCCACACCTGTGCAGACCGTAATGCGGGCAGGCTTCTCCGCGTTAGCTCCGCTTTGGGTATCGATCCCCACGGTACGGATGAGCATGAGCCCCTCCACCTCCGTGCCGCCGGAAGAGGCCATACTGCAGCCGGAAAGCAGAAACACTGCAGCCGCAGCAAACATAAGCAGACACCGTTTCACTTCTGCTTCTCCTTTCCCTGAAGCGCCGGCTCATGGGGCGTATATCCGGATGCGGGCGCCCGCGTCAGTGCGCGGAAGAAGCCTCCGCCACCGGCAAAGGGCGTCATATACGGCACGCCGAAGTTCTCCAGCGTACACAGATGCCACGCAAGGAGGAGCCCCGCCGCAACAAGTCCATAATATCCGGCTGCAACAGCCGCAAGCACCAGCAGAAACCGCCATATCCGCAGGGCTGATGCCATATCGGGGCTCGGCATGGTATACCCCGCCATGCCGGACATGGCAATGACGATGACCACCATGGGAGAGACTGCCTTGGCCTCCACCGCAGACTGTCCCACGACCAGAGCGCCGACAATGGAAATGGTCTGACCGGAAGGACTGGGAAGTCTGAGTCCCGCCTCCTGCAAAAGCTCAAAGGCAATAAGCATGGCAAAGACCTCCACCGCCGTGGGAAACGGAACGCTTTGGCGGGCATCAATGATCGCCTGCAAAAGCTTTGTGGGCAAAAGCTCATGATGGTAAACCACCGATGCCACATAGAACCCCGGAAGAAGCAGAGAAAGCAGCAGAGAAATATACCGCAGCAGGGTCAGCATGGAGGCCACGAGATAATGCCCGGAGAGATCCTCCGGCACCTTCAGAAACTGCGCAAAGGTTCCCGGCGCCAGGAAACCCAGCGGCAGACCGTCCGCAAGGATCCCCACCCGTCCCTCCAGAAGATTTACGCAGAATTTATCCGGTCTCTCCGTATGGATAAGCTGGGGAAAGGGGGATCTCGGCCGGTCACAGATCTGCTCTTCCAGAATGGCTGTGCTCAATACCCCCACCGCACGGATCTTTTTCAGTCTGCGGCGCACTTCCGTCACAATGCGTTCATTGGTAAAGCCGTCCAGATAAACGACTGCGACCCTTGTGGCGGAGGAGCTTCCAAGCACAAATTCCTCGATTTTCAGCGCAGGATCCCGCAGCTTTTTTCGTACAAGCATGGTGTTTACCCGCAGAGTTTCCACAAAGGCATCCCGCGAGCCTTTCACTACCTTTTCTTCCTGAGGTACGCCAACGGCACGCTTATCAAAGGAAGGCACGTCGAACACCACCGCACCCGTTCCTCCGCAGAATATGGCGCACCAGCCGCTGAGAAGGGAATTTGCCGTCTCCTGAAGCCCGGTCCGCAAGGCAACGCCTGCGCTGAAGGTGCCGTTGTCTGCCAGACATTCCCGCAGCGCATCGGCATTTTCCGCCTGCAGAAGCTCCGGATGGGCAAGGATCGGCCGCAGAACATACTCCGATATGGAATTCACGGCAACAAGTCCGTCAAGATAGCAAAGTGTCACCGTGCTGCTGCCAACCGTGATTTCACGGCTGCAGAAATCCGCGCTGCCCTCAAACAGCTGTTTCAGTCCTTCTGCCGTTGCCGGCACTGCGGAATATTTCTCCGGTTCCACTGTTACCCTCCGAAAAACAAGAATGGCAGCTCCGAAAACGGAGCCGCCATCATTTTTCCCAATCGCGGAAGGATTATGCAGTTATTTCTTGCCGTCGGCCAAAAGCTCTGCAAGATCCAGTGCCTCGTATTCGGGAGAGAATACGGCAGGGAAATCTGTCGTCCAGCCGATGACGGTTTCATCGTACATCTCCACAGAGGTCAGATACCGCAGCGTGTAATTGTAGCCGTAGTCGATATACTGGGCATAAGAGAGAGGAACCACATCCACATTGATGGGCAGGCGAAGCAAGATCGCATAGGATTCGTCGGCAAAGATAATATCGGAGTACTCGTACTCCTCCAGCTCCTGCACCGCCGCAGCAAGCTCGGGATGCAGGTCCGCTGCCTGAAACAGGTACCCATCCGGGAACAGCTCCGCACTGGCGTCCTGCGCGTTTTCGAGCATCAGCTCCGTGAATCTGGCTTCCATTTCCTCCACGGTCTCACAGGCATTCAGCTGTTCTATGATCCATTCGCAGTGATTCAGGCATTCCGCCCGCTTCTCTTCGTCAAACAGTTCCGCTGTATTCATATCGTATAAATAGATGCGGATCTGCTTTGCCATCATGTAATCGTCATCGGCAGCATGCTCCAGAATTTCCCCTTCGGTAAGGAATTCCCCCTCAGCACCGTAAAGCTCATAATAGATAGCAGAGTACATGGCGCTCATGAGCTTGGTGTACAGATAGTATTCTTCCGTGGAATACTCTGCTTCAATGGCATCCACAAAAGTATCGTAATCCCCGTAAGCTGCCGCATCGGACAGCATCTGATCCTTGGCAGCCTCCTGCATGGCGGCATTGACCTCCAGACCCATGGCCTCGGAAGCCGCTTCCACATAGGCATATTCCAGACAGTTGCTCAATGAGATGCTCAAAATATGCTCTGCAACAGTCTTTCCTGTTTCCAGCATCTGATTCCAGTCAGTAATATCCCCATTCTGGGCTTCGAACTGGGTGGTGTTGAAGAAGATCCAGTGGAACAGCTGCTGCCATGTAACAGCGGCGGTTCCTACAGTCACCATGACCGTTTCAGGCTCAAGAGTCTCAAAAGCCTTCATGAACGGGTGCTTCTCCTGATACTGCCTCTTCAGCGTATCCAGATCTCCGCAGCCTGCCATCATAGAAGCAGAAAGCGCAAATACAAGCAAAAGCGCAATAATTTTTGTGTAACGCATGGTAAAAATCCCTTTCTATGGCAATACTGCGATTATAACGGATTTTGCCGCTGTACGCAATGTATATTTTTATGGCAATGCAGAAAAAAGGAGCCGATCCTTCGATCGGCTCCTTTCAGCTTGCTTACGCCATGTTATTCAGAGCAATGGCCATACGGCTCTTCTTATGAGCAGCGTTGTTGGCATGGATAATGCCCTTCGCGGCGGCGCGGTCAACCGTCTTAACGGCGACTTTATAGGCGCTCTCAGCTGCTTCACGATTACCCTCGGCAACAGCGGCGTCAAACTTCTTCAGGCTGGTCTTCAGAACAGACTTGTCAGCACGGTTTCTGGCGTTGAGCACCTTGGAAACCTGAACACGCTTAGAAGCAGACTTGATATTCGGCATATATAGCAACCTCCTCCTATAAAGTCACGAAGGGACAGCCGTCCACAATCCGTGCGGATTGTAAGTTTATCATAACTTTCCAAAAAAAGCAATACCTTTTTTCTGATTTTTTCATATTTTCAGAAT
Source organism: Oscillospiraceae bacterium (assembly GCA_017397075.1). GTDB lineage: Bacteria > Bacillota > Clostridia > Oscillospirales > Oscillospiraceae > RGIG1893. The sequence continues at coordinate 9,306 of JAFQKD010000105.1, read as the reverse complement.
ATTTCTTTGCAAACCTCATAAACTGTGTCGAAACCGTACAGTATACCATATATATAGTAGTATATCAGGAGGAATACGACATGCCGCAGCGGACAGATCTTGCTCAGGAAGCATGGCAGCTCTGGAAAAAGGATGCCGGAGAAACAACGGAGCTTTCCGGAGTACGCGCAGAAGAGCGCACCCTTTTCGGTCAGCAGACAACCTTTGTGGAAATCCTCAGCGAAAAGGGCGCTTCTGCATTATGTAAACCTATCGGGAGATATGCCACACTGTCTCTGGAAAGCTGCTTTGCCCGGGAGCCGGAGGCAATGAAAAACACCTGTCTTGCAGCGGCAGAACTGATCCGCTCGCTGGCAGGTCCTCCCGCAGATGCTCCCGTGCTTGTTGCGGGTCTCGGCAACCGAAGCATGACCCCGGACAGTATCGGTCCGAAGACCGCAGACAGCGTTCTTGCCACAAGACATCTGGCCGGCACAGAGGGCATTCCGAAAGGGTACTTCTCTCCGGTAGCCGTCATGCAGCCCGGCGTTCTCGGTACCTCGGGACTGGAAAGCGCCGAGGCTGTAGAGGCTTTGGTGAAACAGCTGCATCCCCGCCTTGTGATCGCCGTGGACGCTCTTGCAGCCGCAGAACCGGACAGGCTTTGCCGCACGCTTCAGGTAACGGACACAGGGATCTCTCCCGGCTCGGGCGTCGGAAACCGCAGGACAACGCTGGACAAGGCGTCCCTCGGTGTGCCCGTCATCGCCGTCGGCGTACCTACGGTGATTGATGCCTCCGTGTTCTGTTCCGGTGAGGCGAATGCCTATTCCGGCATGATGGTCACGCCAAAGGATATTGACCTTGAGGTTCGCGAAACAGCCAAGGTCGCCGCCATGGGGATAAATCTTGCTCTCCATCCCAACCTGACCTACGAAGAGGCAGAACTTCTTCTGCTTTGAATGTTTCACGTGAAACAATCTGCGTCGCGCAGAAAATGTTTCCCGTGAAACATTTTCTACATTTCTCAGTTTATCTTGAATTTCTGTTTCCATGTGGTATAATTTCCTTACACGCAAATGAAAGGTCGCCGAAATGGGAAAGATTTTCGCTGTAGTCAATCAGAAAGGCGGTGTCGGCAAGACAACCACCTGTGTAAACGTCTGCTGTGCCCTCCAAAAGGCCGGGAGGCGCGTTCTGCTTTGTGATGCGGATCCTCAGGGGAATGCAACAAGCGCCATGGGGCTCGACAAAACGAAGATCTCCGCTGGAACCTATGCCGCGCTTACGGGAAGCGTCTCCCCCGCTGAAGCAGTTTGTGAAACGCCTTACGGAGATGTGATGCCCTCCAACAGAGAGCTTGCAGGCGCCGGTATTGAGCTCGTTGCCGTGGAAAACCGGGAATTCATTCTCCGGGGTGTTCTCAACGCTCTCCGCAGCGAATACGATTACATATTTATTGACTGTCCGCCTTCTCTGGAAATGCTGACGCTGAATGCCATCTGCGCTGCGGATTCCGTGCTGATCCCCGTGCAGTGCGAGTATCTGGCGCTGGAAGGTCTCAGCGACCTTGTGGGTACCATGCGTATCGTCCGCCGAAGCTACAATCACACGCTGGAAATCGAAGGCGTGATCCTCACCATGTTTGACGGCCGTACAAATCTTTCCTTTGAAGTTGCGGAAGAGGTCAAGAAATATTTTAAAGAGAAGGTCTACCGCACTGCCATTCCCAGAAACGTGCGTCTGAGCGAATCTCCCAGCCACGGCAAGCCGGTGATCGCCTATGACCCGTCCTCCAGAGGCAGCCATGCCTATCTGGATCTTGCTGAGGAGATCATGACACGCAGTGAACGAAAGGGGAATCGCTGATGGCCGGAAAAGGTCTTGGCGCCGGACTTGGCGCCCTTCTCGGTGATGCCGCACTGGAAAACGAAAGCGGCGCTGCCGAATATCTCCCGCTTGCCCGAATCGAGCCGAGAGCCGGGCAGCCCCGTACGGAATTTGATGATGAAGCTCTCCAGGAGCTTTCCGATTCCATCCGGGAGCATGGGATCATTCAGCCCATCATCGTCCGATCCATGGGGGACGGCTACTACCAGATCATCGCCGGTGAGCGCAGATGGCGCGCTGCAAGGCTTGCAGGGCTTCGTGAGGCGCCTGTGCGGATCATTGATGCAGATGACCGCAAGGCATCTGAGATCGCCCTTGTGGAAAATCTTCAGAGAGAAGATCTCAACCCCGTGGAAGAAGCTCTGGGCTACCGATCTCTTGCCCGGCAGTATTCGCTGACACAGGAGGAGATCTCTCAGCGCGTGGGGAAATCCCGTCCTGTCATCGCAAACGCACTGCGGCTTTTGAATCTTCCCGAGGAAGTGCTTGAGCTTGTGAAGGACGGTACACTCTCCATGAGCATTGCCCGGGCCATTCTGGAGCTGGAAAAACCCGAAGATCAGCGTTACGCAGCAAAAAAGATTGCCGACGGCGGTCTTACCGTCCGGGAAGCAACAGCGCTCATCAAGCGCATTGCCGCCGGTATTTCCGAAGAAAAGCCGCAAAAACCTGCAAAAGATCCATACGTTGCCGATGTGGAAGCACGGCTTGGACGTGCTCTCGGCACAAAGGTGCAGCTGAATCCCGGAAAACGAAAAGGAACCATTGTTTTGGATTACTACAGTCCCGAAGATCTTGAGAGACTTCTCGGTCTTTTGGGCGGAAACGAGAATTGAACCGCATGACGGTTTCAGGAAGGATAGGAGTTAACTATGCTGGACATTCGTCTCATTCGTGAAAATCCCGAAAAGGTCAAGGAGCTGCTTCTCCGCAAGGAATACGACGCTTCCGAGACCATCGATAAGATCCTTACGCTGGATCAGCAGCGCCGCGATCTTATCGCCAAGACCGAAGGCTGGAAGGCCGAGCAGAACGCCGCTTCCAAGAGCATTCCTCAGATCAAGAAAAACGGCGGCAACATTCAGGAAGTGCTGGCGCATGTCAGCGAGCTGAAGGAAGCTATCCGTCAGTCCGAGCCTCAGCTCAAGGCAATTGAGGATGAGTTCCGCAATCTGATGCTGAGCCTCCCCAATCTCCCCGATGAGGATCTGCTCCCCGGCGGCAAGGAGAACAACCAGCCCATCCGCTTCTTTGGTGAGCCCAAGGTGTTCGACTTTGAACCCAAGCATCATGTGGATCTGTGCAATAACCTTGGTCTTATCGATTATGACCGGGGCACGATGCTTGCCGGAAGCGGCTTCTGGATCTACCGCGGCATGGGAGCCCGTCTTGAGTGGGCGCTGCTCAACTACTTCATGGACACCCACCTTGCCGACGGCTATGAAATGATCCTGCCTCCCCACATGCTTGAGTACCAGTGCGGTCTCACCGCAGGTCAGTTCCCCAAGTTCGCCGACGAGGTGTACAAGATCGAAAACCCCACCGATGACCGTGTGCACTACATGCTCCCCACTGCAGAGGCCGCTCTTGCTTCTCTGTACCGTGACGAGATCGTTCCCGAAAGCGAACTGCCCAAGAAGCTTTTCAGCTACACCCCCTGCTTCCGCCGTGAAGCCGGCTCCTACCGCTCCGATGAACGCGGTATGGTCCGCGGACATCAGTTCAACAAGGTGGAAATGTTCCAGTTCACCATGCCCGAAGCTTCCGATGAGGCTTTTGAAGAGCTTGTCACCAAGGCTGAAGCCCTTGTGAAGGGTCTTGGCTTCCACTTCCGCACCGTGAAGCTTGCTGCAGCCGACTGTTCCGCCTCCATGGCAAGAACTTATGATATCGAAATCAGCATCCCCTCCATGAACGGCTACAAGGAAGTCTCTTCCGTTTCCAACGCCCGCGACTATCAGGCTCGCCGCGGCAATATCCGCTGCCGCCGTGCTGACGGCAAGGTGGAATACCTGCACACCCTGAACGGTTCCGGACTGGCAACCAGCCGCATTCTGCCCGCTCTGGTGGAACAGAATCAGCTGAAGGACGGCTCCGTCGTCATCCCCGAGGTTCTCCGCAAGTATCTTGGCGGTATCGAAGTGCTTACCGCTGAAAAATAAACTGCATAGGAGAAATAGAAATGAAAAAGCTTTTTGAAGAGTTCAAAGCATTCATCTCCCGCGGCAATGTGCTGGACATGGCCATCGGTGTCATCGTTGCCACTGCCTTCTCTGCCATCACCAACACTCTGGTGCAGAAGGTCTTCATGCCTGCCATCGGCCTCCTCACCGGCGGTTCTGACTTTACCGATGTGCTGAACATCACGGTAAAGGCTGCGGAAATGGCAGAAGACGGCGTTACTGAGCTTGTTCCCGCAACCGTCATCGCTTTCGGCGATCTGGTTGCAGCCATCATCAACTTCCTGCTCATCGCCCTCATCTGCTTTGCCATCGTGAAGGCCTTCAACAAGGCTCACGAGGTCGCAAATGCAAAGGCAATCGCTGCCAAGAAGGCCGAAGAGGAAGCCAAGGCCAACGAGCCTCAGCCTCCCACCACCGAAGAGCTGCTCACCCAGATCCGCGATCTTCTGGAGAAGCAGAATAAGGCATAAGCATGCTGGAAACCGTACTTACAAGCGGCGCCGATGGGCTGGGCATTTCCCTGCCCACCGGCGCGGTCGGCTCTTTTCGGGCCTATCATGACTTTTTGTATCAGAAAAATGCGGTAATGGATCTGACCGCTGTTGCCCCCGAGGATGACGCGGCCCGGATGCATTTTCTGGATTCTCTTGCGCTGCTGCCCTATATTCCGGACGGTGCGTCTCTGTGTGATATCGGCTCCGGCGCAGGATTCCCCGGTCTTCCCATCCGTCTTGCAAAGCCGGATGTGAAGCTTACGCTCATCGATGCAAACGGTAAACGGACGGGGTTTCTCTCCGAGCTTTGCCCCGTTTGCGGTGTTTCGGATGCAAAGGTCGTCACCGGCCGGGCCGAAGAACTCTCTCTTAAGCCGGAATTTCGTGACGCATACGATGTCTGTGTCTCCCGTGCGGTGGCAAGACTCAACATGCTTTGAGAGCTTTGCCTCCCCTTTGTGAAGGCAGGCGGGCTTTTCCTTGCCATGAAGGCAGGCTCCTGCGGAGAGGAGCTTGACGAAGCCAGAAGAGCCATTTCTCTTCTTGGTGCTCATCTTGAACCCTTGGTGACCTATCCCATCCCCGGGACGGAGCTTACCCGTACACTCATCCGTATCCGCAAGGACAGTCCTACACCCAAGGGCTATCCCCGCCGTTTTGCCAAGATCAAGGCAAAACCCCTGTAAAACCGTATTGAGGTAGCTATGCACATTCTTACCCAGGCACTGAACCTTGAGGTTCCTTTCCAGAAATCCCTTGCCGCATTGGAAGCGGGACGTTCTCCCGTGCTTCTCAGCGGTACAGGTCCCATTCATCGGGCACATATCGCATCTGCGCTCCGGGCCTTTACGGGTCGGAGCGTTGTTGTCGTGTGCGCAGATGAAGGGGAAGGTAAGCGGTTTGCCGCAGATGTGAATGCACTGTGCGGTGAGGAAGCTGTTTTCCTGCCGGCAAGAGACTGGATCTTCCGCAATGTGGAAGGTGCCTCCCGTGAGCTTGAACAGCAGAAGCTTCATGCTCTCTGGCGTCTGGCAAACGGCAATGCAGGCTTCACGGTCACAACGCCGGAAGCCCTGATGCAGCGCACCATCCCGAAAGGACTTCTTACCTCCGCAGCCTTTGAGCTGAAGGACGGCGGAGAATATGTGCTGGAAGACATTGCTGAAAAGCTTATCCGCGCAGGCTACAGCCGCTCACTGCAGGTAGAAGGTCCCGGCCAGTTTGCTCTGCGGGGCGGCATTCTGGATTTCTATTCCCCTTCCGAACCAAATCCCGTGCGCTGCGAATTTTTCGGCGATGAGATCGATTCCATGGGGTATTTTGATATTTCCTCCCAGCGGCGGACAGAGACCCTGCGCAGTGTACAGGTACTGCCTGCCTTTGAAGCTCTCCCCAGCCTTTACAGCGGCGGAAATCAGGGTTTTGCCGCTGAACTGGAACGGCTTCTCAGAAAAGCCGCCCGTCGAAAGACAAGACTTCCCGAACTGGAGGAGAATATTGCAGGTGATATTGAGCGGCTCAGAAATGACCGCACCCTCATTGCTGCGGACCGATATCTCTCCATGCTGTATTTCCTCTCCACTGCCGCGGAGTATTTCCCGGCAGACACGGTCGTGCTGCTGTGCGAACCGGGCAGGCTGAAGGAGCGGGCAAAAAACTGGCTCTGGCAGCTGAACGAGGACACTGCCGCCCTTGTGGAAAGCGGATGTCTTGACGGTACGCTCTGCGATTTTGCGGTCAGCTGGGAACAGGTCTGCGGAAAGCTTACCGATTTTGCGGTATTTATGGCCGATAACTTCACCGTTGGTGAATATCCCATCCCCCCGAAAAATCTGGAGACCCTTATCGCAAAGCAGCTTCCCTCCTACGGCGGAAGTCTGGAAACCGCCGCAGGGGACATTGCCCATCACCAGAAATTCGGCTCGGGTGTAGCCGTTCTCTGCGGAGACGCACGCCGCTGCGAGATCCTTCACAGTTTTCTGAAGGAGCACGGCGTTTCCCCTATTCTGGATCCGGAACTGACAAAGCTTCCCGCTCCGGGAGAATGCCGTATTGCGGTCGGTTCTCTTTCCGCGGGATTTGAATATCCGGAAAGCCGCCTTGTGGTCATTCCCGAAGGGCAGTTCACCGCAGGTGCTTTCCGCAAAAAGGTAAAAAAGAAACAGACCACCAACCGCAGAAAGCTTGACAGCTTTACCGACCTTTCCCCCGGAGATCTTGTGGTCCACGATGTTTACGGCATCGGCCGCTTTGTGGGCATTGTAAAAATGCCTGTGGATAAGGTGGAAAAGGACTATGTGAAGATCGCCTTTGCAGGAACGGATGCCCTGTATGTACCGGCCACACAGCTTGATGCCGTGAGCAAATACATCGGCGGCGGTGAAGATAAACCTGTAAAGCTCTCCAAACTCGGCGGCACCGATTGGGCAAAGACAAAGGCGAAAGCCAAGGGCGCCGCAAAAGAAATGGCTTCACAGCTCATCCAGATCCAGGCCCGGCGCATGAAGCAGCAGGGTTATGCATTCTCCCAGGATAATCCATGGCAGAATGAATTTGAAGCTGCCTTCCCCTATCAGGAGACGGAAGACCAGCTGCGCAGCATCCGGGAGATCAAGCAGGATATGGAACGCACCGTTCCCATGGACCGCCTTCTCTGCGGAGATGTAGGTTACGGAAAAACGGAAGTTGCCATGCGGGCCATCATGAAGTGCATCATGGATGGAAAGCAGGCTGCCATTCTTGTGCCTACCACCGTGCTTGCCCAGCAGCATTATCAAACTGCCATGAGCCGTTTTTCCGGCTATCCCGTGCGCATCGATATGCTCAGCCGTTTCAGAACTCCCGCACAGATCAAAGCCGCGCTGAAGGGCATTGAAGCCGGCAGCACCGATATCATCATCGGTACTCACAAGCTTCTGCAGAAGGATATCCGCTTCCACGATCTTGGACTTCTTGTGGTGGACGAAGAGCAGCGCTTTGGAGTGCAGCATAAGGAGCGTCTGAAGGAAATCTCCGGAAATGTGGATGTTCTCACCCTTTCCGCAACGCCTATTCCCAGAACCCTGAATATGGCCCTTTCCGGTCTTCGGGATATGTCCACACTGGAAGAGCCTCCTCAGGATCGTCAGCCTGTGCAGACCTATGTGCTGGAGCATGAATGGAATGTGCTTGCAGATGCCATTCGCAGGGAAGTCAGCCGGGGCGGTCAGGTATATTACCTTCACAACCGTGTGGAGAGCATCGACCGTACAGCAAGCCGCCTTTCCGCCATGCTGAAGGAGGACGGGGTTGCCGTCGGTGTAGCCCACGGAAAGATGGATGAAGAATCCCTTGCTTCCGTCATGGAGCAGATGGGCTCCGGAGAGCTGCAGGTACTGGTCTGCACCACCATTATCGAGACCGGAATCGACATTCCCAATGTAAATACTCTCATCATTGAGGATGCAGACCGTCTCGGTCTTGCTCAGCTCCACCAGATCCGCGGGCGTGTCGGCCGTTCCAGCCGTCGTGCCTATGCCTATTTTACCTTCCGCCGGGGAAAAGTCCTTACGGAAATTGCTGAAAAACGGCTTTCCGCCATCCGGGAATTTGCGGAATTCAACTCCGGCTTCAAAATTGCCATGCGCGACCTTGAAATCCGCGGGGCAGGAAATTTGTTAGGTGCCGAACAATCAGGTCACATTCTCAATGTCGGCTTTGATATGTACCTGCAGCTTCTTGAGGAGGCCGTTCTGGAGGAACAGGGAAAAACACCGAAAACCAAGGCAGACTGCTCTGCAGATCTAACCGTATCGGCAGGCATCCCCGAAGCCTACATTGCCTCCCCCGAGCTTCGCATGGATCTCTACCGCCGAATCGCGCATATCCGTACGGAAGAGGACGCAAACGACATGATGGATGAACTCATCGACCGTTTCGGTGATCCTCCCAGGAGCGTGGATGTGCTCATTCGTGTTGCCATTCTCCGGGGTGAAGCCACGGAAGCCGGCATTACCGAGATCGCTCAGAAGCAGAATCTGCTGAAATTCAGCCTTTCGGAGTTTCACATGGAACGTATCTCCGCCCTTTACGGCAGAGACCGCTACAAAGGCAAGCTTCGTATCGATGCCGGCAGCAAGCCTGCGGTATCTTTAAAGCTTGGGATCGGCGAGGATCCCGTTGCAGCCGCAGCAGGCTTTGTGCGGGACTATGCCTCGTTTATGTGAGGAGCGCATGGAGCAAAAAGAAATGCAGGGCAAAAGCCTTGCCGGGATGCTGATCCGTTTCTGTCTGCCCCTCATCCTCAGCGGCATTCTTCAGCAGCTTTACAGCTGGGCAGATGCTTTTATTCTGGGAAACGTGGAAGGCGAGACAGCACTTGCGGCCGTGGGTTCCGTCGGTTCCTCCATCAGCCTTCTCACCATGGCCATTACCGGCTTTTCCTCCGGTATTTCCGTGCTTGCCGCCCAGAAATTCGGCGGAAAAGCCTTTGATGTCATTCCGAAGATCCTTATTCTGTTTTCCGTTCTTCTCGGTGGGATCTTTACTCTGCTTTCCGCCGCAGGCATCGGTCTGACCGACGGGATCCTCCGTCTTCTGGACACACCTGCGGAGATGACAGTGCCTGCCGGTGAATATCTGCGCATCGTGCTCTGCGGCGTTCCCTTTCTTGCGGTATACAATGTTTTTGCCGCGGTGATCCGCGGAATCGGGGACAGCCGCATTCCCTTTCTGGCGGTGCTCGTTTCCTCTCTCACAAATGTGCTGCTGGACATTTTGTT
>JAFQKD010000104.1 GCA_017397075.1 Oscillospiraceae bacterium | reverse complement strand
TGGGTTCCGGCATGTCCATTGTGATTTTCCCGGATACTTTCCGGGATTCTGGCGTAGTTCTGGATAGGTGCCGCACCACCGGACCAGCCGTAGTTCACCAGCTTCTGGAAAAATTCGGGGTCATTACGGTTTTCCGTCATCTCCACCGGGTTTAGAAGCTCGCTCACATCCTCGAAGAACGGCTTATCCTCCAGCATACGCACATAGGTGTGCTGGGCAAGGGAGCTTTCGTAGGAAGCCTTAGTGCCACAGAAACAGGAAATATAGGTCGGCGGTGCCATCCAGGCAATGCGGCGGTTTTCGCTGATGCGGGCGATGCCACCGTTTGCCAGCTGCAGCAGCATGGAAGTGTTGGAGAAAGGGTTATTCCAATAGTTCATTCCTTCCCCAAAGATATCCGGATCCATTTTGTCCCGATATCCAAAGGCGGCAACCTTCACCGCATGGGTATTCGCGGAGGAAAGGATCATGGATGTGGAATGGGTGGGATAATACATAGGGGGAAGTCCCGCCATTTTCTTCCATTGATCCCCTTCTGTGTACTTGAAGGTATCGTACAGGTGCTTCATGTCATGGTTGTACTGGGCCTCGCCATATACAAAATCACCCATTTCTCCACTTTTGAACTTATTGCGGCAGAAGATCGTGGCGGGACGGTAATGTCCCGTCTCTCCCATGGAATAGGTAAGCCCGGTCTTTCTGACCAGTTCCACGATCTGGCCGATCTCCTCAACACTTGTGGCCATGGGCACAGCGCTGTACACATGCTTTCCTGCCTTAAGCGCCTGAATCGCCATTTCTCCGTGCTGGTTGCGCTGGGAGAAGATCGCCACAGCGTTGATCTCATCGCTTTCGATCATTTGCTGGAACGAATCAAAGATCCTGTCCACATGGAACATCTCATCATACTCTTTACACCGTTCCGGGAACTTATCGGTAACGGCGACAAATTCCACCGCCGGGTGTGCCTGAAAAAGCGGCACAAAATTTTTGCAGAACTGTCCGCAGCCAACAAAGCCGATGCGAATTTTTTCGGAAGTTTTCATACACTCCCCTCCTTTGGGTAAATCTTACCATTCCATAAGCTCCCCGTCATGTACGCCGCGTGTTTCTGTATTGTATTTTTGTTGCTTATCTCGCAAAAAAGCGGTATAATTACCGCGAGGTGATCTTCATGTCCTATGAAACGGAACGCTATGATGCCCCCCTGTGTCCAAACCGTGGCCTCCGGCTGATTCAATACGGCTGGCAGACCTGCCACTCCGGTCATGTGCAGGGACCCGTTGTTTACCGCCATCATTCTCTGACATTTATCCTTTCCGGTAAGGGTACATATACCGCTGACGGTAAAACGCATTACCTTACCGCAGGTCAAGCGTTCTCTATTTTCCCGGATACGAGCTTCCTGTGCCGCGCGGATGACAGAGATCCGTGGAGATATGTATTTATCGTGTTTCACGGCAGTGACGCACCTGCACTTTTGAAAAGTGCAGGCATCACACAGGAAGAGCCGGTCTTCCCCATTCACGATAATGCCGCTCTTCTGCATGACATCGAAGCCTTGCGTGAAGCAGGAAAAGACCGCAACACCATGGGGTATGGCCTTTTAGCTGCCTTCTACCGTATGATGGGTAGACTCATCGGCACCCACGAAAATGCGGAACCACTCGGCACAACACCTGTGCAGCGGGCAGCAGAGTATATGGCCGCAAACTTCCCCTACGGTATTACCGTCTCCGATGCAGCCGCATTTGTGGGTTTGGAGCGCTCCTGGTTCTATCGGCTATTCACCAGAGAAACCGTTTGTTCTCCCAGCCGCTATCTGACGCTGTGCCGCTTGAAGGAAGCCTGCTCCATGCTGGAAAACACTGCATACACGGTAACGGAGATCGCAAACTCCGTTGGCTTCTACGATGCCGCCCACTTTACCCGTGCATTTGAACAGGAATACGGTATACCGCCAAGCAGATGGCGGCACAGCAAAGGGCCTTCGGCATAAACCGAAGGCCCTTCGTTTATTCTTCCATAAGGTCCGCAGAAAATACTCTTGCGGGAGCGTCCAGCCGCAGCGTCACTGCTAAGACCCTTTCCCCGATGAGAACATACACCAGCCGTTGGTGGTTTTCCGGAACAACAATGCTCCGTTTTCCCGTTTCCGTCTCGATTTCCACCGCAAAGCTTCGCACAAGTGTTTTCGGCACGCAGGAAGTTCCCATGCTCTTCTGCCTGTTATGGGGCATAAAGCGCTGCATGACCCGCTCAAACTCCGACACCGTGTCAAAATTCAGGTCGCTGTCGAAAACAAGCCGCAGAGATTCCACATAGGAAGGTGTCGGCAGCGTGAATGTCACCTGCGTTCCCACAGCACCTGCATGGGTCACATCATCCTCCGCAGGCCGGTCATACCCATCCCGCAGTGCTTCAAGGTCGTCAAAGTCACCGGAAAGAACTGCCTTTTTCGTCAGTTCACCAATGGGTCTCTCCCGAAAGGGAAGCCACGCATCGTCATACTGCAGAAGCTTCTGCAGCTGAGAAAGGTGCTTCTCGCAGACCTCGTGAGGCGTGATGCCGTATCTTGCCGCAAGAGCGGCTGCCGTTCCCGCAGCCTGACCGAGAACCGCACAGGTCGCCATAACCCGTGTGCCGCTGAGGGCCGCATGGGTGGTGCTGATGTTCCGTCCGGCAAAGAACAGATTCTTCACATTTACGGAATACAGACATCTGTACGGAATGCAGAACGGAGACGGTGCGGGATGGAAAATGGTGGGCGCTTTTGTTCCCGCAAAACCTGCAGGATCGTGGTCATCCATGCTCCAGCCGCCGAATGCAACCGTATCCTCAAAATGCCGCCCCGCCGCTTCCACGTCCTGCTGCCTGAGAATATATTCGCCCACATAGCGGCGGCTTTCCCGCTTTCCGGGGAGGATACCTACCCAATCCAGCGCGTAGCAGGCATTCTTTTCCCGCTGTTCCGGATCGTTTTTGAGATAATCCCAGACCCCGTAAATCAGCGCAAGAAGCTCGTCCCGCACGTTCTCCGCATCGGCAATGGTGTCCCCCATGCCGCCAAGCTCCACATACCAGAAGTTCTCCCCGTACTGGGTAAGATCCGGTATTCTTCCGGGACCGAAATCGCTCTTTCTGAGTTTCCTTGCCCATTCGGGGGCGGTAAAGCTCTGGGGCGTATCACAGGCATGACACTGGAGAAGGATGCTGTTTCCCATGGTGAGACGGTCTGCAGCAGGCGGCTCAATGGTCTCCCCGAATTCTTCACGGCTCTCCCGACCGACACGGTACTCCGCCCCGGTAATGGGCGCAAGAACGGAATCCCCGGAGCAATCGGCAAAATAATCCGCTTCGATCTCGATAAACTTCTGGGTGGTCATCTGCCAGCAGCGGACAAGTTTCAGCTTGTCCCCGTCCATCTCGCCATCCATGCAGGTGGTATTGAGCAGAAGGGTGATATTCTCTTCCTTCCAGACGGCTTCCAGCATCACTGTATCCCAGATGTTGTAATTCTTGTCCGGATTTCTCCACTGATTTTCCAGCCGCAGCTCTTCCAGAATGCCGGATTCCCGGTTGTTTCTTCCGTGGGCACCGGAGACCCACATACGGATCTCGGAAGATGCGTTGCCGCCGAGCATGGGTCTCTCCTGCACCAGAACCACCTTTGTTCCGTGCCTTGCGGCCGCAACCGCCGTGCAGAGACCTGCAAGACCGCCGCCCACAACGCAAAGCTGTGTTTTCAGCTTTTCTGTCACAAATCCTGCCATATTATCCCTTTCTGCAATACTGCTTCGGTGCGGTAAGGCGCATGCCTTCCATATGACCAAGGCGCTCGGAAACGGTCTTTTCTCCCTTTACAGTGCGGATCACCGCAGCAATGATCTCCTCTGCCGCATGATCTCCCCCAAGGAACAGATCCGTATCCTCTGCCATTTCCCGGGCAGTCGTTTCATT
>JAFQKD010000103.1 GCA_017397075.1 Oscillospiraceae bacterium | reverse complement strand
CTTGGTGTCATGACCTCTCAGCAGTACGATGATCTGAAGGATATGACCCAGAAGATCACCAAGATCGTGGCTGACGATCTGAAAGAAAAGGGTCTCGATATGTACGACATCAAGTTCGAGTTCGGTTATGATGCGGAAGGCCGCGTGATGCTCATTGATGAGATTGCCTCCGGCAATATGCGCGTTTATAAGGACGGCGAATATGTGGATCCCATGACCCTGAACAAGCTGTTCTTTGCCTAAAACTTCTCCGGCTGCAGGTAAGAGCCCGGCTTTGGCTTTCTGCTGAAGACTGCTCTTGCCTGCGGTCCGCATTCTTTTTCAAGGAGGACCTGCGTATATGGGCGGTTTTTTTGGGGCTGTGACCCGTAAAAACTGCATTTACGATGTCTTCTTCGGCGTGGATTACCACTCCCATCTTGGGACTCGCCGGGGAGGCATGGCATTTTTTGATACGGATCGGGGCTTTCAGCGACAGATCCACAATATTGAAAACACACCCTTCCGCACGAAATTTGAAGGTGATCTTGCCAAATTCAGCGGGCACATCGGCATCGGCTGTATATCCGACACGGATCCTCAGCCGCTTTTGGTGCGTTCTCATCTGGGCATGTTCGCCATTTCCACAGTGGGTATCATCAATAATGCCGAAGCTCTTGTGGAGGAGACCTTTTCCGGACCCGGCCATCAGTTTATGGCCATGTCCTCCGGCAAGGTGAATACTACAGAGCTTACTGCGGCGCTCATTAACCAGAAGGAAAGCATAGTGGACGGTATCCGTCATGCGCAGGAGCGGATCGATGGTTCTTCCACCATGCTCATTATGCAGAAGGACTGCATCATTGCTGCCCGTGACAGGGTGGGACGTCTTCCTGTTCATGTGGGACAGAGCGAGGACGGCTGCTGCGTTTCCTTTGAATCCTTCGCTTATCACAAGCTCGGCTATGAGGATTGTTATGAGCTTGGCCCCGGGGAGATCGTGAAGATCACACCGGAAGGAGTGGAGCAGCTTTCTCCTCCGGGAGAAAAACTGAAAATCTGCGCTTTCCTCTGGGCGTATTACGGCTATCCCAACTCCAATTACGAAGGCAAAAATGTGGAAGTCATGCGCTGCCGCAACGGCGAGATCATGGCACGGAACGAAGCGGAAAACGGAACCCTTCCCGAGGTGGACTGCGTTGCCGGTATTCCCGATTCCGGTGTGCCTCACGCCATCGGGTATGCAAACTATTCCCATAAACCCTACGCCCGGCCTTTTGTGAAATATACACCTACCTGGGCAAGATCCTTCATGCCGCAGAATCAGGAAATCCGTAAAAAGGTTGCGGAAATGAAGCAGATCCCGGTGCCGGAGCTGATCGAGGGGAAGAAGCTTCTCTTTGTGGATGATTCCATCGTCCGCGGAACACAGCTGAGAGAGACGGTGGATTTCCTCTACGAGAGCGGGGCGAAGGAAGTGCATATGCGGTCAGCCTGTCCTCCCATCATGTACGGTTGTAAGTACCTGAATTTCTCCAGCAGCAATTCGGAGATGGAGCTTCTTGCACGGAAGACCATCCAGAAGCTGGAAGGGGATGAGGGCAGCAAGCATATCCGCGAATACGCTGACAGCAGCACAACGAGAGGGAAATGTATGCTCAAGGCCATCTGCGAGGAAATGGGCTTTGATTCTCTGGGATACCAGTCTCTTGACGGACTTCTTGAGGCCATCGGCCTTGAACGTGAAAAGGTCTGCACCTACTGCTGGAACGGCAGGGAAGACTGATCTTTCCGAAAAAATCACTTTTTTCATAAAGGAGCTTCAAAATGGAATACGAAAACTCCCAGTCCGCCAGCTACGCCGCGGCAGGTGTGGATATCACCGCCGGTTACAAGGCTGTTGAGCTGATGAAAAAGCATGTGAAAAGGACCATGACCCCCGGTGTTGTTTCCGGCATTGGCGGCTTCGGCGGTCTTTTTGAGCTGGATCTTGCAGGGTACAAAAACCCTGTGCTGGTTGCAGGTACCGACGGTGTCGGCACCAAAATCAAGCTTGCCATGGTTCTCGACAAGCACGATACCATCGGTATCGACTGTGTTGCCATGTGCGTAAATGACATAATCTGCTGCGGCGCAAAGCCTCTCTTCTTCCTGGACTACATCGCCTGCGGCAAGAATGTGCCGGAAAAGATCGCTGCCATCGTGGGCGGTGTTGCGGAAGGCTGTGTGCAGGCAGGCTGCGCCCTCATCGGCGGTGAGACCGCCGAGCATCCCGGTCTTATGCCCGAGGATGATTACGATCTGGCAGGTTACTCCACCGGTATCGTGGAAAAGAGCAGGATCTTTGACAACACCGCCGTTAAGGCCGGGGATGTCATCATTGCCCTGCCTTCCACCGGTGTTCACTCCAACGGCTTCTCTCTTGTGCGCAAGGTCTTCGGTGTGGAATATGATACCCTGTCCCGCTACAGCGCAGATCTTGGCATGACTCTTGGCGAAGCCCTTCTCATGCCCACAAAGATCTATGTAAAGCCTGTTCTCGCCCTTGCGGAGAAAGTTACCGTGAAGGCTGTGAGCCACATTACCGGCGGCGGCTTCTACGAGAACATCCCGCGCAGCATTCCTGATGGATTCACCGCCGTTGTGGAAACTGCCGCGCTGCCCACAAAGCCCATTTTTGCCATGCTTCAGAAGGAAGGCAATATCCCCACACGGGATATGTACAACACCTTCAACATGGGCACCGGCATGACGCTTGTCGTGGCAAAGGAAGAGGCAGATGCCGCTCTTGAGATCCTCCGTGCAAACGGTGAGGCACCCGTCATCATCGGCGAGATCGCCTCCGGGGAGGATAAGGTGATCCTGCGATGAAGGATCCCATCCGTATTGCTGTGCTGGTTTCCGGCGGCGGTACAAATCTGCAGGCGCTGATTGACGCAGAAGGCCGGGGGGAGATCCCCTCCGGCCGTCTGGCGTTGGTGGTGTCCAACAAACCCGGCGCATATGCGCTGGAGCGGGCAAAGGCTGCCGGCATCGAAACGGCTGTGATACCCTATAAGATGGGGACTCCCAGAGAAATCTTTGAAGAGCAGCTGGCTGCGCTTCTGGAAGAGAAAAACATCGGCATGATCGTCTATGCAGGCTTTATGCTGATTCTGGGACCCAACTTTGTGGCAAAGTATCCCAAGCGGATGATCAATGTCCATCCTGCGCTGATCCCCGCCTTCTGCGGAAAGGGAATGTACGGACTTCATGTCCACGAGGCTGCTCTGGCTTACGGAGTGAAGGTGTCCGGAGCCACGGTGCATTATGTCAGTGAGGTTTGCGACGGAGGAGAGATCATTCTGCAGAAGGCTGTGGATGTGCTCGATGGGGATACGCCGGAGACGCTCCAGAAACGCATTATGGAACAGGCTGAATGGGTGCTGCTGCCCAAGGCCGCTGAGCTTGTTTGCGCAAGACTGCGCGGAAAGGAAGACTGAGACATGAATGTTTATGAGATCGGTTCTCTGCAGGAGAAACTTTCCACCAACGCATATCCCGGCCGCGGCATCGTGCTGGGCGTAAGTCCTGATGGCAAGAAGGCCGTCGCGGCTTATTTCATCATGGGCCGCAGCGTGAATTCCCGCAACCGTGTTTTCGTGCAGGAGCCCGACGGCATCCGCACCGAGGCTCATGACCCCAGCCTTATGAAGGATCCGCATCTTATCATCTACCATCCCGTCCGTGAGGCTGGCTGCGGTCTTATCGTCACAAACGGCGACCAGACCGATACCGTCTGGGAGTATCTTGCCAGGGGCGAAAGCTGGGAAGCGGCTCTGCGCACCAGAATGTTTGAGGACGACGGTCCAAACTGGACTCCCCGCATCAGCGGTCTTCTCAGCCGTGACGGCAGCTACAAGATGTCCATCCTGAAGTCTGCCGATGCAGAAGGCTCTGCCTGTGCACGGTTCTTCTACGAGTATCCCGGCATTGCCGGCCTCGGCCATTTCCTCCACACCTATGTGTGCGACGGAAATCCCGTGATCCCCACCTTCCAGGGTGAGCCTGAGCGTGTGGAGATCATGGATGATATTGACGCCTTCACCGCAATGCTGTGGGACAATCTCAACGCCGACAACAAGATTTCTCTGTTTGTGCGCTATACCGATATGGAAACCGGTAAGTACGAGCAGCGGATCCTCAATAAGCACGAGTAAAGGAGAGGGAACATGAAAGAACTGGAACTGAAGTATGGCTGCAACCCCAATCAGAAGCCTGCAAAGATCTGCATGGAAGACGGCAGTGAGCTGCCCGTTACCGTGCTTTGCGGCCGTCCCGGCTACATTAACTTCCTGGATGCCCTGAACGGCTGGCAGCTGGTAAAAGAGCTGAAGGCAGCTACCGGTATGCCCGCAGCGACCTCCTTTAAGCATGTAAGCCCCGCAGGTGCTGCTGTGGGCACGCCTCTGGATGATACACTGAAGCAGATCTATTTTGTGGATCCCAATGCGGAGCTTACTCCTCTTGCCTGTGCATATGCCCGTGCCCGCGGTGCTGACAGGCTGTCCTCTTTCGGCGATTTCATCGCCCTTTCCGATGTCTGCGATGCAGCAACCGCAAAGCTCATTGCCCGTGAAGTGTCCGACGGCGTCATCGCTCCCGGTTACACCGATGAGGCTCTGGAGATCCTGAAGAGCAAGCGCAAGGGTGCTTACAACGTGATCCAGATCGACGAGAATTACGTTTGCGCTTCCGAAGAGAAGAAGATGTGCTACGGTGTCACCTTCGTGCAGGGTCACAACGATCTCGTTCTGGACGAGAGCCTTCTTGCAAACTGCCCCACTGCCAACAAGGAACTGACCAAGGAGCAGAAGTGGGATCTTCTCATTGCGCTCATCACCCTGAAGTACACCCAGTCCAACTCCGTCTGCTATGCAAAGGGCGGTCAGGTCATCGGTGTGGGTGCCGGTCAGCAGTCCAGAATCCACTGCACCAGACTCGCCGGCAACAAGGCTGATAACTGGCATCTGCGTCAGCATCCCAAAGTCATGGCTCTGCAGTTTAAGGATGGGCTCACCCGTGCCGAGCGGGACAACACCATCGATGTTTACATCTCCGATGAGGATGAGGACGTCATCGGTGAGGATGTGTGGCAGAACTTTTTTGCTGTCCGCCCCGAACCCCTGTCCCGCGAAGAGAAGAAGGCTTTCCTTGCCACCGTTACCGGTGTTGCACTGGCCAGCGATGCATTCTTCCCCTTCGGCGACAACGTGGAGCGTGCCCGCAAGAGCGGTGTTACCTGCATTGCTCAGCCCGGCGGCT
>JAFQKD010000102.1 GCA_017397075.1 Oscillospiraceae bacterium | reverse complement strand
GCAAGCTCCTGCTTGGAAAGGGCGTTGTAGTATCCCCAGGAAACATGGTGGTCCATGCAGACCTGCAGGTTTGTGACGGCGGGGGAATCCTCGTTGCAGACGATGGGTTTTCCCGGTGCCCACTGTCTTGCATTGCGGATGCAGCGAACCATGTCCTGCCGGGTCTGTCCGTTTCCATGGAAAAGGATCACATCGCTTGCCTGCGCCACCTCACGGTTCAGTGAGCCGCCGCCTCCGCTGCAGCCGACAGGAAGACCGCTTTCCTTTCGCGCAAGCTCCAAAAGAGCTACCATGCCCTGATGGGTGTTCACCAGAGGGTAGTTTTGGAACAGGGAGATATCATATTCGTTTGCAGGCTCAAAAATGAGATTTTTCCAGCCGCCCTCCCGCAAAAAGCGGCATGCGGAGGTGATGGCATTCAGCACGCCTCTTGCTCCATCCAGATGGCGGATCTGCCCGCAGTAGAGAGCGGAGGCAATGACCACCATACCCAGTTCGTCCGCTGCATCCAGAAGCCGGGTAAGCCGGCTGAGGTAGGCGGGGTCGATCTGTGTTCCGTCCGGGGAAAAGGGATTATTCACAATATCCCCGTTTGACACCGTGAAGCATGGACCGCCTCCCTGCAGACCCACGGTGATGGCGCGCATGCCCATGGCATACCACTGGGGAAGGGCGGAAATGAGATCATCCGTGTTCTTTTCCGGGTCAAATACTTTCCCAAAACGGTCAAACCGCCGGGGATCTGCTTTGTCATCAAAGATCCCCTGAATGAACCGGGCGTTCATGAGAAGACCGTGCATTTTGGGGTTGCTGCCGGAAAGCTCACTGTAGGCGAGCCGTCCGTTCAGCAGGAAGTTTTCCCCGCTTATGGAAAGCTTCGTACGCATAGGGCACATCCTTTCCCTGTTTTTTCCAGTGTATCACAGAAAAGACTTGTATACAAGAGAACACCTGCGGAAGCTGTTCCGCAGGTGCTCCTGTGCGTTATTCCAGAATGTTGGAGGTGATCTGATCCACGCCCCATGCGGCAAGCCTCTCCGCATCGGCAGGATCGTCCACCGTCCAGCAGTTTACGGTGATGCCTTCTGCCTTGAGCTCACGGATGTTTTCTTCCGTAAGTCCCTTGTAGTGGATGTCCAGATCCAGCCGATACTTGCGAAGGGCATTCCAGACCTCCGTATTCAGCTCCATGACCAGATACTGCAGCGGCTGCTCAGGCAGTCGGCTGCGGACATGGATGAGATTTTCCAGACTGAAGGAGATGAAGATCACACCGCTGAGATAATCCAGCCTGCATATCTCCTCCACAAGAGCGTCCAGCGTATCGGGGCTCATCAGTTCTTTCAGCTCCAGAACGGCGGTCTTGCCGTAACGGCGGCAGATGGAAATGTAATCTGCCAGCGCGGGGATCACAAGATCCCGGCGGCTTTTGGTGCCGTCCATGTCAAAAAGGGTCAGTGCCTGCAGCTGGGCGAGGGTGCTGCCCTCCACATGAAGGTCATCTCCGGCAACTCTGCCGGTCTGAGAATCGTGGATAATGGCAAAGCGTCCGTCGGCTGTGGGATGCACATCGGTTTCAATGCCGAAATAGCTGCGGTTTGCCGCTGCAACAAAGGCGGCACAGGTGTTTTCCCGCTCAAGACCGCTGACACCGCGGTGTGCCACCACAAGGGCATCTTTATGGTCAAAAGGAATGGTGTTCATGGCCGTTTCTCCTTATCGGATCACCAGATTTTCCACGGTGCCGTAACCCGTACCGCCCATGGGGGTGGTCTTGGGATAGTCCGGGTTGGGGGTAAGCTGTACCTCGTCAAGGATCACTGCCTTATCGGTGCAGGGAACACCGGCAAAGGTCACGTTTTCAAAGAGCAGATTTTCGCCATGGCAGACGAGATCCGGCTCAAAAAGCTCCTGCCAGGTCTCGGGATCGGGATTCCCCTCGGTATAGGTGGAGGATTTAGGACCGATGTTTGCAAGGGTCATACCCAGAGAGGTGAAGTCCTCTGCGGTGGCGCCGATTCGGATGTTCCGCCAGACCACGTTTTTGGCGTCGGCGCCGATCTCCCAAAAGGCATCCAGAATGACCTCACTCATGGCTTCGTTGGTGTTTCCGGCAATGTCGATGTCCTCAAAGAGGATGTTTTCCATGAGACCTGCGGTAAGGCTCCTGTCGTTTATACCCTTGCGCTTGTTGAGGTAATAGGGCTGCTGATACATCTTG